>NZ_CP064655.1:943750-1258333 GCF_018141525.1 Miltoncostaea marina
GCGCAGCATCCCCGTGCGGGTGAAGGCCGGCCTCGTGGTGCTGATCAGCTGGATCTCGCTGCCGATCGCCGCGAGCCAGGGCGGCCAGGTGCCGGACAGCGTCATCGGGCTGTCGGTGCTCGCCGTGAAGGAGGCGATCATCGGCGTCGCCTTCGGCCTGGTGGCCCAGTTCCTGTTCGCCGCCGTCCAGACGGCGGGCTCGTTCATCGACATGTCGGCGGGCTTCGCCGTCTCGCAGACGCTCGACCCGACCTCCAACGTGAGCGTGTCGGTGCTGGGGCGCTGGTACAACCTCATCGCGATCACCTGCTTCCTCGCGATGGGCGGCCACCAGCTGCTCGTGGCCGGGGTCGTGCGCTCGTTCACGCTGGCGCACCCGCTCGCCGACCCGGACCTGAGCGCGGTGATCTCCGGCGTGCTGGAGCGCGCCGACGACATCTTCCTCGTGGTCGTGCAGATCGGCGCGCCGATCCTGGGCGCGCTGCTCATCACCGACGTCACGCTCGGCGTCATCTCGCGCGCCGTGCCCCAGATGAACATCTTCATCGTGGGGCTGCCGCTGAAGATCGTGGTGGCCCTCGCCGGCAGCGCCATCCTGCTGCCCGCGTTCGTGGCCCTCACCAACTCGCTGGCCGGTCGGATGCTCTCCGACCTGTCGCAGATCATGCGGGCCGCCGGGGCGGGGTGACCCCGAGGGCGGACCCGGGCGCCAGGGGCTCCTGGCGCCCGGGTCCGGGGGGCGGCCCGGGCGAGGGCGGCCCGGCCACCGACGGGGTGCGGGGCGCCCTGCCGATGGCGCCCCGTCCCGTGGCCGGGACACTGCACGACCGGGGCGCACGACGCAAGGGTACGCGAACACGGATTATGAGGCGACCCGAACATCGGCCGCCGGCGACCGGCTACCCGCCCGGCGGCCCGGTCAGGCCGGAGACGCGCAGCCCGGCGATGATCAGGTCGAGCCCGGGCTCGACCATGCCCTCCGGCTCGCGCGCGCGCACGTGGCGCACGAGGTGGCCCACCAGCGGGTGCTCCGCCGCCACCGCGTCGACCTCGGCCGGCGCCAGCGGCGGCGACAGGCTCGTGACGGTCGCGGACAGCAGCTCCGAGGCGAGCACGTAGCGCACCACCACCCGCAGCGCGGCCGCCGCGGCGTCCGGGTCGAAGCCGGCGTCGGCGAGGGCCCGCAGCGGCGGCTCGAGGATGCGCGCGCAGGCCGCGTACGCGCGGTCGAGGTCGGTGGCGAACAGGCCCAGCGCGTGGGGGTGGCGCTGGAAGGTGCGCCGGAAGTCGCGGGCGAGCGCCACGAGGGCGTCCTCCCAGCGCGCGGGCGGCGGCCCCGTGGGCCGCAGCGCCGCCAGCTCCTCGTAGATCAGCTCGCGGACGCCCTCGACCACCGCCTGCTTGTTCTCGACGTGCCGGTAGAGCGACATCGCCTGCACGCCGAGCTCGGCGCCCAGGCGGCGCATCGACAGCTCGGCCATGCCGTGCTCGTCGATGAGCCGCAGGGCGGCCTCCAGGATCCTCCTCCGCTCGAGGGGCTCCCGGGGCCGCCCGGTGGCCGAGGGGTCCGTCGCCACGCGCGCCCGGCTACCCCCGCCGCGGCGGCCGGCCCTCGTCGTCGGCGAGGTCCGGGTGCCAGCGGTCGAAGTGGTGCCGGTGCTGGGGGGTGTAGGAGCCCGGCGGGTAGTAGCGGTCGTAGAAGTCGAGGTCGGCGTGCTGCGCCTGGCAGGTCAGCCGCTGGTACATCGGGTCGAGGTAGGCCGGGAAGCGGCCGTAGGTCTCGTGGACGTACCGGCAGTAGTCCTTGACGATCTGCACCGTCTCGTCGTCGGGCCGGCGGATCTGCGAGGTGACCTTGTCCGGCTCGAGGTAGGCCTTCGGCACGTCCGGCTCGTAGTTGCTCCACTTCGCCTCGAGGAAGGCGTCGACCGCGGCGTCCATGTCGGCGTGGTACGGCGGCACGAAGGCCTCGAACACGCCGTCGCGGCCCACCGGGACGCTCGGCCCGCGCTTGGCGTCGGCGAAGGTGAAGCCGAGGCCCGGCACGTCCATGCCGCCCAGGGCGAAGCGGGCGATGTAGCCGGTGTAGGTCCAGCCGCCGAGGCCCATCGCCTGCATGGCGAGGTTCATGTTCTGGCAGATGAAGGCCTGCTCGACGACCTGCATCGAGAGCACCCGCTGCTCGATCTCGACGATCCCCATCTGGCGCTGGGCGTCGAGGCGGCCCGAGTCGATCCAGCGCTGCAGGCCGCAGGGCTCGTAGCCGTTCGTCTCGTCCACGAGCACGAAGCGGTACTCGGGCGAGAAGTAGATGAACAGCAGGTTGATGTACTCGAGCGTCATGTTCGAGACCGGCAGGAAGAGCGTGGAGCCCGGCATGTTCGCGTTCCAGTGGTTGAACACGAACAGGCCCGGCAGCCCGGTCGGCAGCTCGGCGCGCCCGTCCTGCAGCTTCACCTTCGAGCGGCGCACGGCATCGAGGATCCACTCGACCTGAGCGTCGCGGGGCTTGCCGGAGAGGGTGCTGATCTCGCCCGGCTCGGGCAGCAGGCGCCACATGTCGAGGAAGAAGAGCCCCTCGTCGTTGGTGAAGAACAGCTCCGTGCCGTGGTTGGAGCACGAGGACGGCCAGGTGCGGGCGGTCCACTGCACGAGGGCGTCGGCGCCCATGGAGGGGTCGATGTCGCCGAGGTTGAGGCCGGTCAGGCCGGTGCCGGCCACGAGCAGCAGCGCCTCCTCGAGCTCCGAGAGCGGCACGGCCTCGTACGGGCTCTCGTAGCCGAGCGTGCCGGGCATGGTCATGCCGAGGCCCATGCGGCGGCTCTTGCGGTCGAAGACCGACTGGAAGAAGGGGTAGGCGAGCGCGTCGTCGAGACCGGCCGGCGCGCCCTCGACGATCGCGCGCGGGTCCGGGGGCGGGGTTGCCGAGGTGGTCATCGGTGCCTTTCGGGGTCCGGGGAGCGGTGTCTGCGTACGCCTGTACGCTCTGCTTACGGCCGTACGCTACGAGCCGCGAGACGCCGGGTCAACCGACCCGGCCGCCACGTGCCAGAGGAGGGGAGCACCGTGCCCGAGCGCTTCGAGGACATCCGCTACGAGGTGGGCGGCGGCCGCGCCACGATCACCATCGACCGGCCCGACCGGCTCAACGCCTTCCGGGTCCAGACGATCCGCGAGCTGTGCGAGGCCTTCGAGGCGGCGGCCGACGACGAGGCGGTCGGCGTGATCGTGTTCACCGGCGCCGGCGAGCGGGCCTTCTGCGTGGGCGGCGACGTGCGCGAGCCGACCGCCACGATGGCCGAGAAGCGCGGCCTGCACCACCTCCACGACCGGCTGGCGCTGGCCATCCGCAACAACGGCAAGCCGATCATCGCCCGGGTGCGCGGCTACTGCATCGGCGGCGGCAACGAGCTCAACGTGATGTGCGACCTGACGATCGCCGGCGAGTCGGCCCGCTTCGGCCAGGCCGGCCCGAAGATCGGCTCGGCGCCGCTGTGGTGGGGCTGCCAGCTGATGCCCGCGCTGGTGGGCGAGAAGAAGGCGCGCGAGATCCTCTTCCTCACCCGCCAGTACTCGGCCGAGGAGGCCCTCGCCATGGGCCTGGTCAACGCGGTGGTGCCCGACGAGGAGCTCGACGCCGAGGTCGACCGCTGGTGCGAAGGGATCCTGCGCCGCTCGCCGCAGGGCCTGCGCCTGGCCAAGATCGCGCTGAACGCGGCCACCGACCAGCTCGCCTCCGGCATCCAGCACGGCCTGGAGCTGGTGGCCCTCAACCACGTGTACGGCCCGGAGCCGGCGGAGGGGATCGCCTCCTTCCAGGAGAAGCGCCCCGCCGACTGGCGCAGGTTCCGCGAGGGCCAGGGCCCCGAGCCGGCCTAGCGTCCCCGGCCGCGGCCGGCCCGCGCCCTCATCGGCGCGCCGGCCGCGGCAGGCGGCGCTCCAGCCACCGCGAGACGGTGGCCATGTACGTGGCCGTGACGTGCGTCGTGTTGCGGTAGACGAGCACGTTGCCGATGACCGCGGGGCAGCGGCTGCCCGGGCAGAGGACCGGCGTGAGGTCGACGGACCGCGCTCCGGCCCGCCGCGCCGCGCGCAGGTTGACGGCCGGGTGGTCGTAGGCCGCGCGCCGCGGGAACGAGCAGTCGCGCAGCGACCGCAGCGAGCGCGACACGCAGGCGCGGGCGTCGATCGGCGGGTGCGGCACGCCGCCGATCACGGCCACCCGGGCGCCCGTGGCCCGCAGGCGGCGCAGCGTCGCCGCGAGGCCGCGCTCGAGCGCGGCGGCGCCCTCGCGCGCCTCCAGGCGGCGGCCGTCGCGCACCACGACGTGCGTGTCGAGGTTGCCCGCCACGACCAGCGCGGGGCGCTCGCGCGCGACCCGCCGCAGGGCGTGGTCGCGCCAGCGCTCGCACTCGGTGAACCGGCGCTTCGCGCGCGCGTGCCAGGTGGCCGCGGCGGCGGGCGTGCACCCGGCCTTCGTCAGCACCACGAGCCGCCACCCACGCCGGCGGGCGATCGGCTCGAGCGCGGGGAACGCCTGCATCGCGTGGGAGTCGCCGAACAGCACCACGGTGGTCCGCGACAGCGGGTCGCCGTAGACGCAGGCCGGCGAGCGCGTGGCGCTGCGCCGCACCAGGCAGCCGTCGGCGTCGGCGCGGCCGCGGTCGCGGACCGCCGACCGCGGCGCGGGTCGGATCGCCCGGGCCGAGGCCTGCAGGCCCGTGTCGCGCTCGAGCGCGCGCGCGCCGACCGCCTCGGCGGCGGTCGCGACGGGCACGCTGGGCACGCTCGTCCACGAGGCGAGGCCGACGAGCGCGACCACCGCGGTGCAGGCGACGCCCAGGCGCAGGGTGAGGCCCGGCGAGGCGGCCAGGCGGCGCGAGCGCCGGAACGGCTCCTCGACCGCGCGGTGGGCGATCCAGGCGGGCACGACCGACGCCGCCACGACCGCGACCCGCGCCGGCACGGACAGGTCGCCCCATGCGATCGACGCGAACACCAGCAGGGGCCAGTGCCACAGGTACCAGGAGTACGAGATCCGGCCGACCCAGCGGTTGGGGGCGGCCGCCAGCAGTCGCGCCGGGAGCGTGCGGGCGTGGGCCAGCCCCGCGGCGATGATCGCCGCCGATGCGAGGGCTGGCACGAGCGCCGCCGCGCCGGGGAACCGGGTGGCGTCGCTGTAGGTGACCGCCGCCCACGCGAGCGCCGCCGCGCTCGCGACCACGACCAGCGACGCGGCCCGGGCGGGGATGCGCGCCGCCCGCGCCGGGATGACGGCGATCAGCGCGCCCACGGCGAACTCCCAGCCGCGCGCGAGGGTCGAGAAGTAGGCGGCGGAGGGCTGCTCGGCCGTGTGGCGGATCGAGTACGCCAGCAGCGCGGCGCCGACCAGCACCACGAGCGCGGCCACCGCGGGCAGCGGGTCGCGGCCGCGGCGCGCGCGCCACAGGGCGGCCCCGAGCAGCAACACGGGCCACACCACGTAGAACTGCTCCTCGACCGACAGCGACCAGAAGTGCTGCACCGGGCTCGCCGCGAGGTCGGCGGCGAAGTAGTCGAGCTGCTGCTCCGCGAAGCGCCAGTTGACGACGTAGAGGTTCGCCGCGAGCACGTCCCCGGCCGTCGCCTCCCGGTCGACGGGCGTCATCAGCGCGGCGGCGGCGACCGCCGTGGCGGCCAGCACGACGACGACCGACGGCAGCAGGCGGCGGATGCGCCGGGCGTAGAACCGTCGCAGCGACACGGTCCCGGTCGAGCGCAGCTCGCGCAGGACGAGGGCCGTGATCAGGAAGCCGGAGATCACGAAGAAGACGTCCAGGCCCACGTAGCCGCCGGGCAGGGCCGGGACGCCGGCGTGGTAGAGGAGCACCAGGGCCGTGGCGACGCCGCGCAGGCCCTCGACGTCCGCGCGGAACGCCAGGCGTGGAGCGTCGCCGTGGCCGCCCGGCACGGCGGCCCGGCCCCCGGCCGCTCGCCTGCGGAGCCGGGTCAGCACGCCGGCGAGGCTACCGGCGCCCCCCGTGGGCGGCCATCCGGCCGGGTCCGCCGCCGCCACGGCGGGTCAAGTCGCGCGTCGCCGCTCCCGATACCCCCGGTGGAACGCACCACCCGGACGAGGGGCCCGAGCACATGCCGAGCGTGTTGATCGCAGACGACGCCGCCTTCATGCGGATGATGATCAAGAACATCCTCAGCGAGGCCGGCTACGAGATCGTCGGCGAGGCCGAGAACGGCCAGGACGCGGTCGCCAGGTACCGCGAGCTCAAGCCCGACCTGACCACGATGGACATCACGATGCCCGAGATGGACGGCATCGCCGCCCTGCGGGCGATCCGCGGCGATGACCCCGCCGCCCGGGTGGTCATGTGCTCGGCGATGGGCCAGCAGTCGATGGTGATCGAGTCGATCCAGGCCGGCGCGCGGGACTTCATCGTGAAGCCCTTCCAGCCCGACCGGGTGCTCGAGGCCATCCAGAAGGCGCTGGCGTAGGCCGCCGGGCCGCGGAGGGAGCCGTGACCGCGCGCGCCGCCCGGCCCCCCCGGGTCCTCGTCTGCGACGACTCGCCGCTGCTGCGGCGGGTGCTGACCGACCTGCTGACCGACGGCGGCCTGACCGTGGTCGGCGAGGCGCGCGACGGCATCGAGCTGATCGGGCAGGCGCAGGCGCTGGAGCCGGACGTCGTCACGCTCGACGTCGAGATGCCGCGCCGCGACGGGCTGGCCGGCCTTCGCGAGCTGATGAGGGTGCGCCCGACGCCGGTGATCATGGTGTCCACGCTCACCGGGCCGGGGAGCGCCGCGACGGTCGCCGCCCTGGCCGCCGGCGCGATCGACGCCGTCCAGAAGCCCGCGCTGCGCCTCGACCCGGCGCGCTGGGGCGCCGCCCGCGACGAGCTCGTCGCGAAGGTGCGCGCCGCGGCGGGCGCGCGGGTCGCCGCCCTCGCGCCGGCGCCGCGGCCGGCGGTGCCCGGCGCCCGCCTCGCGGCCCGCGCGGGCGCGGGCGGCCCGCTGGTGCTGATCGCCACCTCGACCGGCGGCCCCCGCGCGCTGCACGCGGTGCTGCCCCAGCTGCCCTCGCCGCTCGGCGCGGGCGTGGTCGTGGTGCAGCACATGCCGCCCGGCTTCACCGGGCCGCTCGCGGACCGCCTCGACGCCGAGTCGGCCCTCTCCGTGCGCGAGGCCGCCGACAGCGACGAGATCCGCCCCGACACCGCGCTCATCGCCCCCGCCGGCTGGCACCTCGCGGTGACCGCCCGGGGCCGGGTGCGCCGCTCGGCCGCGCCGCCCGTGGGCGCGCTGCGGCCCCGCGCCGACATCACCTTCGCCACCGCCGCCCGCCACCACGGCGCCGGCATCGTGGCCGTGGTGCTGACCGGCATGGGCGACGACGGCCTCGACGGCGTGCGCGCCGTCGCGCGCGCCGGCGGGCGGGTGATCGTGGAGCACGAGCGCACCTGCGTCGTCTGGGGCATGCCGCGCGCCGTCGAGCAGGCGGGCCTGGCCGACGCGGTGGTGCCGCTCGACGCGATCCCGCTGGCCATCGCCGAGGCCGTCTCGGCGGCGGCCCGGCCGCGCGCCCGCGCGGCGGTGTCCCGATGAGGCGCGCCGAGGCCCCGCCGGCCGACGACTACGTGCGCTTCTGCGGCGGCGTCCGGTCGCTGTGCCGGGTCGACCTCGAGCAGTACCGCAGGGGCCAGATGGAGCGGCGCCTGCGCGCGTTCGCGGGCCGCGCCGGCCACTCCGACCTCGACGGCTACCTCGACCAGCTGCGGCGCGACGTGCGCGCCCGCGCGGCGTTCCTGGAGCACATGACGATCAACGTCTCCGAGCTGTTCCGCAACCCGGAGCGCTTCGACGAGCTGGAGCGCGTGCACCTGCCCCGGCTGGTGGCCGAGGCCGGCGGCCGGGGCCTCCGCGTCTGGAGCGCTGGGTGCTCCTACGGCGCCGAGGCGTACTCGCTCGCCGTGCTGCTGCGCGAGGCCGCGCCCTCGGCGCGCCACGAGATCGTCGGCACCGACATCGACGAGGCGGTGCTCGCCCGCGCCCGCGAGGGCCGCTTCGGGGCGGCCGACATGCGCGCCGTCACCCCGGCGCGGCGCGCTCGGTGGTTCGCCGACGAGCCCGGCGGCGGGGCCCGCGCCGCGGCCGCCCTGCGCGGCATGGCGCGCTTCTCGCGCCTCGACCTGCTCGCCGACCCGTTCCCCCGGCGGCAGGACCTGATCGTGTGCCGCAACGTCGTCATCTACTTCACCGACGACGCGAAGGCGCGCCTCTACGAGCGGCTGTTCGACGCCCTGCGGCCGGGGGGCGTGCTGTTCGTCGGCGCCACCGAGCGCATCGCCGAGCCCGAGGCCGCCGAGTGGGAGAAGGACGGCATGTTCTTCTACCGCCGCCCCGCCGGGCGCTAGCCGGCGACCGCCTCCAGCGGGCGCGACCCGGCGCGCCGCAGGCTGCGGTGCGCCCACCAGAGGGCGACGCCGATCGTCTCCGCGAGCTCCTGCACGAGGAACAGCCGGGTCGACTGCAGCACCTGCACGTCGAGCGCGCCCACCTGCACGTTGACCGTGGCGGTGAGCGACAGCTCGCCGACGGCCGGGAGGTCCTTGCCGACGCCCTGGCCGGGCAGCAGGCCGCCGCGCCGCAGGGTGACCGTGCCGATGCCGCTGCTCGCGCCGAGGGCCGCGTCGACCGCCACGACGAGCGGCCGGTCGCGACGGCCGAGCACCGGGCGCACCCGCTCGGCCAGGTTCAGCGCGTGGAGGGGCTCGGCCAGCGTGCCGACGACCGCGTCGGCCGGGAACCCGAGCCGCAGCAGGCGCTGCCCCACGAGCGGGCCCAGGGCGTCGCCGGTGGAGCGGTCGGTGCCGATGCAGGCGACCACGACCGGCCTGCGGGCGGCACCCAGGGCGTCCAGCTCGCGCTCGACGGCGAGCGACAGGGTCGCCACCGCGGCCGGGTCGTCGTGGCGCACCTCGCAGCATGAACCCACCTCAAGCCCCCCTGTCGCAGGCCGATAACCGCATCGGGAGGACCATAGGGGCGACCGCGAGGGCGTCCCCCCACCCGTCCGGCCAGATGTCCGGGGCGGGTCGGTCAACCACGGCCCCCCCGATCGGTCCTGGATCTTGAGCGGAGGGCGCACGCGGTGGACACGTCCGAGTACCTTGGCCTGTTCCTCGACGAGAGTCGCGAGAGCCTGCAGGCCCTGAACGCCTCGCTGCTCGACCTGGAGCGGGACCCGGCCGGCCGCGGGCCGCTCACGGAGATCTTCCGGGTGGCCCACTCCCTCAAGGGCATGAGCGCGACGATGGGCTTCGAGGCCATGGCGCGCCTGACGCACCGCATGGAGGAGGAGCTGGCCGCCATGCGCGACGGCGGCGCGGCGGTCACGCCGGCCGTCACCGACGTGCTGCTCGCCTGCCTGGACCTGCTCGGGGAGATGGTCGACCGCATCGAGGCGGGCGACCCCGAGGAGGTCGACGCGGCCCCGGTCATCGCGCGCCTGGACGCGGTCGCCGGCCCGCCGGCGCTCGCCGCCGCCGAGTCCGTCGCGGCCGTTGCCGAGGCCCCGCCCGTTGCCGGCGTGGCCTCCGCCGCCGACGAGGCGCTGAGCGACTTCGACCGCATGGTGGTCGCCGAGGCCCACGACCGCGGCCTCGACGTGCTGCGGGTGGAGGTGGCCTTCGACGAGGGCTGCCGGCTGCCCGGGGTGCGCGCCTTCATGATCGTCCAGCAGCTCGAGCGCTTCGGCGACCTCGTCACGAGCGAGCCGTCCGCCGAGGTCATCGAGAGCGAGGGGGCCGAGCGGGTCGCCTTCTGGCTCGCCGCCGCGGCGCCGGCCGCCGAGGTGCGCGCCGCCGTGCTCGGCGTGAGCGAGATCGCCACGTGCGAGGTGTCCGCGCTGGCGCGCGAGGCGCCCGGCGCGCAGGCCGCGCCCGCCCCGGCCGGGGCCAAGCCGGCCACCGGCGCGGCGCCGCCCGCACCGGGCGCGCCCGCCGCGGGCGGCGGGGCGAGGGAGGGGCGGGGCACGCGCAACGCGTCCACCGTGCGGGTCGGCACGGAGCGGATCGACGCGCTCATGAACCTCATGGGCGAGATGGTCATCCAGCGCACCCGCCTCGACGACCTCTCGCGCCGGCACGGCCTGCCCGACCTGCGGGCGGCGGTGGAGGATCTGGGCCGGGTGACCGGCGACCTCCAGGCGCTGATCATGCAGGTGCGGATGATGCCGGTGGAGAGCGTCTTCATGCGCTTCCCGCGCATGGTGCGGGACCTGGCGAACACGCTCGGCAAGCGGGTCGACCTGCGCATCTCGGGCGAGGACACCGAGCTCGACCGGACGGTCATCGACGGGCTCGGCGACCCGCTCGTGCACATGCTGCGCAACGCCGTCGACCACGGCCTGGAGTCGCCCGAGGAGCGGGCCGCCGCCGGCAAGGACCCGGTCGGGGTCGTGTCGCTGTCGGCCGCCTACGCCGGCAACTGCGTGATCATCGAGGTGCGCGACGACGGCCGCGGCATGGACCCCGCGGCGTTGCGCGCCTCCGTGGTGCGCAAGGGCCTGATGGACGAGGCCGCCGCGAACGCCCTCTCGGACGCCGAGGCGCTGGAGCTGGTCTTCCTGCCGGGCTTCTCGACCGCCTCGGTCACGACCGACGTGTCGGGGCGCGGGGTGGGCATGGACGCGGTGCGAAGCGCCATCACCGCCCTGTCGGGCGAGGTGACGATCACGAGCGCCCCCGGCGAGGGCAGCGCCTTCACCATCCGCCTGCCCCTGACGCTGGCGATCATCCAGGCCCTGCTCGTGACCGCCGGCGCGGTCGCGCCGGACGCGCCCGCCCAGGTCTACGCGGTGCCGCTCGAGTCGATCGAGGAGACCGTCGTGGTGGGCCGCGACGACCCGAAGCCGGTCGGCGGCCGGCCCTGCCTGGTCCTGCGCGACACGATCGTGCCGCTCGTGCGGATGCGCGACCACCTGGGCGGCCACGCCGCCGGCGGGGCGGAGGAGGGCGAGCGGGTCGAGGTGGTCGTCGTGTCGGTCGGCGGGCGGCGGGTGGGCCTGGTCGTGGACGGCATGCTGGGCAAGCAGGACGTGGTCATCAAGCACCTCCCCGGCTACCTCGGGGACGTGCCGGGCGTCGCGGGCGCCACGATCCTCGGCGACGGCGCCGTGGCCCTCATCGTGGACGTCCCCGGCCTGGCGGCGCTCGCCCCATGAGCGCCGCCCTGGGGGAGGCCCAGCTCGACGCGCTGCGCGAGCTGGGCACGATCGGCGCCGGCACGGCGGCCACCGCGCTGTCGAGCATGACCGGCGCGACGGTCCGCATGGCGGTGCCGCGCGTGTCGCTGCTGCCGGTCGAGGAGCTCGCCGAGCGGGTGGCCGGCGACGGCGACCGCCTGGTCGCGGCCGTGCTGCTGCGCGTGACGGGCGACGCCCCCGGCCACATGCTGTTCGTGATCGAGCACGCCGCGGCCCACCGGGTGGTGCGCCTGCTGGCGGGCGGCGCCGAGGGCGCGGCCGCGGCCGACGGCCCGGGCGGCTTCGGCGCGATGGGCCTGTCGGTGCTGCAGGAGGTGGGCAACATCCTGACCGGCTCCTACCTGGGCGCGCTCAGCGCGCTGACCGGGCTGCGGCTGGAGCCCACGCCGCCGGCCGTCGGCGTGGACATGGCCGGGGCGCTGGTGGGGGCGGTGCTCGCGGAGGTGGCGCTGGCCGCCGACGGCGCCCTGCTGGTCGAGTCGGAGCTCGGCGCGCCCGGCGGCGCGGTCGACGGCGAGGTGATCTTCATCCCGACGGCCGCGGCGCTCGCCACGGTGCTCGGGCGCCTCGGCGTGGGCGACTGAGCCCGGGGCGCGGCGGCGATGGCGGACCGGCCCAACGTCGGCATGGGCCAGATGGCGGCGAGCGCGCAGCCGGGGGCCGTGATCAGCGCCCTCGGCCTCGGCTCCTGCGTGGGCGTGGTGCTGGCCGACCCCCGGGCGGGGGTCGCCGGCATGGCGCACGTGATGCTGCCCGCGGCGCCCCCCGGGCCGATCGAGCGCCCGGGCCGCTACGCCGACACGGCGGTGCCCGCGCTGGTCGAGCAGGTCGTCGGGCTCGGCGCCCGGCGCGGCCGCCTTGACGTGGTGATCGCGGGCGGCGCCCAGATGTTCGGCGACGGCTCGGGCCCAGGCGTGATGCGCATCGGCGAGCGCAACGTCGAGGCGGTGCGGGCGGCGCTCGCCCTCGAGCGCCTGGCGCCGCGGGCCGCCGAGGTGGGCGGCGCCATCGGGCGCACCCTGCGGGTGGAGGTGGCGAGCGGCGCCGTCTCGGTGCGGGCGGCGGGCGGCCGGGAGGTCGCCCTCTGAGGGCCGGCGGCGGCGGCGCGACCGCGCGCCCGGGGGGCTCAACTTCCCCGGCGGCCGTGACGAAGAGAGACCCGAGGCGCGGACGGGGGCTCCCCGGGCGCGCCAGGGCCGCGTGCAGGAGGCTCGCGGAGACGACGGCCACGGACGGCGCGCACCCCCGGACGGCGCCCCTTGGGCTCTGCAGGAGACCGCACAGAGAAGGCCACCCCACGCCGGCGCGAGGACTCGCGCAAGCGCGGCCAGGTCGCCCGCAGCATGGAGCTCAACACGGGGCTCGGCCTGCTGGCCCTCTTCGCGATGCTCGCGATGCTGGGCGGCTGGCTGCTCAGCGGGCTGATGGCGGTCATGCAGACCGCGCTCGGCACCGCGGGGGAGACGCGTGAGATCACGCCGTCGTCGGGCTTCGCGCTCGTGACCGAGGCGGGCTGGGAGTCGCTGCGCCTCACCGCCCCGTTCGCCGCCGCCGGCCTGCTGGCGGGCCTCGTCGCGTCCGCCGTCCAGGTCAAGCCCGGCATCACGCCCGAGGTGCTGAAGCCGCGCTTCACCGTGCTCAACCCGGTCAACGGCGTCAAGAAGCTCGTGGGGCCGCGCTCGCTCGTGCAGCTCGTCAAGGACCTGGTGAAGATCGGCGTCACCGGCGCGGTGGCCTTCGTGGTCATCCGCGGCGCCATCCCCGACCTCCAGGCGCTCAGCGGCTCGAGCCCGGGCCTCGCGATCAGCGTGGTCGGCGGCCTGATCATGAAGATCGGCTGGTCGATCGTGGCGGTCTACATCGTCATCGCGATCGCCGACGTCCTCTACCAGCGCTGGCAGCACGAGAAGGACATGCGCATGACGAAGGACGAGGTGCGCCGCGAGATGCGCGAGCAGGACGTCAACCCCGAGGTGAAGGGCCAACTCAAGCGGCGCCAGCGCGAGATGGCCGTGCGCCGCATGATGGCCGCCGTCCCCGACGCGGACGTGGTGATCACCAACCCGACCCACTACGCCGTCGCCCTGCGCTACGCGCGCTCGCTGCCCGCCCCGCAGGTGGTCGCGAAGGGCGTGGACCACGTCGCCTTCCGCATCATCGGCGCCGCCCGCGAGGCCGGCGTGAGCGTCGTCGAGAGCCCGCCGCTCGCCCGCAGCCTCTACGCCAACGGCGAGATCGGCCAGTACATCCCGGCCGACGCCTTCGGCGCCGTCGCCGAGATCCTCGCCCACGTCTACCGCGCCACCGGCCGCCAGCCGGCCGCCGCGTGAGCGCGCCCGCCGCCGCCGCCCCGCGCCCGGGGGTCCTCAACCGGCTGCTCGCCAACAGCGACGTGGCGATCGCCGTGGTGGTCGTCGGGATCGTCGTGATGATGATCATCCCGCTGCCCACGTGGCTGCTGGACATCCTGCTCACGGCCAACATCTCGGCCGCCCTCGCCATCGTCCTGGCGACGCTCTACACCACCGAGCCGCTCCAGTTCTCGGTGTTCCCGTCGCTCCTGCTCGTGGCCACCCTGTTCCGGCTGGGCCTGAACATCTCGGGCACCCGGCTGATCCTGCTGCACGGCGAGGCCGGCGAGGTCATCTCGTCGTTCGGCCGGTTCGTGGTGGGCGGCAACGTGGTCGTCGGGCTGATCGTGTTCACGATCCTCGTGGTGATCCAGTTCGTCGTGATCACGAACGGCGCCGGGCGCGTGGCCGAGGTGGCCGCCCGCTTCACGCTCGATGCGATGCCCGGCAAGCAGATGGCGATCGACGCCGACCTCAACGCCGGCGTGATCACCGACGAGGAGGCCAAGGTCCGCCGCGAGGCCATCGCGAAGGAGGCCGACTTCTACGGCGCGATGGACGGCGCCTCGAAGTTCGTGAAGGGCGACGCCATCGCCGCGGTGATGATCGTGTTCATCAACCTCGTCGGCGGCCTGTCGGTCGGCGTCTTCCAGCAGGGCATGGGCTTCTCGGAGGCCATCCAGCACTTCTCGCTGCTGACCGTCGGCGAGGGCCTGGTCAACCAGATCCCGGCGCTGCTGATCTCGGTCGCGACCGGCATCATCGTCACCCGCTCGGTGGGCGACGGCAACCTGGGCCAGGACCTCACCACCCAGCTCGTGCGCCAGCCGCGCGCCCTGTTCATCGCCGGCGGCGTGGCCATGCTGATGGGCCTCGTGCCGGGGCTGCCGACCCTGCCGTTCTTCATCATCGGCGGCCTCGTCCTGGGCGTCGGGCTGCTGCTGCGCAAGGGCATGCGCGAGGAGGAGGAGGCCAAGGCGCTCGAGGAGGCCTCCGCCGTCGCCACCCGCCCCGCGGAGCCCGAGAACGTCGCCGCGCTGCTGCCGCTCGACCCGCTCGAGCTGGAGATCGGCTACGGCCTGGTGCCGCTGGTGGACGCCGACGAGGGCGGCGACCTGCTCGGGCGGGTCGCGATGGTGCGCCGCCAGATGGCGACCGAGCTCGGCCTGTCGCTGTCGCCGATCCGCATCCGCGACAACATCCAGCTCGGATCGCACGACTACGCCGTGAAGATCAAGGGCGTCGAGGTGGCCCGCTGGTCGCTCATGCCGGGCCAGCTGCTCGCTATGAACCCGGGCACGGCCGACCTGCCGATCGACGGCATCCCCACGACCGAGCCCTCCTTCGGCCTGCCGGCCGTCTGGATCGGCGAGGCGCAGCGCGAGCAGGCGGAGATCTCGGGCTACACCGTGGTGGACCCGACCTCGCTGATCGTCACCCACCTCAGCGAGGTGATCCGCCGCAACGCCGCCGAGCTGCTCGGCCGCCAGGACGTGCGCGCCCTGCTCGACAGCCTCAAGGAGCGCCTGCCGGCGCCGGTCGAGGAGCTCGTCCCCGACCTCATGACCGTCGGCGAGGTGCAGCGCGTGCTGCAGGCCCTGCTGGCCGAGTCGGTGCCGGTCCGCGACCTGGTCACGATCCTCGAGACGCTCGGCGACAAGGCCAAGCTCACGAAGGACGTGCCGATCCTGGCCGAGTACTGCCGCCAGGCGCTCGCGCGGGCGATCTGCGGCCGCTTCGTGGACGAGACCGGGACGCTGCGGGCGATCACCCTCGACCCCGAGGCCGACCGCGAGATCGCCGAGTCGGTCGCCCGCACCGACGACGGCACCGCCGTGACCATGGACCCCGCCCGGGCCGGGTCGCTCATCGAGACGATCAGGGAGCAGGTCGAGCACGCGCAGGCGATGGGCGTCGCCGCGGTCGTGCTCACCTCGGGCGCCACCCGCCGCCACCTGAAGGCCCTGACCGCCCACGCCATCCCCAACCTGACCGTCCTCTCGTACCACGAGGTCCTCCCGTCCGTGCGCATCGAGCCCGTCGGGCTCGCGGCGCTCGTCTGAGCACCCGCTCGGCGTCACCACCACCCAGGAGCCACCGGCCGTGCAGATCAAGCAGTTCTCCGGAGCCACCATCGACGACGTGCTCACCCAGGTCCGCGCGGAGCTCGGCGAGGAGGCCGTCATCCTGCAGACCAAGCGGGTGGTGACCGGCGGCATCGGCGGCTTCTTCGGCCGCGCCGGCGTGGAGGTGACCGCGGCGAAGGGCCTGCCGGCCGACGAGGGCGAGCGCGCCAACCGCGAGGCGGCGGCGTCGGTGGCCGTGGCCGAGGCGCCCGCCGCGCCGGCCGCCGGGGAGGCGCCCGCCCCCCCGTCGCTCGACGTCACGGACGAGGGCGACGAGGCCGAGCCGGCCGAGCCGTTCGCCCGCCACCTCGACGGCCGCCTGGCCGCCGCGCAGGAGGCCGAGGATCTCATGCCGCCCCTCGGCGCCGCGCCCGCGTCGCCGGCGGCGACGTACGCCCGCGCCGGCGGCGGGGCCGCGGCGCCGGCGCCGCGGGCGCCGTTCGAGCCGGGCGGCGAGGAGCGCGCCCGCGCGATCATGCAGGCCGCCCGCGCCGCCGTGCGCGACGCCCACGACCACGCCGTCGCGCCCGCCGAGGCGTTCGAGGTGGCGCCCGGGCCGGCGCGCCGCCGCACCCCGGCATCGGCCGACCTGGAGCCCGTCCGGGCGGAGCTCGCGCGCGCCGGCGTGGACGAGCGCTTCCTCGAGCCCTTCCTCGAGCGCTTCGAGCTGTCGGTGGTGCCGTTCCTCGACGGCGCGCCCGTGCGCGAGGCCGTCCGCGGCCACCTGGCCGAGCGGCTCCCGCTGGCCCGCGGCTGGAAGCCGCGCGCCGGCGGCCACACCCTCGCCTTCGTCGGCCAGAGCGGCGTGGGCAAGACCACCGCCGCCGCCGGCCTGGCCGCCCGCTACCGCGCCGCCGGCCTGTCGGTGGCCCTCGTCGCCGCCGGGCCCGGCTCGCACGACGCCCTCGCCGCCCACGCGCACCGCCTGGACGTGCAGCTCTTCAGCGCCCGCGACGGCGCGGCCCTCGCCACCCTGCGGGGCACGCTCGCGGACCGCGACCTGGTGATCATCGACACGGCCGGCCGCTCGTGCCGGCAGGCGGACGCCGTCGCCGGGCTCGGCGCGCTGCTCGGCCCCGTGCGGGCCGACGAGGTGCACCTGGTGCTGCCGCTGGCGAGCCACCTGGCCGACCTCGGCGACCTGCAGCGCGCGTTCCGCGGCGCGGGCGTCAACCGCCTCACGCTGACGAAGCTCGACGAGACCCGCCTGGCGGGCAACCTGATGAACGTGCCGCTGCGCATGGGGTCGCCGCTGGCGTACCTCTCCGACGGCGTGGACGTGCCCGGGGCGCTCGCCCCGGCGGACGGGCGGCGGATCGCCCGGATGCTCCTGCCGTGAGCGCGCCGGCACGCATCGGCCACGACCCGGCGCCGCTGCCGCCGCGCGGGACCCGCGTGGTGCTCGACGGCCTGCCGGGCGGGCCGTGGACCTCGGCCGTCGAGGCCGTCCGCGACGACGTCGTGCTGCTCGACGCGCCGCGCCTGGGCGGCCGGCCCGTGCGGCTGCCGCTGCGGCGGCCGTTCGTGATCGCGTACGCCCACCGCCTGGTGCCCTGCGAGGTCGACGCCGAGCTCGTGGCCGAGCCGTCCGGCGGCCGCGGGGCGTACGCCGCCCGCGTGTCCGGCGAGCCGCGGCGCATCCAGCGCCGGCGGGCCGTGCGCGTGCCCGTGCGGCTCATCGCGCGCGCCAGCCTGGGCGACGACCACGACGGCCGGCCGGTCGGCGCGGTGACCGAGAACCTCTCGGCCGCGGGCGCGCTGCTGCGGCTGCCGCACGCGATCGGGGTCGACTCGGTCATGCGCGTCTCGGTCGAGTGCGGCGGCGAGGCCGGCACCATGCACATCGCGGGCCGGGTGGTCCGCTGCGACCTCGTGCCCGGCGGCGACCGCCCCTGGCGCGTCGCGATCGCCTTCCTCGACCTGCCCCAGCCCGAGGAGGACCGCCTCGTGCGCTTCGTGTTCGGCTGCGAGCGCCTGCTGCGGCGCCACGACGGGGAGGCCGGCTGATGGGGAGGCCGAAGGACGGGGCCGCGCCGGCGCCGAGCCCGCTCGGGCTGTGGGTGGGCCGCGCGCGGGCCGTCGGCGCCCTCGTCGGGTTCGCGGTCGTCTTCTGGGCGTGCCGCAACGGCGGCTTCGGCGCGGTCGACGCCACCCTGCGCGGGCTGCTCGGGGCCGCCGCGCTGTCGCTCGTGTCCTGGTGGTCGGCGCTGCTGGTGGTGCAGGCGCTGGTGCGCTCGGCCGTCGCGCAGGCGCACCGCGAGGCCCGCGCCGCGGCCGAGCGCGTCGCCGCCGCGCGTGCCGCCGACGCGCCCGTCGGCCCGGGCGGTGAGCTGTGATGCCGGTCGGCGACGCGGCGGCGGCCCGCCCGGCCCCCGCGCCGGCCGGGGCCGCGCCGGCCGCGGCCGCCCGCCGGGCGGCGCCCGAGGCGCGGCGCGAGGACGCCCCCGCCGCGACCGCGGCGCACGGCCCCGCCGCCGCGTACGGCACGGCCGCCGCCGGGGCGCCCGACCCCAGCGGCCGCAGCGGGGGGCTCGTCGATGTCTTCGCGTAGCCCGCTGCCCGCCCGCCCGGGGCGCGGGCGCGACGACGCGCACCGGCCCGGGTTCCTCGTGGTGCGCGCCGACGAGGGCGGCACCTACGTCGGCGGCCTCATGGTCACCGACCCGGGCGGGCTGCCGGTGGACTTCCGCTACACCGACCCGGTCACCCCGACCCGCCTGCAGCGGGCGCTCTACGGCGCGGCGCTCGACCGCTACCTGCGCACCGAGGTGGTGCTGCGCACGCTGCTGGAGGCGCTCGACCAGCGGCCCACCATTCTTCTGGTGGACGACCCGGAGCTGCTCGACGAGCCGGTCGAGGGCTGCCCGGTGGCCCACGTGGCGCACTCGGGGCTCGAGCCGCTCGGCGCCGCCGGCACCCGCAGCCCCCAAGGCCCCGGCTCCCTGCTGCTGCAGGCCGCCGACGGCGCCCGGCCGCTGCGCGTGACGCTCCCGGAGGAGGCGGAGGAGGACGCCGTCTGCGACGCGCTCGTCGCCCTCGGCCGGCGCATGGACCCGCTCGAGCCCGCCCGGCGGGTGGGGGACGCCCTCGACGTGATCGTCGCGGAGGAGGACGGCCGCTGAGCGCGCGCCGCGGGCCGCGCGCGCCGCTCGAGGAGCTGCGCCGGGTCGTCTCCCGCATCGGCGCGGGGGCGTCCGCGCACGCGGCGCCGCCGGTCGCCGCCGTCGCCCGGGCGCCGCGGGCGCCGCGTCCCCCGGTGCGCCGGCCGCCGCCGCCCGCGGCCGCCGCGCGCGGCGGCGCGACGCTGCGGCCCGCGGGCGCGCGATCGGTCCGGCCGGTGGTCGCCGCCGGCGCGGCCCGCGCGGCGGCGCTGCCCGGTCTCGCGGCGCCGGCCCGCGGCGCCTCCCGCCTCGTGCCGGCCCCGGCGCGACGGGCGCCGGCGCTCGTCGGGGCCGCGCGCCGCGAGCGGCCGATCCGCCGCGCCGCGGCGCGGGCCCCCGGCGCGGCCCGCGCGGTGCTGCTCCGGGTGCAGCGGCGCGAGCGGGTCCCATGGGCGGTGCTGCCCCGCGAGCGGCTGGCGCGCGCCTGGGCGGGCGTCTGCCGCGACCACGACGCGGGCGAGCTGCGCCTGGTCGGCGTCTACGGGCCGCTGCCGCTGGCCGCCGTCGAGTCGGTGGCGCTCGACGCCGACGGCCGCCTGGCGGTCGCGCTGCGTCCGCGGGCGGCCGGAGCGCCGGGCGACATCGCGGTCGCGCGCCGCGAGCCCGGCGGCGCGTTGGTGCGCTGCGACGTGCCGTACCCGGCGCCTGCGCGATCCCGGCGCGGCCTCCGCTAGCATCCTCCGTCGCTCGGGGCCGAACAGTGGAGAGGGGCAGCAGATGAGGGCGTGGCGATCCGTGATGGGGGTGGCGGTCGCCGCCGCCGTGGGCCTGGCGACCCCCGCCGTGGCGGTTGCGCAGACGCCGACGGCGCCGGTCGCGCCCGTCGCGCCCGCACCGGTCCCCGCGCCGCTGCCGAAGGGCGTGATCGCCCCCGGCGTCTCGATCGCGGGGGTCGCCGTCGGCGGCCTCGCGCAGGCCGACGCCAAGCGCGCCGTGATCGTCCAGCACGTCGCCCCGCGGCGCGCGAAGCTCGTCGTCACGTTCCGCGGCCGCAACCTGGTGGTCGATCCGATCAAGGCCGGCTACGTGGCGAAGGTGGACTACGCCGTGAAGGTCGCGATGCTCTACGGGCGTCGCAAGGCCGTCCCGGCCGAGGGCGTCGTCGTGAAGCTGCAGCAGCGGGTCAACCGGCGCAAGCTGCGCGCCATCCTGGCGAGCCGCGCGCAGCGCTACGACGTCCCCGCCCGCGACGCGCGGCTCGTCATGCGCGGCCTCACCCCCACGGTCCGCAAGCCGCGCCTCGGCATCGCCGTCGACCTGCCGAAGGCCGTCCGCGACATCGAGCGGGCGATCATCGAGCGCGCCCGTCCGCGCTACCCGCTCGCCACGAAGCGGGTGCGCCCGGTGGTGACGTCGATCGGCACGGTGCTCGTCGTGGACCGCGGCGCCTTCCGCGTGCGCGTCTGGCGCGCCGGCAAGGTGCGCGCGACCTTCCCGGTGGCCGTCGGGACCACGTCGCACCCCACGCCGAGCGGCAACTTCCGGATCATCGACAAGCAGGTCAACCCGACCTGGTTCCCGCCGAGCTCGCCCTGGGCCGCCGGCCTCGGCCCGGTCCCCCCGGGCGTCGGCAACCCGCTCGGCACCCGCTGGATGGGCACCTCGGCGCCGGCCATCGGCTTCCACGGGACCCCGGTCCCGAGCTCGATCGGCACCCGCGCCTCGCACGGCTGCATCCGCATGTACATCCACGACGCGGAGCGGATGTTCAACATGGTGAGCATCGGGACGCCGGTCATCATCCGCTAGCGCTGGACGGAGTCCGCCCGGTCGCACCGCGATTCGAAGTGGTCGCGATCCGGGGCTGCGTCGGACCGAGGAACGCCGGCCGGCGCGCGGCGGCGAGCCATGGGCGTCCGCCGGGACCTTCCGGCCTCGCAGAGAGGTCCCGGCTGCGTCGAACCGAGGCACGCCGGCTGGCGCGCCGGCCGAATCGGCTCCGGCCCGGCGGCCGGGGCGCGCCGATTCGGCAGATTGCCCCTCACCGCGCGGCTCCGTCGGCGCTGACGCGCCGCCGGGACGCGCCACGCGGCGAACTGGTCGCGATCCGTCCGGACGACCTGATCGAGCTCCGACGTGGTGGGAGACACGACCGCCGAAGGCGGGAGCGCGCACAAACCGGCCACGAGGGCGCCGAGCACACCCCCACGCGCACCACGGACGCTCACGTCAGTGGGGTTTCCGGCGCCCGCCCCGCCG
This sequence comes from Miltoncostaea marina, assembly GCF_018141525.1. GTDB lineage: Bacteria > Actinomycetota > Thermoleophilia > Miltoncostaeales > Miltoncostaeaceae > Miltoncostaea > Miltoncostaea marina. Next base: position 964,847 of record NZ_CP064655.1, read on the forward strand.
AAGGCGGTGCGCCGGTCCGCAAATCGCCGCGGCCAGCGGCGATTTGCCGCGTGACCCGGCCCGAAAGAGGCCGGGTCCCCGCGTGAGGGGCACGCCGGTCGACACCCGCCCAGCGCACCCGGCCCGAGAGGGCCGGGTCCCGCCCGCGCACAGGATCGTCCCCGGCCGACCCCGTCCCCGGCCGACCCCGTCCGGGACCGATCGCGACCACGCCGCACCCCGCTCACGCGTCCATCGACCCCCCCGGGGCGTGGCGCGCCCCACCCGGCTCGCGGGCTCAGGACGGCGTCGAGCCGTTCCCGTTCAGCGAGGCCCGGATCCGAGCCGCGGCGGCGGGGGGGAGGAGGGCGACGACGCGGGTGCCCTCCGCGAGCTCCTCGCGCTCGACCTCCGTGCCCTCCTCGTAGACGGTCGCCACGAGGGCGGACCGCTCGTAGGGGATCGTGACCTCGAGGCGGGTGAGGCGGTCGCGGGCCGCATCGGCGAGGCGGTGGACGAGGTCGCCGAGGCCCTCGCCGGTCGTGGCGGAGACCTGGACCGCGTCGGGCGTCCGGTTGCGGAGGGCCTGGCGGCCGTCGGCGTCGACCAGGTCGATCTTGTTGAGGACCATCAGGCGCGGGACGTCGCCGGCGCCGATCTCCTCGAGCACCTCGTCGACCGCCCGCGCGCGGGCGGCGCGGCGCGTCTCGGGCTCGGAGGCGTCGGCCACGTGGAGGATCAGGTCGGCGTCGCGGGCCTCCTCCAGGGTGGCCGAGAACGCCTTCACGAGCTGGTGCGGCAGGTGGCGGATGAAGCCGACGGTGTCGGACAGGAGCAGCTCGTGGCCCTCGCACTCGATGCGCCGGACGGTGGGGTCGAGCGTCTCGAAGAGGGCGTCGTTGACCGTCACCCCGGCGCCGCTCAGCGCGTTCATGAGGCTCGACTTGCCGGCGTTGGTGTAGCCGGCGAGGGCGACGCGGGGCGTGGCGGACCCCACCCGCCGCTCGCGCTGGGTGCCGCGCGAGCGCTCGACGTCGCGCAGCCGACGGCGCAGGGTGGCCATGCGGTTGCGGACCAGCCGGCGGTCGGACTCGAGCTGGCTCTCACCTGGGCCGCGGGTGCCCACGCCGGCGCCGAGGCGCTCGAGGTGCTGCCACAGGCCCTCCTGGCGGGCGTAGGAGTACTCGAGCTGGGCGAGCTCGACCTGCAGCTTGCCCTCGGCCGACACGGCGTGCTGGGCGAAGATGTCGAGGATGATCGCCGTGCGGTCCACGACCCGGGTCTTGAGCCGGTCCTCCAGGGAGCGCTGCTGGCCCGGCGTCAGCGCGCCCTCGGCCGCGACCAGGTCGGGCTTCAGGCGGCCGACCAGATCCTTGAGCTCGGCCAGCTTGCCCGACCCGAGGTAGGTGCGCGGCTCCGGGCGCTCGCGGTGCTGGACGACGGTCTCGACCACCTCGGCGCCCGCGGTGCGCAGCAGCTCCTCGAGCTCGGCGAGCCGGTCGTCCTCCTCGTCGCCGGCGCGCTCCAGCGAGGCGATCACGACCGCCCGCTCGGGACCCCGCCGGTCGAGCTCCTCCTCCGGCCGCGAGGCCGAGCCCCGGTAGGTGCGCTGGATCTCTTCCATGCGGCCCATGATGACGCCCCGGCGCGGACGCCGCACGCGTGGGGGTGATTGTGCGGGTCGGCGCCGGGGGTATCACCCGGGCCATGCCGCTCAGGACCGATGACGCACGCCCCTCGACGAACGGCGGGCGCCACCCCGGCGCGCGCCCGAATAGCATGCCCGCCGTGAGCCCACGCACCGACTCCGTGCACGTCGGCGAGGACGCCCCCGACTGGTACCGCGACGCCGTCATCTACGAGCTGCACGTCCGCGCCTTCGCCGACAGCGACGGCGACGGCATCGGCGACTTCCAGGGGCTGATCGGCAAGCTCGACTACCTCAACGACCTCGGCGTCACGGCCATCTGGCTGCTGCCCTTCTACCCCTCGCCGCTGCGCGACGACGGCTACGACATCGCCGACTACCGGTCGGTCAACCCGGCGTTCGGGACCATGCGCGACGTGGGCCGGCTCATCCGGGCGGCGCACGACCGCGGCCTGCGGGTCATCACCGAGCTGGTCCTGAACCACACCTCCGACCAGCACCCCTGGTTCCAGCGGGCGCGCCGGGCCCCGCGTGGCAGCCGCTGGCGCAACTTCTACGTGTGGAGCGACACGCCGGACCTGTACCGCGAGGCCCGGATCATCTTCAAGGACTTCGAGACGTCCAACTGGACGTGGGACCCGGTCGCCGAGCAGTACTACTGGCACCGCTTCTACTCGCACCAGCCCGACCTCAACTTCGAGAACGCCGAGGTGCGCCGGGCGCTGTTCGCCATGGTGGACCACTGGTTCCGGATGGGCGTCGACGGGCTGCGCCTGGACGCCGTGCCGTACCTCTACGAGCGCGACGGCACCAGCTGCGAGAACCTCCCCGAGACGCACGGCTTCCTGAAGGAGCTGCGCGCGCACATCGACCGGCGCTTCCCCAACCGGATGCTGCTGGCCGAGGCCAACCAGTGGCCGGAGGACGCCGCCGAGTACTTCGGCGACGGCGACGAGTGCCACATGGCGTTCCACTTCCCGCTGATGCCGCGGCTGTTCATGTCGATCCAGATGGAAGACCGCTTCCCCATCATCGACATCCTCCAGCAGACGCCCGAGCTGCCCGAGGGCTGCCAGTGGGCGCTCTTCCTGCGCAACCACGACGAGCTCACGCTCGAGATGGTCACCGACGAGGAGCGCGACTACATGTATCGGGTCTACGCGCACGAGCGCGAGGCCCGGATCAACCTCGGCATCCGCCGCCGCCTCGCCCCGCTGCTCGGCAACGACCGGGCGAAGATCGAGCTGATGAACGGCCTGCTGCTGTCGCTGCCGGGCACGCCGGTCATCTACTACGGCGACGAGATCGGCATGGGCGACAACATCTACCTCGGCGACCGCGACGGGGTGCGCACCCCCATGCAGTGGACCGGCGACCGCAACGCCGGCTTCTCCCGGGCGAACCCGCAGCGGCTCTTCCTGCCGCCGATCATCGACCCCGAGTTCCACTACGAGATGGTCAACGTCGAGAACCAGGCGAAGAACGGCGGCTCGCTGCTGTGGTGGATGCGCCGGATGCTCGCCCTGCGCAAGCGCTACCCGGTCTTCGGCCGCGGCGAGCTGGAGTTCCTGCACCCCGAGAACCGGCGCGTGCTCGCCTACCTGCGCGAGGACGAGGACACGAGCGTGCTCGTGGTCGCCAACCTCTCGCGCCTCGCCCAGTACGTCGAGCTCGACCTGTCGCGCTTCAAGGGGGCGGTGCCGCTGGAGCTCTCCGGCCAAACCCACTTCCCGCCGATCGGCGAGCTGCCCTACCTGCTGACGTTGGGGCCGTACTCGGTCTACTGGCTCGCCCTCGAGGGCCCGCGCGAGCCGGCCGAGGAGGGCGAGGGCGCGCTGCCGACCATCACGGCCGACGGCTCCATCGACGCCCTCGTCGCCGGCCGCGGGCGCGAGCCCCTGGAGCGGGCGATCGCGCGCTTCCTGCCCTCGCGGCGCTGGTTCCCCGACAAGGCGCGCACCATCCGGTCGGTCACGATCACCGACTCGCTGCCGATCGACGGCGCCCGGCCGCGCCTGCCCGCGCGCCTCCTGATCGTGCGCGTCGAGTACACCGAGGGCGAGCCGCAGACCTTCTCGATGCTCGTGACGGTCTACGAGGGCGAGCGCGCGGAGAACCTGATGGGCGACGCGCCGCGCAGCGTCATCGCGCGCCTCGGCCGGCGCGGCGAGGAGGGCGTGGTCGCCGAGGCGCTGTCCGACCCGGACGTCTGCCGGGCGCTGCTCGACGCGGTGCGCCGCCGGCGCACCCTCAAGGGCTCGAGCGGCGGCCGCCTCACCGCCCGGCCCACGCCCGCGCTGCGCCGCGCGCTCGACGGCGAGGAGCCGCCCGAGCCGTCGGTCTTCCGGGCCGAGCAGAGCAACACCTCGGTGCTCTACGGGCAGAGCCTCATCCTCAAGGTCTTCCGCCGGGTGGAGGCGGGCGTCAACCCCGACCTCGAGCTGGGCCGCTACCTCGGCGAGCGCTCGGCGTTCGAGAACATCCCCGCCGTCGCCGGGGCCATCGAGTACCAGGCCGACGGCGCGGAGCCCTCGACGCTCGCGATCCTCCACGAGTTCGTCCCCAACGAGGGCGACGCCTGGCAGTACACGCTCGACACGCTCAGCCGCTTCCTCGAGGCCGTCCTCACCGAGCGGCTGCCGCAGGAGGCCGAGCCGCCGGCCACGCCGCCGGGCGACATGCTCGACCGCGCGCGCCTGCCGCTGCCGGAGGAGGGCGACGAGCTCGTCGGCTCGTACCTGCAGTCGGCGCAGCTGATGGGGCAGCGGGTCGCAGAGATGCACCGGGCCCTCGCCGCCGACGCGGCCGACCCGGGCCTCGCGCCCGAGCCCTTCACGCCGCACTTCCAGCGGGGCGTCTACCAGTCGCTGCGCAACCTGACCGGCCGGGCGATGCGCCTGCTGCGGCGCAAGCTGGGCGACCTGGAGCCCGGCCCGCGCGCCGAGGCCGAGGCGCTCATCGGCGCGGAGGACGACCTGCTCGCGCGCTTCGCCGCGCTCAACGCGCGGCCGCTGTCGGCCATGCGCATCCGCTGCCACGGTGACCTGCACCTGGGCCAGGTGCTCTTCACCGGGCGCGACTTCATGATCATCGACTTCGAGGGCGAGCCCGCCCGGTCGCTCAACGACCGGCGGGTCAAGCGCAGCCCGCTGCGCGACGTGGCCGGCATGCTGCGCTCGTTCCACTACGCCACGTTCACGGCCCTGCACGAGGGCTCCCTGCGCGGCCTGGTCGATCCCGAGTCCGACGCCGCGCGCCGGCTGGAGGACTGGGGCAGGGCCTGGTGCGACACCGTGTCGACGGCGTTCCTGCGCTCGTACCTCGAGCACTCCGAGGGGGCGAGCTGGATCCCCGAGGACGCCGGCGACCTGGCGATGCTGCTCGACACGTCGCTGCTCGAGAAGGCGGTCTACGAGCTCACCTACGAGCTCAACAACCGGCCCGAGTGGGTGCCGATCGCGCTCACGGGCCTGCGCGACCTGCTCGGTCGCTGACCGCCCGGGGCGTCGCCCGTCCGCGCTTGACCTGACGGGGGCGTCGCCTAGCCTCGTGACTCGGGCGGCCGCCGCGCCGCCCCGCGGCCGGTGAGTGCACGCCCGGCCCCCGCACGTCCCCCGCCACGGAGGAGCGCCGATCCCCGACTACGCCGTCACCCTCATCCGCCTGGGCGCGATCATCGCGACCGCGATCGTCCTCACCTACGCCTCCGGCCGCCTCGTGAGCCGGGTGCGCCACGCGCTGCTCGTCGACGACGGCGACCCCGACGCCGAGACGCCGGCGCGCAAGCGGGCCACGACCCTCACCGGGATCATCCGGGTGGTGGCGGTCGTCATCGTGTGGGCGATCGCGTTCGTCATGGTGCTCGAGGAGGTCGGCATCGCCGTCGGGCCGGTGCTCGCCGCGGCCGGCGTGGGCGGCATCGCGATCGGCTTCGGCGCCCAGACGCTCGTGCGCGACGTCATCTCGGGCTTCTTCATCCTCATGGAGAACCAGTTCGACGTGGGCGACGTCGTGGAGATCGCGCGGGTCTCCGGGGTGGTCGAGGAGATCACGCTGCGCACCACGGTGCTGCGCGGGCTCGACGGCACCCGCCACGTGGTGCCCAACGGCGAGATCCGGGTGAGCTCGAACATGACGAAGGAGTACTCGCGCTACCTCGTCGACGTCCCCGTGCCGTACGACAGCGAGCCGGACGAGGTGGTCGCGGTCGCCCGCCGCGTCTCCGACACCATGAGCTGGGAGCCCAATTGGGGCCGTCTCATGCGCGGCCCGGTCGAGGTGCTCGGCATCGACGACTACGCCGTGCGCGGCCTCACCGTGCGCATGTACCTCGAGACCCTGCCCGGCCACCAGTGGAGCGTCGGGCGCGAGTTCCGCCGCCGCCTGCAGGCCGCGCTGCGCGAGGAGGGCCTGGAGATCGCCCACGGCCAGGCGCTGGCCATGGAGTAGCGGGGCCGGCGGCCGCGTCCCGGGCGCCGGCCCGCGGGCGCGGAGGGGGCGGTTCGGCTCGTCACATTGGTCTCCTGCGGAGGCGGCTGCTATCCCATACCACTTGCATCTGAGACGCGTCGGTCACCGGGACCGACGCGGTGCAACGTGGGAGGTGATGGCATGTCGACGTTCCGCAGGATGGCGAGGATGGGCGGGCGGATCCGGGAGGGGCGCGCCCCGGCGCGGCGGGAGCGGCCGCGGGTCGAGCGTGCCGAGCGCGCCCGCGCGCGCCGCGAGGCGCACGCGCACGGCGCGATGCGCTTCCTGGCCTGCGGCCCCGCCGGCTACCCCTTCGTGAAGCGGTAGCGGCGCGGCTCGCTCAACGGCCCGGGGTCGCCGAGGCGATCCCGGGCCGCCGAGCGGGCACCAGCGCGCCGGGCGCGGCGAGCTCTCGGGCGACGGCGTCGTGCACCGGCCGCGCCCGCCATGGGGCGACGCGGTTGGCGATCGCCACCACGACGAGCGCGCGGTCCGGGCTCGGGCCGGCGCGGTGCGGCCAGAGGTAGCCGGCCAGCGCCGAGGCGGCGGGCGGGTCGGCGAGCGTGCCGGTCTTGGCGCGCAGCCGTCCATGGGCCCAGGAGCCGCGCATCCGCCACTGCAGGGTCCCCGAGCGCCCGGCGACCGGAAGGGCGCGGAGCAGCACCGGGAAGCGCGGCGCGTCGCGCAGGCCGTGCAGCAGGTCGGCCACCTCGCCGGCCGCGGCCCGGTTGCCGCGCGACAGCCCCGAGCCGTCCACGAGCCGCATCTCGGCGCCCAGCGCGGCGGCCGCCTCGACCGCCCGCCGGGCGCCCAGGCCGCGGCTGCCGCCGCCGAGCGCGGTGGAGAGCGCCTGGGCGCGGCGGTTGTCGGACGGGCGCAGGATGGCCGCGGCCGCGGCGGGCCGCATGGGGGCGTCGGCGAGCGCGGCGGCGACGGTGGCGACCTTCGTGACCGACGCGAGGATGAGCGGCGCCCGCGTGCCGGCCGCGAACAGGGTGCGCCCGAGCGGGTCGCGCACCACGAGCGCCGAGGCCCCGCCGAGCGAGGCGGTGCGCCGCACGAGCGCCCGGCGCACGGCGGGCGCGAGCGCCGGCGGCGGCGGCGCGGCGGCGACCGCGGCGCCGTCGACCCAGCCCCGGACGGCGTCGGGGAAGGCGACCCGCAGCCAGACGCTGCCGTCGGGGCCCCGCGCGACCCGCTGCAGGCGCCCGGCCACGCGGGCCGACGGCGCGACGGCCGTCGCGGCGACGGCCGGGTCGGGCGCGGGGCGCAGGGGCTCGCCGCCGGCGAGCGGGACCACCCAGCCGGTGCGGGCGGCGGGGTGGGCGGGCACCGCGGGAGCGGGGCCGGGCGCGACGGGCGGCGCGGGCGCGACCGGGGGCTGCGGCGCGGGCGCGGTCTGGGCCGCGGCGGGCGCGGCGACGGCCGCGAGCACGAGCGCGAGCGGCGCGGCGAGGCGGGCGGGGCGGGGCACGGCGGGGCAGCGTAGCGACCGCGGCGGCGGGCGTCCGCCGCGGTCGGTGGCGATCAGCCGATCGTGGTCGCCTCGCCCGGGCGCAGTATCCGGGCCTCGGCCTCGGGCGCGACCCGGGTCACGGCGGCGGCGAAGGCCTCGGCCGGCTCGGAGAGGAAGGCCGGGCGGCGCAGCAGCCCGAGGGGCGCCGGCAGCAGCGTGCCCCAGTGGATCGGGATCGCGACGCGGGGCCGCAGCAGGCGCACCGCCTCGGCGGCCCGCGCGGGGTCGAGGTGGCGGCCCCGCCCGAGGGTGGGGCCCCAGCCCCAGATCGGCACGAGCAGCACGTCGAGATCCTCGACGAGCCCCTCCATCGCCGGGAAGAGGTCGGTGTCGCCGAGGAAGAGCGCGCGGCGCGAGCCGAGCATCGCGTAGCCGAGGGCGAGGGCGTCGGGCCCGAGCGGCCCGCGGGAGCCGCCGTGGTCGGCCGGCGTCGCGAGCACCTCGACGGGGCCGACGGCCACCCGGTCGCCGGGGGCGACCTCCGTCACGGGCCCGATGCGGCGCCGGCGCAGCATCGGCGCGGCGCCGCGCGGCACGACCACCCGGCCGGCGCCCAGGCGCCGCAGCGAGGCCGGGTCGAGGTGGTCCCGGTGCGCGTGGGAGACCAGCGCGGCGTCGACGCGGCGGGCCGCGTCGCGGTCGAGCGGGGCCACCCGCCGCAGCGGGCCCACCCGGCGGCGCAGCAGCGGGTCGGTCAGCAGGCGCACGCCGTCCATCGCGACGAGCACGGTCGCGTGCCCGACGAACCGGATCAGCAGGCGCCCGGCCCCCGCGCCGCGCACGTCACCAGGAGCGCCGCAGCACCAGCACGGCGCGCGAGGGCACCTCGACGTCGGCGCGGGCGGGCCAATTGCGCGCGCCCTCGGGCGCGGCCGGCTCGGCGGTCGACAGCACCTGGCGCCAGCGGTTGCCGTAGCGGCGGGCCGGCAGGCGGAACGCCGCCGGCTCGTGGCCGGCGTTGAACAGCAGCACGAACGAGTCGTCGACCAGCGGCTCGCCCATCGGCCCCGGGGTGGGGATCTCCTCGCCGTTGAGGAAGACGCCGAGCGCCCGCAGCTCCGGATCGCGCCAGTCGCGTCCGCTCATCTCGCGGCCGTCGCCGCGGAACCAGCGGATGTCCGGCAGCCCGGAGTCGCCGACCCCGTCGTGGCCGCCGAAGAAGTCGCGCCGGTGGAACACGGGGTGCTTGCGCCGCAGGCGGATCAGGCGGCGGGTGAACTCGAGCAGCTCGAGCCGCGGCTCGTCGAGGTCCCAGTCGAACCAGGAGATCTCGTTGTCCTGGCAGTACGCGTTGTTGTTGCCGCCCTGGGTGCGGCCCATCTCGTCGCCGCCGACGATCATGGGCACGCCCTGGGAGAGCAGCAGGGTGGCGAGGAGGTTGCGCTGCTGGCGGCGGCGCAGCTCGAGGATCGCCGGGTCGTCGGTGGGTCCCTCCACGCCGTGGTTCCAGCTGCGGTTGTCGTCGGTGCCGTCGCGGTTGTCCTCGAGGTTCGCCTCGTTGTGCTTGCCGTTGTAGGCGACGAGGTCGGCGAGGGTGAAGCCGTCGTGGGCGGTGATGAAGTTGATGGAGGCGAACGGGCGCCGGCCGTCCGACTGGTACAGGTCGCTGGAGCCGGTCAGGCGCGAGGCGAACTCCGCCACGCCGTCGCTGTGGCCGCGCCAGAAGTCGCGCATCTCGTCGCGGTAGATGCCGTTCCACTCGGTCCACAGGACCGGGAAGTTGCCCACCTGGTAGCCGCCCGGCCCCACGTCCCAGGGCTCGGCGATGAGCTTGACCTGCGACAGCACCGGGTCCTGGTGGATGATGTCGAAGAAGGCCGACAGCTTGTTGACGTCCCACAGCTCCCGGGCCAGCGCCGAGGCCAGGTCGAAGCGGAAGCCGTCGACGTGCATCTCGGTCACCCAGTACCGCAGGCTGTCCATGATGAGCCGCAGCACGCTCGGGTTGACCGGGTTGAGCGAGTTGCCGGTGCCGGTGAAGTCGACGTAGTGGCGCGGGTCGTCGGGCGCGCAGCGGTAGTAGGAGAGGTTGTCGATGCCCTTGAAGGAGAGCATCGGGCCCAGGTGGTTGCCCTCGGCGGTGTGGTTGTAGACCACGTCGAGGATCACCTCGATGCCCGCCCGGTGCAGGGCCTTCACCATGCCCTTGAACTCGCGCACCCCCTCGCCGGCCGCGCCGGTGGCCGCGTAGCCGCGGTGCGGGGCGAAGTAGCCGATCGAGCTGTAGCCCCAGTAGTTGGTGAGCCCCTTGCGCACCAGGTGCTCCTCGTCGGCGATGTGGTGCACCGGCAGCAGCTCGACCGCCGTGACGCCGAGCGAGCGCAGGTGGGCGATCGCCTCGTCGGAGGCGAGGCCGGCGTAGGTGCCGCGCAGGTCCTCGCGCACCGCGGGGTGGCGCTCCGTGTAGCCCTTCACGTGGACCTCGTAGATCACGGTCTCGTGCCAGGGCGTGGCGGGCGGCCGGTCGTCCTGCCAGTCGAACCACTGGTCGATGACGACGCCCTTCGGGATCGCCGCCGCGTCGTCCTCGTCGTCGCGCACGAGGTCGCGGTCGGGCCCCTCGGCGTCGGCCGGGTAGGGGAGCACGTTGCCCGCGCTCCACTCGACGGGCCCCTCGATCGCCTTCGCGTAGGGGTCGATCAGCAGCTTCGCCGGGTTGAAGCGGTGCCCCCGCTGCGGCTCCCAGGGGCCGTGCACCCGGTAGCCGTAGCGCTGGCCGGGCCGCACGTCGGGCAGGTAGCAGTGCCAGTTGAAGGCGTGGCGCTCGGTGAGCGGGATGCGCGTCTCGGCGCCCGCGCCGTCGAACAGGCACAGCTCCACCCCGGTGGCGTGCTCGGAGAAGAGCGAGAAGTTCGTCCCGTGCCCGTCCCAGGTGGCCCCCAGCGGGAAGGGGTTCCCGGGCCAGACCCTCACCGCAGTACGGCCCCCGACAGGGCGGGCAGCCGCAGGCGGCCGCCGGGCAGCAGCACCACGTCCTCGCGCGTCGTGAGCACCGTCTCCGTCCCCGTCACCGCGACCTCCACCTCCGTGCGGCCGAAGTTGCCGACCACCTGCACCGGTCCGCGCGCCATCGCGATCCAGCGGCCGCCCTCGTCGAAGCGCACCTCCGGCGGGTCGGCCGGCAGCTCGCGCCGCAGCCGCAGCAGGGCACGGTACAGCTCCAGCGTGTGCCTGTCGCCGCCCGACGGGTCGAGCACCGAGCGGGCGAAGGTCTCGGGGTCCTGCGGGTCGGGGACGTCCTCCGCGAAGCCGGTGAAGTCCTTGAACTCGTTGCGCCGCCCCTCGCGGGTGGCGTCGGCGATGAACGGGTCGATGTGGTCGGTGAAGAACTGGAAGGGCCGCGTCTCGCCGTACTCCTCGCCCATGAACAGCATGGGCACCGACGGCGACAGGAGCGTCCACAGCGCGCCGAGGGCGTGCGTCTCGGGCGAGGGGCGGTCGCCGATCGCCCGGTTGCCGACCTGGTCGTGGTTCTGCCACGAGACGACGAACCTGCGGCGCGGCAGGTGGTCGGCCGGCGCGCCGTGGCGGCGGCGCCGGCGGGGCGACCAGCGGCCGTCCACGACGAACGGCCGGGCGGTGGCCTCGGCGAGCGAGGCGACCGAGCTGTAGTCCGCGTAGTAGCCGTCGCTCTCGCCGGTGAGCTGGGCGTGCAGGGCGTGGTGCAGGTCGTCGGCCCACTGGGCGTCGAAGCCCCAGCCGCCCTCGGCCACCGGGGTCACCGTGCGCGGGTCGTTGAGGTCGCTCTCGGCGATGAGGACCGGCGTCCACGGCGCCGCGGCGCGCACCCGGTCGCACATCTCGGCGAGCACGTGGCGGGCGCCGAAGTCGTAGATCGCGTGCACCGCGTCCACGCGCAGGCCGTCGACATGGTGCTCGCGCACCCACATGCAGGCGTTCTGGATCGCCCACTCGCGCACGCCGCCGCAGTCGGCGTCGTCGAAGTTGACGCCGTCGCCCCACGGGGTGTCGTACTTGTCGGTCAGGTATGGGCCGAAGGCGGCGAGCGCCTCGGAGCCCGGGCCGATGTGGTTGTAGACCACGTCCAGGATCACGCCGAGGCCGGCCGCGTGGGCGGCGTCGACCAGCGCGTCGAGGCCCTCGGGGCCGCCGTAGACCGGGTGGGGCGCCCAGGTGTGGAGGCCGTCGTAGCCCCAGTTGCGCTCGCCGGGGAAGGTCGCGACCGGCAGCAGCTCGATCGCCGTCACGCCCAGCTCGCGCAGGCCCGCCAGCCGGTCGATGGCCGCCCGGAACGTGCCCTCCGGGGTGAACGTGCCGACGTGCAGCTCGTAGACGACCAGGTCGTCGTGGTCGAGGCCGCGCCACCCCTCGTCGGTCCAGCGCGTCGCCCGCGGGTCGACCACCCGCGACGGGCCGCGGACGCCCTGCGGCTGGCAGCGCGAGCAGGGGTCGGGCAGCGGCTCGCCGCCGTCGAGCGAGTAGCGGTAGTCGGTGTCGGCGGGCGCCTCCGTCTCGAGCTCCGCCACCCCCATGTCGAGCTCCATGGGCAGGCGGCGGTCGCCGATCACCAGCTCCACCCGCTCGGCGCGCGGGGCCCAGACGCGGAAGGTCGTCAGGCCCTCCGGGCCGGGGACGGCGCCGAGCGGCCGCTCCCAGGGGAGCGTCCCCCGGTCAGCCATCCGCGGTCAGCCACAGCCCGGCGAGCGGCGGCAGGGTGACCTCCGCCGACCACGACTCGCCGCCCCAGGGCGTCTCCTGCGCCGTCACGCCGCCCAGGTTGCCGATGCCGGCGCCGCCGTACTCCTCGGCGTCGGTGTTGAGCGCCTCGCGCCAGAAGCCGCCGCGGGGGAGGGGCAGCCGGTAGCCGCTGCGTGGCACCGGCGACAGGTTGAGCACCGCCACCAGCGGGGCGCCCGAGGCGGGGAAGCGCGCGTAGGCCACCACGTTGGCGTCGCGGTCGTCCACCACCAGCCAGCGGAAGCCGGCGCCCTCCGCGTCGAGCTCCCACAGCGCGGGCGTGGCCCGGTAGGTGCGGTTGATGTCGCGCACGAGCCGCTGCACGCCGGCGTGGCGCGGCCGCTCCAGCAGGTGCCAGTCGAGGCTGCGCTCGTGGCTCCACTCCTGCTCCTGGCCGATCTCGCACCCCATGAAGAGCAGCTTCTTGCCCGGGTGCGACCACATGTACGCGTACAGCGCGCGCAGGTTGGCGTGCTTCTGCCAGTCGTCGCCCGGCATCTTGCCGAGCAGCGAGCCCTTGCCGTGCACCACCTCGTCGTGGGAGAGGGGCAGCACGAACTGCTCGGTGAAGGCGTAGACCAGGCTGAAGGTGAGCTCGTCGTGGTGGTAGCGGCGGTGGATCGGGTCGAGCTCGAAGTAGCGCAGGGTGTCGTGCATCCAGCCCATGTTCCACTTGAGGTCGAACCCGAGCCCGCCGGCGCTGGTCGGCCGCGAGACCGCCGGCCAGGCGGTCGACTCCTCGGCCGCCATGATCACGCCCGGCTCCTCGGCGTGGGTGATCTCGTTGAGCTCGCGCAGGAAGGCGATCGCCTCGAGGTCCTCGCGGCCGCCGTGCTCGTTGGGCACCCACTCGCCCGCGGCGCGGGAGTAGTCGCGGTAGAGCATGGAGGCGACCGCGTCCACGCGCACGCCGTCGGCGTGGTACTCGCGCAGCCAGTAGAGGGCGCTGGCCACGAGGAAGTTGCGCACCTCGTTGCGGCCGTAGTTGAAGACCAGCGTGCCCCAGTCGGGGTGGGCGCCGCGGCGCGGGTCCTCGTGCTCGTAGAGGGCGGTGCCGTCGAAGCGCGCCAGGGCGAACTCGTCGCGCGGGAAGTGGGCCGGGACCCAGTCGAGGATCACCCCGAGGCCCCGCTCGTGCAGCCGGTCGACCATCTCGCGCAGGTCGTCGGGCGAGCCCAGCGTCGGCGTGGGCGCGAAGTACGAGGTCACCTGGTAGCCCCACGAGCCGGCGAACGGGTGCGCCATGACGGGCAGCAGCTCCACGTGGGTGAAGCCCATGTCGACCGCGTAGTCGCCGAGCTGCTCGCCGAGCTCGCGGTAGGTGAGCGAGCGGTCGCCCTCCTCGGGCACGCGCCGCCACGAGGGCAGGTGCACCTCGTAGATCGACACCGGCTCGGCGTGCGGCCGGCGCCCGGGGCGCCGGGCCATCCAGTCGTCGTCGCGCCAGCGGTGGAGCGACTCGAACACCACCGAGGCGGTCTTCGGCGGCGTCTCGGCGGCGTTCGCCAGCGGGTCGGCCTTCAGGCGCAGGGAACCGTCGGCCCCGCGGATCTCGTACTTGTAGTGCGCCCCGTCGGCGATGCCCGGCACGAACAGCTCCCAGACGCCCGAGGACCCGAGCGAGCGCATGGGGTGGATGCGGCCGTCCCAGTCGTTCCAGTCGCCCACCACGCTCACCGAGCGGGCCGATGGCGCCCAGACGGAGAAGGCCACGCCGGGGGCGCCGTCCACCTCGCGCGGGTGGGCGCCGAGGCGCTCCCAGAGGCGCTGGTGGCGCCCCTCGCCCATCAGGTGGCGGTCGAGCTCGCCGACCGTGGGCAGGAACGAGTAGGGGTCGCGCCCGCGCACCGTGCGCCCGCCGTGCTCGACCTCGATCTCGTAGGCGGACACGAGCTCGCCCTCCACCCGGGCCTCCCAGAGGCCGTTGGCGCGGTGCGGCAGCTCGACCACGGTCCCGCCGTCGACGATCGCGCGCACGGCGGTGGCCCCCGGCCACCAGACGCGCAGCGCGGTGCCGCCGTCGTCGGGGTGGGCGCCGAGCACCCGGTGCGGCTCGTGGTGGTCGCGCGCCGCCAGGAGCGCGATGTCCTGCTCGATGCCGGTCGTCGGAGGCGTCACGGCTCCACCCTGAAGACGTGGGACGGGGACACGGCGGGGTCGAGGCGCACGTAGTTGTCGCCGACGCCCCACCCGTGGACGTCGCCGCTCAGCAGGTCGCGCACCGTGAAGCGCGGCGGCAGGCCCAGGTCGTCGGGCACGACGGCCACGCCCTCCTGGGGGCTGTGCGGGTCGACGTTGACGCAGACGATCACGGTGCCGATGCCATACCCCTTTGCGTAGGCCAGCAGGCCGGGGTTGCGCGTCTCGAGGAACCGCACGTCGATGCGCGAGAGGGGCGGCGAGGTGCGCCGGATCTCGTTCAGCCGGCGCACGAGCGGCAGCAGCGGGCCGTCCAGGCGGCGCTCCTTGGCCTCGTACTTCTCCGAGTCGAGGTACTCCTCGCTGCCCGGCCGCACGGCGGTGCCCTCGAGGTTCTCGAACCCCGAGTAGATGCCGTAGCTCGGCGACAGCGTCGCCGCCAGCACGAGGCGCGCCTCGAACGCCGCCCGCCCGCCGTGCTGGAGGTACTCGTGCAGGATGTCCGGCGTGTTGGCGAAGAAGTTCGGGCGGAAGAAGTCGGACACCGGCCCGGCCAGCTCGGTCACGTAGTCCGCGAGCTCCCACGAGGAGTTCTTCCACGTGAAGTAGGTGTACGACTGGCTGAAGCCGGCCTTCGCCAGCGAGTACATGCGCGCGGGGCTCGTGAAGGCCTCCGACAGGAAGACGACCTCCGGGTGCGCCTCGCGCACCGTGCGGATGAGCCACTCCCAGAAGGGGATCGGCTTCGTGTGCGGGTTGTCCACCCGGAAGACGGTCACGCCGCGCTCCACCCAGAACAGCACGACGCGGCGCAGCTCCTCCCAGAGCGCCCGCCAGTCGTCGCTCGCGAAGTTGACGTTGTAGATGTCCTGATAGCGCTTGGGCGGGTTCTCCGCGTACTTGAGCGTCCCGTCCGGGCGGCGGTGGAACCACTCGGGGTGCTCGCGCAGCCAGGGGTGGTCCGGCGAGCACTGGATCGCGAAGTCGAGCGCGATCTCGAGGCCGTGCTCGCGGGCCGTGGCCACGAGGGCGGCGAAGTCGTCGGCGTCGCCCAGCTCGGGGTTGATCGCGTCGTGGCCGCCCTCCGGCCCGCCGATGGCCCAGGGGCTGCCGGGCTCGCCCGGCTCGGCGGTCGGCGAGTTGTTGCGGCCCTTGCGGTGCGTGGTGCCGATGGGGTGGATGGGCGGCAGGTAGAGGACGTCGAAGCCGAGGTCGGCGAGCGCCGGCACCACCTCCCGCACCCCGCGCAGCCCGCCCCACGAGCGGGGGAAGAGCTCGTACCAGGCGCCGACCCGCGCGAGCGGCCGGTCGACGTCGATCTCGTAGGTCGCCGAGCGGGTCTTCTCCGGCCGCTCTCGCACCCGCCGCACCGCCTCGAGCACGGCGTCCGACAGCGCGGCCGCGGCCCGCGCGTCCGCCCCGCCCGGCTCGCGCAGCGCCGCCGCGGCGCCCTCGACCGCGGCGCGGTCCGGGCCGCGCAGCCCCGCCGCCGCGTGGTCGAGCAGGGCGGCGCCCTCGGCGAGCTCGCTCTCCAGGTACTCCTGGCCGGCGCCCAGCTTGCGCGTGATCTCCTGGCGCCACGACGCGAACGGCTCCACCCACGCCTCGACGTGGAACTGGTGCAGGCCGAGGGCCTCGGGCGTGAAGGCGGCGCGCCAGACGTCGGGCGTCACCTGCTCCATGGGCGTCTCGGTGAACCCGGGCGCGCCCGGCCCGCGGTGGCGCACCACGGCGCGGAGGGCCTCGTGGCCGTCGCGCACCAGATCGCACTCCACGACCACGGGGTCGCCGAGGGTGCGCTTGGCCGGGAAGCGGCCGCCCTCGACGAGCGGGCGCACGTCGTGGATGAGGATTCGCGGCGGCTGCGTGCGCGGCGGGGGGACTGGCACGGTCGTCACTGCGCGTAGTCTGCCCTCTCATCGGGCAGGCGACACACGTGACCGACGACCCCACGCACCTGCGCGGCTCCGGCGTGCTGCTGCACGTCGGCTCGCTGCCGGGCGGCACGCTCGCGGAGGCCCGCGCGTTCATCGACTGGCTGGCCGACGCCGGGCAGTCCTGGTGGCAGATCCTGCCGCTCACGCCGCCCGACGAGAACGGCTCGCCGTACGCCAGCCCGTCCGCGTTCGCCGGCCGCACCGACGTGCTCGCGCGCCCCCGGGCGCGGGTGACGGCGGCCGAGCGCGCCGACTTCCACGACCGTTGCGCCTACTGGATCGACGACTGGGCCGGCGAGCGCGGGCGCGAGGCCCTCGACGACCAGGTGCGCTTCGACCGGGAGTGGGCCGAGGTGCGCGCGCACGCCCGCGAGCGGGGCGTGCGGATCCTGGGCGACCTGCCGTTCTACGTGGCCCCGGGGGCGGTCGACGTGTCGGCGCACCCGGAGATCTTCCGCGACGACCTCGTGGCCGGGGTGCCGCCCGACGCCTTCAGCGACGACGGCCAGCTGTGGGGCAACCCGACCTACGACTGGACCGCGCTGCGCCGCGGCGGCGACCGGTGGTGGATCGAGCGCCTGGCGCGCACCCGCGAGCTCCACGACGCCACCCGGGTCGACCACTTCCGCGCCTTCGTGGCCTGGTGGGGGGTGCCGCGCGGCGCCCGCACCGCGCGGTCGGGGCGCTGGCACCGGGGCCCGGGGGCCCGCGTGGTGGAGGCGGCGCGCGAGCGGCTCGGCTCGCTGCCGCTCGTGGCCGAGGACCTCGGCGTCATCACCGAGCCGGTCACCCGCCTCATGGAGCGCCTCGGCCTGCCGGGCATGCGCGTGCTGCACTTCGCGTTCCCCGGCGGCCCGCGCAACCCGCACCGCCCGGAGAACCACCCCCGCCGGTGCGTGGCGTACGCGGGCACGCACGACAACGACACGTCCGCCGGCTGGTGGGCCTCGGCGGGCGACCGCGCGCGCGGGGCGCTGACCCGGGCCGCCGAGGCGGCGGGCATCCACGGCGAGCCGCCCCACCGGGCGATGATGCGCCTCGCCCTCTCGTCGCCGGCGGGGCTCGCCATCCTCACGGCCCAGGACCTGCTCGGCCTGGGCTCGGAGGCCCGGCTCAACACCCCGGGCGTGGCCGGGGGCAACTGGGCGTGGCGGCTCGTGCGCGGCCAGCTGGACGCCGGCCTGGCCGCCTGGTTGCGCGACGAGACCGAGCGCGCGGGGCGCCTGCCGGCGGCCGCGTAGCCGCGGGCCGCGGCGGCGCGCCGTCAGTCGCGGCTGCGCAGCGAGCCGGTCTGGCCCTCCACGACGAGGATCATCCGCTCCATCGCCCGCACGGCGACCGCCTCGCCCACGTCGCCGGTGGCGCGCACGTAGAGCGCGTTCGGCCCGATCGCGTGGCCCAGGCGTCGCTCCGCCCGGGCGCCCTCGCCGCGCCGGGCGCCGCGGGCGGCGGGCACCCCGGCGGGCGTCCACGAGCGCCCGCCGTCGTCCACGAGCCGGGCGGCGAGGTCCGAGCCGATGCCCGTCGCCACCACGTGCGAGCCCCAGACGCTCACCGCCGCCACCAGCTCGCCGCCGCGCGGGTCGGTCCACCGCCGCACGGCGGCCGCCCGGGGCGCCTGCTCGCCGACGGCCTCGGTCAGCCGCGGGTCGTCGGCGCCGGTCATCGCCCGCGCCAGGCCGGCCGGGTCGACCTCCTGCGCCGGCTCCCCCCGCAGGTCGCCCGGGCTGGGCAGGGTGGTCAGCACCTCGAGCGGCCGGGCCGGCGCCCCGCCCTCGTCGGCCGGCCCCTGAGGGCCGCAGGCGCAGACGGCGAGCACGCACGCGATGAGGGCCACCAGCCGCACGGCCCAAGGCTAGCCGCGCCGGTCGGCGCGGCGCCGTGCGCGATTGGCGCGAGCGGCGCGCGCCAATTGGCGCACGCCACGAGGCGCCTGCGGAACGGGCCGTTTGCGCCCGTGATGCGGCGGGGCGCCCCGGGTGACGCGGCGGAGGGCCGCGGACGCGCACCCGGGCCGGGGCCGGCGCGGCCGCCTGCCGCCCCGCGTGCGGACCGCACGCGGCGACCCGGCTCCCCGCGCGGGCGCGCGCGAACCCCTTAACCGTGCGCCAATCGGGGGCGTGGTGAGCGCGTGGACCGCCCTCCTATACTCGGATCACCGGCCGACGACGGAGAGGCGGCCGGAGAGTCCCAAGGAGGGATGAATGAACCTCGCCTCGTACAAGGCGGGCAACAACGTCAAGACGTTCCTGCTCGTCGCGGCCCTCACCGGGCTGTTGCTCGCGATCGGGTACCTGATCGGCGGCGCGGGCGGCCTCGTGGTGTTCGCCGCGATCGCGATCGTCTTCAACTTCGCGATGTACTGGTTCAGCGGGCCGATGGCGCTCAAGATGAGCCGCGCCGTCGAGGTCAGCCAGGCGGAGGAGCCCGAGCTGCACCGCATGGTCGAGCAGCTGGCCGAGCGGGCCGGCGTGCCGAAGCCGGGTGTCTACGTGACCCCCGCCGAGCAGCCGAACGCCTTCGCCACCGGGCGCAACCCCAAGCACGCCGCGGTCGCGGTGACCGCCGGCATCCAGCGGGCGCTGAGCGCCCGCGAGCTCGAGGGCGTGCTCGCCCACGAGATGGCGCACATCAAGAACCGCGACATCCTCATCGCGAGCATCGCCGCGATGGTGGCGGGCGCGATCTCCGCGATCGCGAACTTCCTGCAGTTCTCCCTCTTCTTCGGCGGCGACGACGAGAACCCGCTGGGCATCGTCGGAACGCTCGCCACGATCATCCTGGCGCCCATCGCGGCGCTGATCATCCAGATGGCCGTCTCGCGCCAGCGCGAGTACGTGGCCGACGCGACCGGCGCCGAGCTGATCGGCGACCCCAACGCGCTGGCCGACGCCCTCGAGACCCTCCACCGCGGCGCGGCGGCGATCCCCATGCGGGTCAACCAGGCCGCCGAGCCGCTCTACATCGTCAACCCGCTGGCGTCACACGCGCGCGGGGGCGGGGGCGGCGGCATCGCCCGCATGTTCTCGACCCACCCGCCGATGGAGGAGCGCGTCGCCCGCCTGCGCCGCATGGCGGGGGCCAGCAGTCTCCGGATCGAGACCTTCTGATGGGCATCGAGGACGAGGTCGCGCACCTGCTGCAGACGGAGTCGGCCAAGCACAAGCGCCTGGTCGACTACGTCGCGGGACAGCTCAGCGCCGGACGGGATCTGCGGCAGGTGATGGAGGACCCGTACGTGACGAACCGCATCTCGGTCGTCGAGCGGCGCGCGCTGCTCGACGAGCCGAAGATCGTGGAGGCCGCCGGCGACGACGTGCTCGCCAGCATGCGCGCCCGGCTGGAGGCCCTGCACCGGGAGGGCGGCTAGCAGCCGGGGGGGCGGCCGGCGGCCCGGGCGCTACACTCGGTACGTCCGAGGTCCGTATCCCGGGACGGACGCCGCGGCGGGGGTGCGTCGTGCGCCGCCCGCCGCGCCCGTGTCCCGGGCGCATGAGAGCGGGTGCGCCGCGTGCGCGAGTTCTTCACCCAGAACGAGACGATCATCCTGTTCGCGCAGGGCCTCGTCTTCTTCACGCTCGGCTTCGCCGTGTGGCTGCAGCGACGGCGCGCCACGCGGCTGACCCTCTCGTCCTCGCTCATCTGGCTGGCCGCGTTCGCCTTCGTCGAGGCGCTGGCGGTCTGGGGGCACGTCTTCGTGCCGATCCAGGAGAGCTACATGGACGAGGGCCTCATCGAGGGCCTGCTCGTGCTGCGCGCGGCGGTCCAGGTGCTGGCCTTCTGCTTCCTGGTGCAGTTCGGCATCCGCCTGCTGACGCCGCCGCGCATGACCCGCCGCCTGCTCACCGCCCTGTCGGCGACGGTGGCCGGCGGCATCCTCCTCGGCACCGCGCTCGCGGCGGGCCCCGCCGACTGGGGCGTCGCCGAGTGGGAGCAGGCGGTGGTCGCGCTCGCCCGCTACACGCTGCTCTTCCCCGGCGGGCTGATGGCTGCCGTGGGGCTCTGGCGCCAGCGCGCCGAGCTCGGCGACGCCGGGATGCCGGGCATCAAGCCGTACGCGGGGGCGGCCGCGGCGGTGCTGGCGCTGTACGCGGTCGTCTCGGGGCTGATCGTGCCCGACGGCCCGATCGCCCCCGGCGGCATCGGCCACGCGCAGGGCTGGTTCGACCTCACCGGCCTGCCGCTCGAGGTGATGCGCGGCACCGCCGGGCTCGCGCTGTGCGTGCTCGCGGTCAAGCTGCTCGAGATCTTCGAGGTCGAGGCCAAGCAGCAGCTCGAGGCGCTCGACCGGGCGCGGGCCATCGCGGAGGAGCGCGCCCGCTTCCGGCGCGACCTGCACGACGGCACGATCCAGTCGATCTACGCGGCGGGCCTGCACCTCGAGTCGATCGCCATCCGCACCGGCGACGCGTCGGTGCGCGCCGAGGTGCGCGAGGTGGTGAGCGACCTCAACGCCGCCACGGACGGCATCCGCGACTACATCCGGGCGCTCGACGAGCCGCCCGCCACCCCCGAGGGCATCGCGGCCAGCCTGGGCGACCTCACCCGCCGCTTCGCCGCCGAGACCGGGCGCGACGTGCGGTTCGACGTCGAGGGCGTGGCCGCCGCCGGCCCGCTGCCCGAGGAGGCCGGCAAGCACCTCTCGCAGATCCTGCGCGAGGCCCTCACGAACACCGCCCGCCACGCGGGCCCCTGCAAGGTGACCGTGCACCTGGTCTTCGCCGCCGACGAGCTCGACCTGGTCGTCACCGACGACGGGCGCGGGCCCGGCGAGCTGGCGGCCGAGCCCGTGCCCGGCCGCCACCAGGGCGTCCGCAACATGCGCGAGCGGGCCCGCCGCCTCGGCGGCCGCCTGACCATCGACCCCGCGCCGGGCCGCGGGACGCGCGTCACGCTCGCCGTGCCGCTCGACAGCGACGAGCCCGACGGCGACGCGTCGCCAGTGACCGACTCCCAGCGCGAGGTGAGCCTTCCATGAGCACCGTCCCCGCGGATCCGATCCGCGTCCTCATCGTCGACGACCACGCCGTGGTCCGGATCGGGCTGCGCTCGCTGCTGAGCCACACCGCCGGCTTCCGGGTGGTCGGCGAGGCGCAGACCGCCGCCGAGGCCGTGCAGCTCAACGAGCAGACCCGCCCCGACGTGGTGCTGATGGACGTCCGGCTGCCCGACGGCAGCGGGGTCGAGGCCTGCCGCCGCATCAAGGCGGACCACCCCGAGGCCCGTGTCGTGATGCTCACCTCGTACTCGGACGAGGAGGCGATCGTGGGCGCCGTGATGGCGGGCGCGAGCGGCTACCTGCTCAAGCAGGCAGACGCCGAGCGGCTCACCCAGGCGATCCGTGAGGCGGCCGCCGGCGAGTCGACGCTCGACCCGCGGGCCGCGGGCGCCCTGCTGTCCCAGTTCCGCGAGCTGTCCGCCAAGCAGGCGGAGGCCGAGCTCGCGGGCCTCACCGACCGGGAGCGCCGCATGCTGGCCCTCATCGCCGAGGGCTACACCAACCGCGCCATCGGCGAGGTGCTGCACCTCTCGGAGAAGACGGTGCGCAACCACGTCAGCCAGCTGCTGCGCAAGCTCGGCTTCCAGCGCCGCTCGCAGGCGGCGGCCTGGGCGGGGCAGCGCCGGCTGGAGCTGCCGCCCGACTGAGCGGGCGCCGCGCGACGGCCGCCGCGCGACCCGCAAGGAGAACGCGCCCGGGCGGAGAAACGAGCGGGGGTCAACCGACGCCACGAAGGTGCCGCTCGATGCCCCGTCCCGCCCGAGTCCTCGCCCTGGCCAACCAGAAGGGCGGGGTCGCGAAGACAACGACGACGCTCAACCTCGGGGTCGCCCTGAAGGACCTGGGCGCCCGCGTGCTCGCCGTCGATCTCGACCCGCAGAGCAACCTGTCGATGAGCCAGGGGATCGACGTCGAGGACCTCGGCCGCGGCATGTACCACGTGCTGACCGGCGCGGCCTCGATCACCGAGATCCTGCAGGTGCGCGAGATCGACGTGGCCCCCGCCGGCATCGAGCTGGCCGGCGCCGAGCTGGCGCTGTCGGCGATGATCGGCCGCGAGCGGGCCCTCGAGCGCGCCCTGCGCCCCGTGCGCGAGCTCTACGACTACATCCTGCTCGACACCCCGCCGTCGCTCGGCCTGCTCACGATCAACGCGATGGTGGCCGCCGACGGCGTCATCGTGCCGGTGCAGTGCGAGTACCTCTCGCTGCGCGGGCTGGCCCAGCTGCGCGAGACGCTGCGGCAGGTGCGGGAGAACCTCAACCCCGACGTCGACATCGTGGGTATCCTCCCGACGATGTACGACGGACGGACGATCCACGGCCGCGAGGCGGTGGCCCTCCTCGAGGAGAACTTCGGCGACCGCGTCTACCGGACGCGGGTGGGCAAGACGATCCGCTTCGCCGAGGCGCCCGTGCAGGGCCAGAGCGTCATCCGCTACGACCCGTCGAGCCAGGCGGCCCGCTGGTACCGGGCGCTCGCGCGCGAGGTGGCCGCCGGCCCGGCCGGGGTGGCGCTGCCGGGGGGCGCGAGGGAGGCCGCGGCGTGAGCACGCGGGGCGGGCGGCCCAGCATGCGCGAGGGCCCGCTGTCGGAGCTGTTCCGGCGCACGGAGCCCGCGCCCGACGCGCCCGCCGCCGGGCCGGCCGAGGCGGAGGCCCTCCACTACGGCGCCGACGGCAACTACGTCGCGGTCATCCGCGTCGTGGGCGTGGGCGGCGCCGGCGGCAACGCCGTCAACCGGATGATCGAGGCCGGCCTGCGCGGGGTGGAGTTCATCACCATCAACACCGACCGCCAGGCGCTCGAGGAGAGCGAGGCGGACGTCCGCATCCCGGTCGGCCTCGAGCTGACCCGCGGCCTGGGCACGGGCGGCGACATCCACCTCGGCGAGCAGGCGGTGCGCGAGAGCGAGGACCACATCCGCCGCGCGCTGCGCGGCAGCGACCTCGTGTTCATCGCCGCCGGCGAGGGCGGCGGCACCGGCTCGGGCGGCGCCCCGCACGTGGCGAAGGTCGCCCGCGAGATGGGCGCGCTGACCGTCGCCGTGGTCACCCGCCCGTTCGGCTTCGAGGGCGGCCGGCGCGGGCGCGCCGCCGAGGAGGGGCTCGCGCGCCTCCAGGAGTCCGCCGACACGGTGATCGTCATCCCGAACGACCGCCTCATGTCGGTGCTCGAGCGCGGCACGAGCATGGTCGAGGCCTTCAAGGTGGCCGACGACCTGCTGCGCCAGGGCGTGCAGGGGATCTGCGACATGATCACGCTCCCCGGCCTCATCAACCTCGACTTCGCCGACGTGCGCACGATCATCCGCGGCGCCGGCACGGCGCTGCTCGGCATCGGCTACGCGGGCGGCGGCAACCGGGCGAGCGAGGCCGCCCTGCAGGCGATCGCCTCGCCGCTGCTCGAGACCCCGATCGACGGCGCGAAGGGCATCCTGCTCGGCCTCACCGGCGGCCCCGACCTGTCGCTGGTCGAGGTGAGCGAGGCGGCCCGCGTGGTCGCCGACGCCGCCGACCCCGACGCGAACATCATCTTCGGCGCGACCATCGACCCGGAGCTCTCCGGCCAGGTCTGGGTGACCGTGGTGGCCGCCAACTTCTCCGGCGTCCGGGCGGGGCCGCCGCCGGCGCCGCCCGAGGAGCCCGAGCCCGCGCGGCCGGCGGCATCCGAGCCCGAGCCGCCCCGTCGCGAGGGCCCGCGCCCGGTGCGCGTGGAGCGCGTCTCGCGCTTCGACCTGCCGTACCCGGCCTCGGGCGGCGGCCCGCGCGTGTTCGACGTCGAGCACCCGGGGCCCGAGGGGGACGCCACCACGACGATGCGCCGCCCCGACCCGGGCGGCGAGCCGGAGGGCGCGGCGTAACGAGCGGCCGGCGTGACGCGCCCGTGGGGGTGGTCGCGGCCGGGCACCGACTGACCGCCCGGGCGGGCGCCGAGATCCTCGCGCGCGGCGGAGGGGCGGTCGACGCCGTCTGCGCGGCGGCCCTGGCGGGCGCGGTCGCCGAGAGCCCGCTCACCGGGCCGGGGGCCGGCGGCTTCCTCATCGCGCGCGACCCCGGCGGGCGCACCACGCTGCTCGACTTCTTCGTCGCCGTGCCGGGGCTCGGCCCCGCCGGCCGGCGGCTCGACCCGGGCGACCTGCGCTCCTTCACCGTCCCCTTCGGCGGGGCCGACCAGGAGTTCCACATCGGCCCGGCCTCCGTGGGGGTGCCGGGGCTCGTCGCCGGCGTCGGCGAGGCGGTGGCGCGCCTGGGACGTCTCCCGCTCGCCGAGATCGTGGCGCCGGCGGTCCGCATCGCGGGGGAGGGCGTCGTGCTGACCCGCGAGGCGGCCTACCTCCACGCGATCCTCGGCGAGATGCTGACCGCCACGCCGGAGGCGGCGGCGGTCTACGCCCCGGGCGGGCGGCTGCTGGGGGCGGGCGACCGGGTGCGCTTCCCCGACCTGGCCGGCACCCTGCGTCACATCGGCGCCGCGGGGCCGGCGACCTTCCGCGACGGGGTGCTCGCCGCGGCGCTGGCCGACCACATGGCGGCGGCCGGCGGCCTCGTCACCCGCGAGGACCTGCTGCGCTACGAGGTCGTCGAGCGCATGCCGCTGCGCGTCGCCTACCGCGGCGCCGAGCTCCTCACCAACCCGCCGCCGTCGTCCGGGGGCGCCCTGATCGCGGCCGCGCTGCACGAGATGGAGGCGGGCCCGCCCCCCGCCGACGAGGTCGGCCACTACCGGGCCGTCGCGCGCGCCGGCGCCGCCGCCAACGCGCTGCGCGACGAGGCCTTCCCGGACGACCTCTGGGAGGAGGACTTCATGGAGCGCCTGTGGGCCCGTCGCGCCGCGGCCGGCCGCGGCGGCGCCTCGCCCGGGCCGCCGGAGGGGCGCAAGCCGGCGGGGTCGACGACGCACGTGAGCGCGGTCGACGCCGACGGCGGCATGGCCGGCCTGTCGAGCTCGAACGGCTCGGGCTCGGGGGTGGTCGTGCCGGGCACCGGCGTGCTGCTCAACAACATGCTGGGGGAGGAGGATCTCAACCCCGGCGGCTTCGGCCGCATCGCGCCCGGGCGGCGGATGACCTCGATGATGGCGCCCAGCCTGCTGCTGCGCGACGGCGAGCCGGTGCTGGTGATCGGCTCGGCGGGCAGCAACCGCCTGCGGTCGGCCATCCTGCAGACGCTGGTCGCTATCGTGGACGGCGGGATGGGCGCGGCCGACGCGGTGCGTCGCCCGCGCGTGCATCCCGAGGGGCGCGGGGTCGACGTCGAGGGCGGCGTCCCGGGGGCGGCGGCCGACGCGCTCGCGGCCGACGGCCACGAGCTGCGTCGCTGGGGCGAGATGAACCTGTTCTTCGGCGGTGTCAGCGTCGCCGCGCGGGGGCCCGGCGGGCCGGAGGGCGCCGGCGATCCGCGCAGAGGCGGGGCGGCGGCCGCCGTGACGCGAAGCGGAGAGGTGATCGACATATGACTCAGCGTCGAGTCGAGGTTGAGGGAAGGCAGTTCGAGCTCGATCCGCAGCCGCTGCGGACCTCGCTCTCGGAGGGCCCCACGATGCTCTGGGGCTTCGAGGTGCGCGTGCTGAGCGACGGCGAGGTCGTCGGGGTCAAGACGTGCTTCGTGGGCCGGGTCTCGGTGCAGTTCCGCGACGCGTCGGTGCTCGATGCGCCGATCGACCAGCTGCTGCCGGTGCTGCACGAGCTGGCGTTCGAGAAGATCGAGGGCCGCCTGCGCGAGGGCGAGCTGGAGGACGAGATCATCTTCGCCTGACCCGGGCGCGCCGCGGCCGGCGGTGGGCCCGCGCCCCACGTCGCCGGCGTGCCGGGCGCGGCCGCGTCTCGATCCGCTCCCACGGGCCGCTCGGCGCCGGGTCGGCCGCCCTGCCGGGCCGTGACCCCCGATGGTCCGATTGGACCTCGCGCCGAGGTCCAATCGGCCATCTCGCGTCGTGGTGCCCGGCCGCCGCGTCGCCGCGGTCGTCCGCGGCGCCCTCCGCCCGGGCGGGGCCCCGGCGGCTCGATCGGCCGCCACGGCGCCGAGAATCCGACCGGCTCGCGGCTCCAGACCGCCGCGCGGCCGAGTGCGTGGCGGCCCCGAAGCGGCCCCGGGGCGGCCCCGGGGCGGCCCCGTGGCCGCCGCAGCGGCTCCGGGGCCTACGCGGCCTCGTGGTGGCCGCCGAGGACCTCGGCGACCCCGCTGGGGCCGGCGCGGAGGAGCTCCGCGGCGCGGCGGGCGCCGCGGGCCCGCTCGTGGGCGGCGCGGGCGCCCATGGCGTCGCCGGCCCGCCAGGCCTCGGCGAGCTCGCGCTCGGCGGCCTCGGCGAGGCGGTCGAGCGCCGCCGCCTTGCGGGCCGCCGGGCTGAGCCGGCGCCGGCGCGGGGGGCGGCCGGCGGCGACCTGGCCGCCGGCGGTCTGGGCGTCCCCGGGCGCCGGGGCGCCGGGGAAGAGGAGGAGCTGGCTCTGCGTGGGCGTCGAACGCATGTTCGTAGTGTGCCACGGGCCGCGGACGGAGCCACCGCGGGGGCCCGGGGCGGCATGGGGGACGGCGCCCGCGCGCGCCCCGCGCGGGCTGACCCGGCCCCGCCCAGCCAGGGCGCCGCGCCGGAGCCCGGGCCTCGCCGCCCGGGGCTCCGCGCCGGCCGCCGGCGGGTCAGGGGCGGCGCAGGTCCTCGGGGGCCAGGGGGCCGGGGCCGGAGCCGGCCTCGCGGAGGGTCACGGGGCCGCCGTCGTGCGGCACGTGAACCACCACGTGGCGCCCGGCGCCCGGCAGCTCGAAGCGGAAGGCCCAGTCCTCGGCGGTCCACCCGGCGACGCGCAGCGACGCGGAGCCGGCGTCGGTGGCCCGGGCGAGCGCGCGGGTGGCCTGGCCGAGCGCGGCCGCGCCCACGGGGCCGAGCAGCCCCTCCAGCGCGCCCGCCCCGCCGTCGCTCACGGCCGCCCGAAGGGCAGGTCGACCACCCGCGCCGGGCGGTCCGAGCCGGCGACCGCCACCTCGTCGCCGGGCGCGGCCTCCCGGCGCAGGACCGCCAGCCCGACCGGTCCCAGGTCGGGCGTCGCGGCGACGCTCGTGAGGACGCCCGCCTCGCGCCCGCCCGGCAGCGTCACGGCGGCGCCGGCGGCGGGCGGCGGGTCGGGCAGCAGCAGCCCGCGCAGGCGCCGGTTGGCGCGCCCCCGGTACTGGAGCCGCGCGACGGTCTCCTGGCCGAGGTAGCAGCCCTTGTCGAAGGAGACGGCGACGTCCTCGAGCGCCGCCTCCTGGACGAGCGTGGCCGGCCCCGTGTCGACGCCCACGCGCGGCGCGCCGGCCGCGATGCGGGCCATCTCGAGCGCCGCCCCGGGCGCCTCCTCGGCCCCGGCGCGCGCGAGTGCCGCGAGCGCGGCCGCCGGGTCGTCGACCACGGCCTCGGCGGTGCCGGGCACCAGGCCGGGCACGATCAGCGTCGCGACCCCGCCCGGCGGCGCCGGGAGGCCCGCCAGCGTGAGGGTGTCGGCCTCCTCGGGGCCGAGCAGCTCGAGGTCCTCCGAGAAGTGGTAGCGCTCGAGCGCCTCGGCCAGCCCGTCGGCGAGCGCCGGGGCGACGACGAGGGTGAAGGCGTCGCCGGCGTCGCGGTGCACGGCCATGTCGGCGCCGATGCGGCCCTTCGCGTCGAGCATCAGGGCGCGCGCCCCCTCGCCCGGCGCGAGGCGCGCGACGTCGGCCGACAGCAGGCCCTGCAGGAACCCCTCGGCGTCCGGGCCCTCCACCCACACGAGCCGCGCACGCCCGCGGACCGCCGTCGGCAGGTCGCCGCGGATGCGCGCGTACCCGGCCGCCACGTCCGGCGGGGCCGCGGCCGGCGCGCTCACGGCGTCGTCACCCTGCCGTTGGTGCCGGCCCGTCGCGCGGCCTCTGCGGCGTGCTCGAGCTGCCCGGCGATCGCGTCGAACAGCTCCACGAGCCGGCGCAGGCGGCTCGTCTCGTCGCGGGTCTCGAGCAGCGACTGCTTGGCGCCCGCGGGCAGCTCGAAGGCGCCGGCGACCCCGTAGGAGAGGGGCACGCCCTCGGGGGTCTCGGGCACGGCGGCGTCCGCCAGGCCGGCCAGGTCGCGCATGCGGCTGACCACCTCGGCCACCAGCTCGGCCGGCGGCTCGCCGGGCTCGTCCACGAGCGCCTCGACGAGGGCGGAGAAGTAGAGCCGGCCTTCGGTCTCCTCCACGATCCGCACCGGCTCGACGCCGCGCACGATCACGTCCAGGCGGCCGTCGTCGAAGCGCTGCACGAGCGTCTCGAAGCGCGCGGCGCAGCCCACGTCCTCGGTGCCGGTGGGCCCGGACCGCACCAGCACGAACGGCCGGTCGTCGAGGACGCAGTCGGCGTAGAGCTGGCGGTAGCGCGGCTCGAACAGGTGCAGCGGGACCGTCTCGCCCGGCAGCAGCACTAGGTCGAGGGGGAAGAGGCCGAGGTCGCGTCCGTCGCCCACGCCGCGCAGTCTAGGCGCGCGGCGGGCCGCCCGCCCCACCGCCCGCCTCCCCCCGGCGGGTGCATTAGCATCGCCGCCCGTGACCGCCGACCAGCAGCCCGCGCCCGGGCCCGCCCTGCCGCCCGGCCTCGTCCGCCCGGCCCTCGCCGGCGTCGACGTCTACGAGCCGGGCCGCCCCGTGGAGGAGGTCCAGCGGGAGACCGGGATCGCGTCGGTGGTGAAGCTCGCCTCGAACGAGGGGCCGTTCCCTCCCATGCCCCGCGCCCTCGCCGCCATCCGCGACTCGGCGCCCGGCGCCCGGGTCTACCCCGACGCCGGGGCGTGGGCCCTGCGCGACGCGATCGCCGCCCGCACGGGCCTCGACGCCTCTCGCGTGCTCCCCGGGGCGGGCGTCGACGGGCTCATCAAGCTGATGAGCCTCGCGCTGCTCGACCCGGGCGACGAGGTCGTGATGGGCTGGCCGTCGTTCCTCTCCTGGCGCCTCGGCGCCCAGATCCAGGGGGCCGAGACGCGGCTGGCGCCCCTGCGCGCCGACGGCTCCTACGACCTCGGCGCCCTCGCCGCGCGCGTGGGCCCGCGGACGAAGATGGTCGTGGTGGTGAGCCCCAACAACCCCACCGGCGGGGCGGTGGCGGCCGACGAGCTGCGGCGGTTCCTCGACGCGCTGCCGGGCCACGTGCTCCCCGTGATCGACGAGGCCTACTTCGAGTACCTGCCCGCCGGCGGCCACGACGGCGCCGCGCTGGTCGCGGAGGGGCGCACGGTGGCGGCGCTGCGCACCTTCTCGAAGGCCTACGGCCTGGCGGGCCTGCGCGTGGGCTACCTGATGGGCCCCGCGGCGCTGGTGCGGGCGCTCGGCGTCGTGCGCAACGTCTTCGACGTCAGCTCCACCGCCCAGGCCGCCGCGGTCGCGAGCCTCGAGGACGCCGACGAGCACCTGCCCGGCCGCATCTCGCTCATCGCCGGCGAGCGCGCGATGACGGCGTCGGGGCTGCGCGCGCTGGGGCTCGAGCCGCTGCCGAGCAGCGCCAACTTCCTGCTCGTGGACCTCGGCGCGCCGGAGCGCGCCCAGGCGATGAGCGCCGCCCTCCTCGCGCGCGGCGTGATCGTGCGGCCCGCCCGGGCGTTCGGCGCGCCGTCCTGCCTGCGCGTCACGATCGGCCGCCCGGAGGAGAACGCGCGCTTCCTCGCCGCCGCCGCCGGCGCGCTCGCGGAGCTCGTGTGACCCACGAGGAGCTGGTCGCCGGCGTCCGCGCCGGCGAGCGCCGCGCGATCGGCCGCGCCATCTCGCTGGTCGAGCGGCTCGGCCCCGAGGGGCGGGCCCTCACCGCCGCGCTCCACCCGCGCACCGGCGGCGCCTGGCGCGTGGGCCTCACCGGCCCTCCGGGCGTCGGCAAGAGCACGCTGATCGGCGCGCTGGTGCGCCACCTGCGCCGGGCGGGCACGCGGGTGGCCGTGGTGAGCGTCGACCCCACGAGCCCGTTCACGCGCGGCGCCGTGCTCGGCGACCGCATCCGCCTGAGCGACCACTTCCTCGACCCCGGCGTCTTCATCCGCTCGATGGCCAGCCGCGGGCACCAGGGCGGCCTGGCCGAGGCCACCGCGGACGCCGTGCTCGTGCTCGACGCCGCCGGCTTCGACGTGGTGCTGGTCGAGGCCGTGGGTGCGGGCCAGAACGAGGTGGAGATCCAGTCGCTCACCGACACCGTCGTGCTGACGCTCATGCCCGGCAGCGGTGACGGCGTGCAGGCCATCAAGGCGGGCGTCATGGAGATCCCCGACGTGCTCGCGGTCACGAAGGCCGACCGCGAGGGGGCCGACGCGCTGGTGGGCGAGCTGCGCGCGGCGCTCGGGCTGGTGCCGTCCGGCCCCTGGAAGCCGCCGATCGTGCGCGTGCGGGCCCTCGAGGACGGCGGCGTGGCCGAGCTCTGGGAGCAGGTCGAGCGCCACCGCGCCTTCCTCGCCGAGGAGGGCCGGCTCGAGGCCCGGCGGCGCGAGGGCCTCGCCCGCCAGCTGCGGGCGCTGGCGCTCGGACGGCTCGCCAGGCGCCTCGACGCGGCCGTGCCGGCGCCCGAGCTCGGGCGCGTGGTCGACGACGTGCTCGCGCGGCGCGCCGACCCGGGCGAGGCGGTCGACCGCATGCTGGCGAGGTTGCCCCTCGGCCGATAGTCCCCGATGGGGCCGTGCCCCGTCGCCCGTACAGCCGAGCCTGGACCCACGGGTATAGAGCGGACCGGCGGACTGGCGCACGATCGCGGGCATGCCGATCCGCCAGAAGCGAGCATTCGTTCAGGGCGCCGTCATGGTGCTCGTCGCGGCGCTCGCCGCGCTCGCGGCCCTCCCCGCGGGGGCGGCCGCGGCCGGCGGCCCCGGCACGATCACGACCGTCGCCGGCGGCGGGAGCGGGGGCGACGGCCTCGCAGCGACCGACGCCGAGCTGCGCAAGCCGCGCCGGGTCGCGCCGCTGCCCGACGGTGGCTTCCTCGTCGTGGAGTTCGGCGGCGGGGCGACGTACGGCGACGGGCGGGTGCGCCGGGTGTGGCCGGACGGCACGATCACCACCGTCGCGGGCACCGGCGTGGAGGGCTTCGGCGGCGACGGCGGCCCGGCGATCGAAGCGCGGATGAGCGGCCCGACCGACGTGGTGCTGACGGGCGACGGCGGCTTCCTGGTCGCCGACGAGTTCAACCACCGGGTGCGGCGCGTCGGCGCGGACGGCGTCATCTGGACGGTCGCGGGATCGGGCGCCGAGGGCTGCGGCCGCCAGAGCGGGCGCGCGCTCGACGCCCGCCTGACCTGGCCGCGCGGCCTGGCGGTCGAGCCCGGCGGGCGCGGCTACCTCGTGCTCGACGAGAACTGCGGGCAGGTGCACCGGGTGACCGCCGGCGCCGACGCCCGGATCGGCACCGGCGACGACCTCATCGCGACCGTCGCGGGTCGCGGCGGCGACGGCTTCTCGGGCGACGGCGGGCCGGCCACGGCCGCGCAGCTCCACGCGCCGCGCGGCGTCGCCGCGCTGCCCGGCGGAGCGTTCCTGATCGCCGACTCGCTCAACCACCGGGTGCGGCGGGTGGGGGCCGACGGCGTCATCAGCACCGTGGCGGGCACCGGCGCGAACGCGATCGCCCCCGACGGCGGCCCCGCGACGCAGACGCCGCTCGCGACCCCGCGCGACGTCGAGGCCGCCCCCGGCGGCGGCTTCCTGATCGCCGAGAGCGGGGCGAACCGCGTCCGGCTGGTGGGCCCGGACGGTCGCATCACGACGATCGCCGGCGCGGGCGGCCCGGTCGCGGCCACGTCCGGCGACGGCGGGCCGGCGGTCGACGCGGAGCTGGCGGAGCCGCACGGCGTCAACGTGTCGCCGGACGGCGACGTGTACGTCTCGGGGGCCGGCCTGCTCGACCTCGGCGCGCGCCACTACCGGGTGCGGCTGGTCCAGGGGCCGCTGCCGAGCGCCCCCGGGTCGCCGCCCTCCTCCCAGCCGCCGCAGCCGCCGCCACTGCCCGGCGCGCCGCCGGTCGTCGAGGCGCCGCCCGCCCCGGCGCCCGCGACGGCGCCCGGGCCGGTCGCCCCGGCGGTGGCGCCCGCGGGGGCGGCGGCCCCGGCCGAGGCGCCGCTGGGACTGCGGCTGACGCTGCGCGGCCCGCGCCGCGCGGCCGCCGGCGGGCGGGTGGTCCTGCTGATCCGGTCGGCCCGGCCGATCGCGGGCCGCCGGGTGGTGGTCGAGGTGGGGCGGCGGGTGGCCGTGCGCGGGCGGGTCGCGTGGAGCTTCCGCCGCGTGCGCGTCGTGCGGCCCGCCGGGCGGGCGGCGACGGTGGCCGTGCGGGTGACCGGCCCGGGCGCGCGCCGCGCCCGGATCCTGTGGAGCGAGGGCGGGCGCCTGCGTCGCGCCGCCGTGACGATCGCGGCCGGCGCGCCGGCCGGGAGGGGGGAGCGATGAGCCGGGCCACCGTGCTCGTGCTGTGGACCGGCTACCCGGCCGGTGCGAACGCCGTCCACGAGCTGCGCCGCGCGGGCTTCCGCGTGATCGGCGCCCACGAGGAGGGTCGGATCGACGGCCGGTCCCCGGCCTGCCCGGCCCCGCGCCGCTATCCGTCGCCCGACGCGGCGCCGACGCGCTTCCTGGCGTGGGTGGCCGACGTCTGCCGGGCCGAGGGGGTGGACGCCGTCGTCCCGATCGACGAGGACATCGTGCGCCTGCTCGCCGAGCGGGGGGCCGAGATCGGCCCCGTCGTGATCGTCGGGCCCACGGCCCACCAGTACGCGACGCTGTGCGACAAGCGCCGGCTCGCCGAGACCGCCGCGGCGCTCGGCCTGCCGACGCCCCGCACGGTGGAGGTCGACGCGGCGGGGCCGGACGGCCCGTGGCCGCCGCTGCCGTCCATCGTCAAGCCGCGCACCTCGCGGTCCGACGTGGCGAAGCCGCGCGCGGTCGCGACGGCGGCCGAGCGTGACGCGTACGTGGCCGAGCTCGTCGCCGACGGCCACGCCGCCATCGTCCAGGAGCGGATCGTCGGGCCGCGCTGGGTGGTCCAGAGCGTCCGCGGAGCCGGGGTCTTCGAGTTCGTCCCGCTGCGCGTCCTGCGCGAGTGGCCGCGGGGCGCCGGGCTGGCCGCCCTGAAGCGGGCGGACGCCGCGCCGGCCGAGCTGGTCGCGTCGGCGAAGGCGCTCCTCGACCACGTCGGCTACGTCGGCCCCAGCGGCGTGAGCTTCATGGAGCGCGAGGGCCGCTTCCACCCGCACGACGTCAACCTGCGCCTCGGGGCGACGAGCAGCGCGTCGGTCCACGCCGGCTTCCACTTCCAGCGGCGGGCCGTCGAGGTCGCGCTCGGCATCGGCGGCGTGCCGTTCGACGGCCTCGCGCGCACCGGCCCCTACATGCGCCTCGACCTCGAGGTCCAGGCGCTGGTCGAGGCCCTCCGGCGGCCCGGCGGCGAGCGGCCCGGCGCCGTGCTGCGCGCCGTGGCCGCGGTCGCGCTCGACTCGCGCGGCCGGCTCGACCCCTCGCCCCTCAACCCCTTCTGGGCCGCTGCCCTCGCCGGGTCCGTCCTGCGCCGTGCGCTGGGGCGGGCGCGCCGGGGCGCGGCCCCGCCGTCCACGACCACACGACCGCTCCCACAGCGATTCCTGGAGGAGTCCCAATGATGGAACAGGCGCTCGGCACGACGACCCGCGAGGCGCTCCTGCCGATGCTGGATCGCGTCACCTGCTCGGCCATGGTCGACGCGATGGCGCAGCGGTACGACCACCCGGCGCACATCCTCGACCTGGTCAGCCCGACCCCCGGGCGGGTGCTCTTCGGCCCGGCGGTGACCATCCGCTTCATGCCGGTCCGGCGCGACGTCCAGCACCCCGTGCGCAACAACTTCGCCTCGCTCTTCTACCGCGCGATCGCGCGCGGCGGGATCGGCGCGGTGCTCGTGATGTCGAGCGGGGGCCACCCCGTCTCCGCACTGGGCGGCGGCCGCAAGCTCTCCCGGCTGCGCCACACCGGCCTGGCCGGTGTGCTCGCCGACGGGCGGCTGCGCGACTTCGCCGCGCTCGGCGGCTACCCCTTCGCCACCTACTGCCGCGGCGAGACCGTCCGCCAGGGCGGCAACCTCGTGATGCCGGTCGAGCCGGACGTGCCCGTCGAGGTGGGCGGCGTCGGCGTGCTGCCGGGCGACTGGATCTACGCGGACGCGACCGGCGCGGTCGTGGTCCCGGCGGCCGACATCGTCGGCGTGCTGGAGGACGCGGCGCGCTTCGAGGAGCGCGATGCCGCCTCCGCCGAGCGGATGATCCACGAGGACCCGGCCACCGTGATCGCGCAGGGGGAGGCCCGATGAGCGCGCCGCACCGGGTCACCCTGATCCCCGGCGACGGCATCGGGCCCGAGGTCGTGGGCGCGACCCGCCGGGTGCTCGAGGCCACCGGCGTCGCGTTCGACTGGGACGTGCAGGCGGTGGGCGAGGGCCCGCTGGAGGCCCTGGGCACGCCGCTGCCCGACGCCGTCCCGGCGTCGGTGATCGCCAACCGGGTCGCCCTCAAGGGCCCGGTCACGGCGCCGAAGGTCAAGGGCTTCCGCAGTGTGAACATCGGCCTGCGCCGGGCGAGCGGCATGTTCGGCAACGTCCGTCCCTGCCGCTCGTACCCGGGCGTGCGCTCGCGCTACGAGGACGTGGACGTGGTCGTCGTGCGCGACGTGAGCGAGGACCTCTACGCCGGCGTCGAGGCGTTCGCCGGCTCGCCGGAGGCGGAGGCGCTGGTCGCCGCCCTGCGCGACGTGCTCGGGGTGACGATCGCCGACGGCTCCGGCCTGACGATCAAGGCGATCTCCGAGGCCGCGAGCCGCAGGATCGTGGAGTACGCCTTCGACTTCGCGCGACGCTCCGGGCGCACCCGCGTCACGGCGGTGCACAAGGCGCCGGTCATGAAGGCGACCGACGGGCTCTTCCTGGAGGTCGCCCGCGAGGTGGCCGCGGCGAACCCCGACATCGCGTTCGACGACCGCGCCGTCGACATCATCTGCACGCAGCTCGTCCAGCGGCCGCAGGAGTTCCAGGTGCTCGTGATGCCGATGCAGTACGGCGACATCCTGAGCGACCTCTGCGCGGGCCTGGTGGGCGGCGCCGGCATGATCCCCGGGGTCAACGTCGGCACCGACGCGGTCCTGTTCGAGCCGGGGCACGGGAGCGCCCCCCACCTGGCGGGGACCGACCGGGCCAACCCGATGGCCACGATGCTCTCGGGCGTCCTGATGCTGCGCCACCTCGGCGAGGCCGACGCGGCCGACCGGCTCGAGGGCGCGATCGCGGCGGTCCTCGCCGAGGGGCGACACCTGACCTACGATCAGCGGCCGCGACGCGACGACCCGGCCGCCGCCCGCACCTCGGAGGTCGCCGACGCGGTGGCCCGGCGGCTGGAGGCAGGCGCGCCCGTCGCGGCCCGATGAGCCTCGGGGTGACGGCGCTCGCGCCGCCGCGCACGCTGCGCCGCGCGGCGCGGGCGCCCCGGCGGATCTCGTCGGGGCTCGGGCGCAGCGCGCGGTGGATCGGGGGCGCCGCGCGGGCGCACGACGCCTCCGTGGCGCGGGTGGCGCTGCGCGCGGCCCGCCTGCGCGCGCGTGGCTGGCGGCTCGGCGACATGGCCCTGCTGGGGCTGCTCGACCCGGTTGGCGGGGCGGACGCCGAGCGATGGGCGCTGCGGCGCCGCGAGTTCCTGCGGCTCCAGGAGGCGCTCAACCCGTCCGACGCCGTCCGCATGTTGGAGGACAAGGCCTGGTTCGCCGCGCGCTGCGAGCGCCTCGGGCTGCCGGCGGCGCCGGTGGCGCTCGTGCTGGAGCGGGTGCCGGGCGACGCCGGGACGGCCGACGCCTGGGCCGCCGCCCTCGAGCGGGGGGCGCCGGACGAGCTGGTCGTGAAGCCGGTCGAGGGCGCGCTCGCGACCGGCGTGCGCGTGCTGCGCCGCGACGCCGGCGGGGTGGCCGGCCGGGACGGCCGGCGCCGGACGTGGGCCGGGCTCGCCGCCGAGCTCGCGGCCGAGCCGGCCGGGGGCTTCCTCGTGCAGCCGCGGCTGCGGCCGGAGCCCGGGCTGCGCCGCCTGAGCGGCAGCGACGCGCTGCAGTGCCTGCGGGTCGTCACGCTGCTCGGCGACGACGGGCGGGCCCGGGTGCTCTACACCGCCCTGCGGATCGCCGTCGGCGCCGCGGAGGTCGACTCGTTCCGCGCCCGCTGGGCCGGGACGACCGGCAACCTGCTGGCGCGGGTCGAGGAGGACGGGCGCCTGGCGACCCCGATCGGCGCGGCGCCGGGCGGGTTCGGGCTCGTCCGCGTCGCCCGGCACCCCGACACGGGCGCGCAGCTCGCGGGCGCGCCGGTCCCACAGGCGCGCGAGGCGCTCGCCCTCGCGCTGCGGGCCGCGGAGGCGTTCGCGCCCGTGCGCACCGTCGGCTGGGACGTGGCGCCCACGGCCGACGGCCCGGTGGTCGTCGAGGGCAACCCCTGGTGGGGCGCGACCGCGGACCCGGACGGCGCGCTGCTGCCGGTGCGCGCCGCGCTCCTCGAGGCGGTCAGCGGACCAGCAGCCAGACCGCCACGGCGACGCCGATCGCGATGACCGCGATGCGCAGGATGTGGTCTGGGAGCAGCCGGGCGACGCGCGCGCCCGCGTAGCCGCCCACCAGGGTGGCGGGCGCGAGCGTCGCCACCGCCGCCCAGTCGACCGGCGCGACGAGCATCAGGGCGGGCGCGCCGATCGCGTTGGCGGCCAGGATGAGCGCCCGGTTGAGCGCGTTGAGCCGCCCGAGCCGGTCGACGATGCCGAGCGCCAGCACGGCCAGGATCAGCACGCCCGCCGCCGCGCCGAAGTAGGTGGAGTAGGCCGCGCCCAGGAAGACGGCCGCCAGCAGGGCGGGGGAGGGCGCGGTGCGCGGCTCGGTGGACTCGGCGAGCCGCCGGCGCAGCCGCGGCTGGACCGCCAGCAGCGCGCAGGCCAGCAGCACGAGCCACGGCACCACGGCCTCGAAGGCGTCCTCGCCGCCCAGGGCCAGCGCGGCGACGCCGGCGCCCGCGCCGGCCGCCGTGACCGGCAGCAGCGCGCGCAGCCGGGGGCCCTGCCCGGCGAGGTCGCCCCAGTAGCCGCCGACGATGGAGACGTACCCCGGCAGCTGGGCGATCGTGTTGGTCACGTTCGCCGTCAGGGGCGACATGCCGGTCGCGATGAGGACGGGGAACGACAGGAGTGACCCGCCGCCCGCGATGGCGTTCACCCCGCCGGCGAGGATGCCCACGCCGACGAGGAGCAGGACGTCAGCCGTCACCCAGCACGAGCGGCCAGACGATCAGGACGACCACCAGCAGCACCACGAGCCCGATGACCAGGGCCGCCCGGCGCGCGGCCGCGACGGTCTGGCGGCCGCCGTGGGCCGCGCGGTCCTCCCGCAGGTGCAGGACCACGTCGCGCGCCACCTTCGCGACCACGCCGGCGACGACGACGGCGAAGCCGATCAGGATGACCCATGCGGTCACGTCCGTACGGGCGGCGCTGGGGCGCCGGCCAGGCGCTCGGCCACGGCCAGCGCCAGGCGCACGCCGAACCCGGTCCCCCCGGCCGAGGTCATCGCCGTGCCGGCCACGTCGAGGTGGCACCAGGGCAGGCCCTCGGTGAACTCGCGCAGGAACTGGGCGGCGTAGACCGGGCCGGCCTGGCGCTTGTTCGAGGAGTTGGTGAGGTCGGCCACCGTGCTCTCGATGAGCGGCGCGTACCGCTCGTGCATCGGCATGGGCCACGCCAGGTCGCCCGACGCCTCGCCGGCGGCCCGGACCGTGGCGGTCCACTCCTCGTCCGAGCCGAACAGGCCGGCGTAGACCTCGCCCAGCGCCACGACGATCGCGCCCGTCAGGGTGGCGAAGTCGATCATGCGGGTCGCGCCCTGGCGGGCGGCGTAGGTCAGGGCGTCCGCCAGGATCAGGCGGCCCTCGGCGTCGGTGTTGATCACCTCGACGGTGCGGCCGTTCATGGCCGTCACCACGTCGCCCGGCTTGACCGCCCGTCCGCTCGGCAGGTTCTCGGTGGAGGGCACCACGGCGAGCACCTCCACGGGCAGCCCGAGCGCGGCGATGAGGGCGGTGCCCTCGATCACGGCCGCGCCGCCCCCCATGTCCATCTTCATCTCCTCCATCCCGTTGGAGGGCTTGATGGAGATGCCGCCGCTGTCGAAGGTGACCGCCTTGCCGACCAGGCCGAGCACCTCGCCCGGCCGGGCCGTCTCCGGGCGGTAGCGCAGCACGATCATGCGCGGCGGCTCGTCGGAGCCCTGGGCCACCGCCAGCAGCGCGCCGGCGCCGAGCTTCTCCAGCTCCTTGCGGCCGAGCACCGTGCACTCGAGCCCGGGCGTCTGCGCCGCCAGGCGCTCGGCGTGGGCGGCGAGCATGGTGGGGGTGAGGTGGTTGCCCGGCGTGTTGACCAGGTCTCGGGCGCCG
This sequence comes from Miltoncostaea marina, assembly GCF_018141525.1. Lineage (GTDB taxonomy): Bacteria > Actinomycetota > Thermoleophilia > Miltoncostaeales > Miltoncostaeaceae > Miltoncostaea > Miltoncostaea marina. The sequence continues at coordinate 1,003,640 of NZ_CP064655.1, forward strand.
TTGACGGCCGCCACGACCCGGTCCGCCCGCTCCACGTCCGCGGTGCGCACCGCCGGGTGGTGGACCATCAGCCGCGACGGCGGCGCGGGCTCGTCGTCGCCCGACTTGAAGCGGCGGAAGCGGTAGAGGCCGGTGCCCAGGCCCTCCACGAAGGCCGCGGCCTCCGCGGGGCCCGACCCGGGCGGCGGCACCAGCGCGACCCGCTTCGCCGGCGCGCGCTCGGTGGCCGACGCCACCGCGCGCCCGGCCGCGCGCCAGTCGTCGGCCGAGCCCTCGCCCACGCCCACCACCGCCACGCGCGGCGCGCGAAGGGCGGGGCCGGCGTGGAAGACGGTCAGGCTGCCCGGCTCGCCCTTCACCTCGCCGTCGGCCACCGAGCGGGCGATCGCCCCGTCGAGCGCGGCGTCGGCCTCGGCGGCGGGGCCGGCGAGCGGCGAGGGCTCCGCCGGGACGCAGACGACCAGGAGCTCGCCCTTCACCGTGGCGAGGTCCGTGGCGTTCCTGACCGAGCTGCGCATCCCATCCTCCGGCGGTCGACGACGCCGCGGACTCTACGACCTGGCCGTCGGGCGGGCCGCGGGGGTGTGGGATACTCCGTCGCCCCGCAGGATCCCGGAGGAGCGCAGAGAGGTGGACCGTCCCATCCGCGTCGTGATCGCCAAGCCCGGCCTCGACGGCCACGACCGCGGGGCGAAGATCATCGCGCGCAGCCTCCGCGACGCGGGCATGGAGGTCATCTACACGGGCCTGCACCAGACGCCCGAGCAGATCGCCGCCACCGTGGTGCAGGAGGACGCCGACGCCGTCGGCCTGTCGATCCTGTCGGGCGCCCACATGACGCTGGTGCCGCGGGTGCTCGACCTGCTGCGCTCCGAGGGCGCGGGCGACGTGGTCGTGATGGTCGGCGGCACCATCCCGCGCGACGACATCGAGCCGCTGCGCGAGATGGGCGTGGGCGCCGTCTACACGCCCGGCGCCCCGGTCGGCGAGATGGTCGAGTTCATCGAGCGCTCCGTGCCGGGGGCCCGCGCCGGCGCCTGAGCGCCCCGCGGCGCCCGGGTGTCGTCCGTCCCCGGCGCACCGCCGCGCGGTCCGGCGCTTTCCGACCCGTTAGGGTACGCCGGATCACACTCTCGATCTGCTGGGGGGCTTGATGAAGATCGCGGTCTGCGTGAAGGAGGTTCCGGACGCCGGACCCTCGCGCCGGATCGACCCGGGCACCATGCGGATGGACCGCTCAGGTGACCGGTCGCTGAACGCCTACGACCTCAACGCGGTCGAGGAGGCCATCCGCCTCCGCGACGCGGCGGGCGGGGGCGAGGTCGTCCTCGTCTCCGTGGGGCAGAGCAAGGCGCTGGAGTCGATGCGCAAGGGGCTCGCGATGGGCGCGGACCGGGCCGTGCTGGTCACGGACGACGCGGCCGCCGGGTCGGACCTCGTGGCCACGAGCCGCGTCCTGGCCGAGGCCGTGAAGGCCGAGTCGCCCGACCTCGTGCTCTTCGGCCAGCAGGCGACCGACGGCGACGGCGCGGTCATGTGGGCCGCGGTGGCCGACCGCCTGCGGATGCCGGTCGTCTCCCAGATCTCGGAGCTCGAGGTCGCCGACGGGACGGCCACCGCGAAGCGGCAGACGGAGTTCGGCTACGACACCATCCGGACGCCGCTGCCGGCCGTCCTGGCGGTCGCCGACTCGCTCAACGAGCCGCGCTACCCCTCGCTCAAGGGGATCATGGGCGCCAAGAAGAAGCCGCAGGAGACGAAGGGCCTGGCCGACGTGGGCGTCGACCCGGGCCAGGCCGGCGAGGCGGGCTCGCGCACGAAGGTGCTCGGCCTGAGCGAGCCGCCGTCCCGCGGGGACACGGTCAAGATCGAGGACGAGGGCGACGCCGCCCAGAAGATCCTCGACTTCCTCGTCGAAAGGAAGCTGGTTTGAGCACCCTCGTCTTCCTGGAGCACCACGGCTCGGCGATCCAGAAGGGCTCGCTCGGCGTGCTCTCCAAGGCCGCGCAGATCGACCCCGACACCTCCGCCGTGGTGATCGGCTCGGGCGTCGCCGGGCTGGCGGCCGACGCCGGCCGGTACGGCGCCACCACCCTGTACGTGGCCGACGACGCCGCGCTGGAGGCGCCGCTGCCCCAGCCGCGCGTGGACGTGATCGCGCGCCTGGTGCAGGAGAAGGGCTTCGACACCGTGCTCTTCGCCGCGTCGGTGCTGGCCGCGGACGTCGCGGGCGCCCTGTCAGCGCGTCTCGAGGCCGGCCTCAACTGGGACCTCAGCGACATCGAGTCGCGCGACGGCGAGCTGGTCGGCAAGCGCTCGGCGCTCGGCGACACCGTGCGCGCGGACGTCGGCTGGACCTCCACGCCGCGGCTGGCCATGTTCCGCGCCGGCTCGTTCGACCCGTCCGAGACGGGCGGCGAGGCGTCGGTGGAGCACGTGGCCGTGGGGACCGAGGACTTCTCGACGCAGGCGGTCATGGTCGAGCAGGCCCACGCGGAGCAGTCCGGCCCCTCGATCGAGGACGCGGACATCCTGGTGACCGGCGGCCGCGGCCTCGGCGACCCGGAGGGCTTCAAGCAGCTCGAGGAGCTCGCCAAGGCGCTCGGCGGCGCGGTCGCGTCGACCCGCGCGGTGGTCGACTCGGGCTGGTACCCGTACGCCACCCAGGTGGGCCAGACGGGCAAGGTCGTCTCGCCGAAGCTCTACATCGGCGCGGGCGTCTCCGGCGCGATCCAGCACAAGGTCGGCATGCAGACCTCGCAGACGATCGTGTCGATCAACAAGGACCCCAACGCGCCGATCTTCGAGTTCAGCGACCTCGGCGTGGTGGGCGACCTCAACGCGATCGTCCCGCAGCTGACGGAGCTGGTGAAGGCCCGCAAGGGCTGACGCCGGCTCGTCGGGACCGCGCTCCGGAGGCGCCCCTCGGGCCCTCCGGAGCGCCCCGGCCGCGCTTGCGCGGTCGTCTAGACTCGATGACAGCGATCGATCCACACGGGTCGGTGACACCCCTGCTCCGATGAGGCGCGCATGAAGACCGACATCCACCCCGAGTACGTCACCGCCCACGTCCGCTGCACGTGCGGCAACGAGTTCGAGACCCGCTCCACGAAGCCGGAGATCAAGGTCGAGATCTGCAGCAACTGCCACCCGTTCTACACCGGCAAGCAGAAGCTGGTGGACTCGGGCGGCCGCGTCGAGCGCTTCCAGCGCAAGCTGGCCCGGAGCCGGCGCGGCGCCTAGCAGCCCGCCGGTCCGCGGCCGCCGCGGGGGCGTCCTCCCGTGAGCACCGACGCGCGAGCGCTCGTCGAGCAGATCATGCGCACGCGGGCGGAGCTCTCGGAGGCGCTCGCCGACCCGGAGCTGCCGTCCGACCGCGCCCGGTTCGCGACCGTCAACAAGCGCTGGTCCGACCTCGCCGCGGCCTTCGAGCTGGCCGAGCGCTGGCAGGACGCCGCGGAGCGGCACGCCGAGGCCGAGGCCCTGCTCGCCGAGGAGGACGACCCCGACGTGCGCGGGCTGCTCGACGAGGCGCGCGCTGAGCTCGACGACCTCGGCCCGCGCATCCGCGAGGCGATGGTCGAGCCCGACCCCGACGACGACCGCGACACGCTCGTGGAGATCCGCGCGGCGGCCGGCGGCGAGGAGGCCGCCCTGTTCGCGCGCGACCTGCTGGACGTCTACTCGCGCTACGCCGAGTCGCGCGGCCTGCGGGCCGAGCTGCTGGCGACGGCCGACGCCGACGCCGGGGGCCTGCGCGAGGCGACGCTCGCCGTGAAGGGGCGCGGCGCCTACGCCGTGTTCAAGCACGAGGCCGGCGTCCACCGCGTGCAGCGCGTGCCGGCCACCGAGAGCCAGGGGCGGATCCACACCTCGACCGCCACCGTCGCCGTGCTCCCTGAGGTGGAGGACGTGGACGTGACCATCGACCGCAACGACATCAAGCGCGACGTCTACCGCTCGAGCGGGCCCGGCGGCCAGAGCGTCAACACCACCGACTCCGCCGTGCGCCTGACCCACCTGCCGACCGGGATCGTGGTGTCCATGCAGGACGAGAAGAGCCAGCTGCAGAACTTCGAGCGCGCGATGCGCGTGCTGCGCGCACGGCTCTACGAGCGCGCGCGCGCCGAGCGGGAGGCCGAGATGTCGAAGGCGCGCAAGTCGAGCATCGGCTCGGGCGACCGCTCGGAGAAGGTGCGCACCTACAACTTCCCGCAGAACCGGGTCACCGATCACCGCGTGGGCGTCACCGTGCCGCTGCGCGAGCAGGTGCTCGTGGGCAACCTGGCGGCGATCACCGACGCCCTGGCCGCCGAGGAGCGCCGGCAGCGCCTCGAGGAGCAGACGGGGGACGGCGCGTGAGCCCCGACCCGGACCTGCTGCGCATCGAGTTCCTCGGGCTGACGATCCGCCACGAGGAGGTCGACCTGCCGCGTGAGGACCTCGCCGCCTTCTTCGCGTCGGTGAGCGACCGCTACGGGCTCTCGCGGCTCGAGTTCCACTCCGACCCGGGCGCCACGTTCTCCGGGCCGGAGGGCGCCGAGTTCGTGCTGCGCCCGTCTCAGACCGCCTCCTGCGGGGTCACCGGGATGGGCTACCGCGAGGGCGCCCAGCGCCTCATCGGGCTGGTCGACGAGGCGCTCGAGCGGTACGGCATCGAGGAGGTCTGGGTCGAGGACGTCACGGTGGTGGCGGTCTGGGACGTCGAGGAGCCCGAGGCGGCGCGCCGGCTGCTGACCGACGAGGTGCTCGGCGTCGACGAGGAGCGCCTGGCGCTGCTCGGCGGCGACGACGTCGCGCTGGGCCTGCGCATCTGGCGCCGCACCGGCGAGGCCACGCTCGAGTGCGCCGTCGAGCCGGTGCACTCCGAGCCCTCGAAGGTCTACATCCGGCTGGTGCAGAGCGGCGGCGACGCGCTCTCGGACGCGGGCGGGTTGCGCGAGGCGGCCGACGGCGTGGTCGACTTCCTGACCGGCCCGCTGACGGAGTTCATGACCGCCCGGGCGCGCCGGTAGGCGCGACCGGAGCGCCGGCGCGGCACGTGGGCGGCCCGCTCACCATCGGCGAGATCCTGCGCCGCAGCACGGCCTACCTGGCCGAGCGCGGGTCGCCCTCGCCCCGCCTCGACGCCGACCTGCTGCTCGCCCACGTGCTCGGGGTGGAGCGGCTGGCGCTCTACACCGACTCGGAGCGGCCGCTGACCCCCGCCGAGCTGGGCCGGGCGCGCGAGCTGCTGGCCCGGCGGGGCCGGCGCGAGCCGATGGCCTACATCACCGGCGCCCGGGCGTTCCGGCGGCTGCGCCTGGCGGTCGGCCCGGCGGTGCTCGTGCCGCGGCCCGAGACGGAGCTGCTCGTCGAGTGGGCGCTCGAGGCGGCTCCGGCGGGCGGGGCGGCGCTCGACTGGGGCACGGGCAGCGGGGCGGTGGCGCTCGCGCTGGCCGACGAGGGCGACGGCCTGCGGGTGACCGCGCTCGACCGCTCCGGTGAGGCGCTCGCGCTCGCGCGGGCCAACGGCGAGGCGCTGGGCCTGGAGGTGGAGTGGCTCCGCTCCGACGGCTTCGCCGCGCTGGACGGCCGCCGCTTCGACGTGATCGTCGCCAACCCGCCGTACCTGTCCGACGCCGACCTGGCGGCGGCGCCGCCCGAGCTGGGCTTCGAGCCGCGGGGCGCCCTGGTGGCCGGGCCCACCGGCCTCGAGCAGATCGACGCCATCGCCGGCGCCGCCCCGCGCCACCTGGCGCCCGGGGGGCTGCTGCTCGTGGAGGTCGGCGACGGCCAGGCCGGCGCCGCGCGCGCCGCCCTCGCCGGCGCCGGGCTGGTCGACGTGGCCGCCCGCGACGACCTGGCGGGCGTGGCGCGCGTCGTGGGCGGGCGGGCCCTGTGACCGCCGGGCTGCGGGAGGCGCTGCTCGCGGGCGGCGTGGCGCTGGTCCCGACCGACACGGTCTACGGGCTCGCCGCGGCGCTCGACTCGCCGGAGGGCGTCGCGGCGCTCTACGCCCTCAAGGGCCGCCCGCGCGAGCAGCCGTGCCAGGTGCTGCTGGCGACGCGCGCGCTGCTCGACGAGGCCCTCGCTGCGCTCGACGGGCGCACCCGGCGGGCCGCGGCGGCGCTGTTGCCGGGGCCGGCCACCTGCCTGGTGCCCGACCCGGCGGGCCGCTACGCGGCGGCCGCCGGCGCCGAGCCGGGCGCCGTGGGCCTGCGCGCCCCCGCGGGGGTGGCGGCGCTCTCCGCGCTCGACGTCCCCCTGGTCGCCACGAGCGCCAACATGCCCGGCGGGCCCGACCCGGCCGTCCTGGCCGACGTCCCGGCCGACCTGCGCGCGGCCGTCGCGGTCGCGGTCGACGCCGGCCGCCTGCCGGGCACGGCGTCCGCCGTGGTCGACCTGCGGCACGTGGCCGGCGGGGGCGCCGCCGCGCTGCTGCGGCCGGGGCCGGATCCCGCGGCCGTGGAGCGGGTGCTGGCGGCCGAGGGCGTCCCGCTCGTGCGCCCGCGGTGACGGTGTACCCTCGGAGGCCGCGCCGATCCACCACTTCCGCCTGGGGGCGAGCCGAGTGAGCTTCATCGACGACGACAGCTACCTGTCGCAGGACATCGCGGACGCCGATCCCGAGATCGCCCGCCTGCTCGCCGCCGAGGCCGAGCGCCAGGGCGAGACGCTCGAGATGATCGCCAGCGAGAACTTCACGAGCCACGCGGTCCTGCAGGCCGTCGGCTCGGTGCTCACCAACAAGTACGCCGAGGGCCTCCCCGGGCGCCGCTACTACGGCGGCTGCGAGGTGGTGGACCAGGTCGAGCAGCTCGCCATCGACCGGGCGCTCGAGGTGTTCGGCGCCGACCACGTCAACGTGCAGCCCCACTCGGGCGCGACCGCCAACGAGGCCGCCTACTACGCCGTGCTGCAGCCGGGCGACCGCGTGCTCGGCATGTCGCTCTCGCACGGCGGCCACCTCTCGCACGGCCTGAAGGTCAACTTCTCGGGGCGGCTGTACGCCTTCCACCACTACGGCGTGCGCCGCTCGGACTGCCGCATCGACATGGACCAGGTGCGCGACATGGCGCGCGAGCTGCGCCCGGCGCTGATCGTGGCCGGCGCGTCGGCGTACCCGCGCGTCATCGACTTCCCGGCGTTCCGCGAGATCGCCGACGAGGTCGGCGCGCTGCTGATGGTCGACATGGCCCACATCGCCGGGCTGGTCGCGGCCGGCGTGCACCCGAGCCCCGTCGGCATCGCCGACATCGTCACCACCACGATCCACAAGACGATCGGCGGGCCGCGCGGCGGCATGGTGATGTGCACGTCCGAGCTCGCGGCGAAGATCGACAAGGCGGTCTTCCCGGGGCTGCAGGGCGGCCCCCTGATGCACGTGATCGCCGGCAAGGCGGTCGCGCTGGGGCACGCGCTCACGCCCGAGTTCCGCGAGCGCCAGCGGGCGGTGGTCGACAACTGCCGCGCCCTGGCCGAGGGGCTGCTGGCGGGCGGGGTGAACCTGGTGAGCGGCGGGACCGACAACCACCTGGTGCTGGTCGACCTCTCGGGCACGCCGATGACCGGCAAGGACGCCGAGGAGCGGCTCGACCGCGCCGGCATCACGGTCAACAAGAACGGCGTGCCGTTCGACGAGCGTCCGCCGACGATCACGTCGGGCCTTCGCATCGGCACACCGGCGCTCACGACGCGCGGCCTGCGCGAGCCGGAGATGCGCGAGATCGCCCGGATCATCGCGGCGGCGCTCGACCCCGCCGCGACGGAGGCCGACCTCGAGGCGCTGCGGGCCCGCTCGCGCGCGATCGGGGAGCGCTTCCCGCTCTACCCGCGCCTCGGGGCGGGCACGGCGGTCTGACCCGGAGGAGGCCCCCGGGGCCTCCTCCGGTCATCCCCGATCCGGCCCGCGCGCGAGCCGCGCGCGGCCGAACCTGTGCGATTCGTCACAATGCGGCGTGACATCGGTGTCGTGCCCTTGCCGGTGCGCGGCGGCGACGATAGACGTGGCCTGTGAACCCGACCGCCCTCGTCATCACGATCGCCTACAGCGTCGTGTCGTTCCTGGCGATCGCCCTGGTCGTCTGGATCTGGCGCTCCACGCTGCCCGCCCGCCCGCGGCGCACGGACGAGACCGACACCCACAGGCTGGCCCACCGCGAGAAGGCCTGGTTCGCCATCGCCGTCGCGAGCCTGGGCGTCCTGCTGCTGGCCACGCTGCCGTTCATCCCCTACGGCGACAACTCCGCCGAGGCCGGGCAGCAGCGTGTCGAGGTCAACTCGATCCAGTTCGCCTGGGACATGGAGCCGCGCACCGTCACGGCCGGCACCCCGGTGCGCTTCACGGTCACGACCGCCGACGTCAACCACGGCTTCGGCGTCTACAACGACGACAACGTGATGCTGTTCCAGATCCAGGTGGTGCCCGACCACCCGAGCGACGTCGTCTACACGTTCAAGGAGCCCGGCCGCTACCAGATCGTGTGCCTCGAGTTCTGCGGCGTGGGCCACCACAACATGCTGAGCACCTTCGAGGTGGAGCCGGCATGAGCACCCACGTGGACGCCGCCGCCGGCGAGGAGTACGTCGACCCCGCGCCGGTCGCCGACGCCACCGACCGGGGGATCGCCCGGCGTCTGACGATCCAGTACGTCGTCGCGTCGACCGTCATCTTCCTGGCGACCGGCCTGCTCGGCCTGGCGATGCGCCAGAGCCAGGCCGACGTCTGGCGGTTCGACGACAACACCTGGTACGCGATCATGACCGCCCACGGGCTCGGCGCCTTCGTGGGCTGGGCGGCCTTCGCGGTGATGGGTCTCTCGTTCTGGGTGCTGAGCGAGGTCGGCTTCCCGATGGGCCGGGCAGGCACGGCGCTCGCCCGCCTCACCTTCTGGCTCATGGTGATCGGCGTCGCCGGCGTCGTGGTCACGACGCTCGGCTTCTCGTTCGCCGGGTCGTGGGTCTTCCTCTACCCGCTGCCGTTCGAGTCGGCCGGCCAGTGGGGCGACGGGGCGACCGGGTTCTTCTCCGCCTCCGTGCTGCTCGTCGGGCTCTCGATCGTGACCTGGTGCCTGGCGATCCTCGTGATCGTGCTCGGCCCGGGCCTGCGCAGCCAGGGCGGCGGCCTGCTCAACCGCGTGGGCGCGGCGATGGGCTTCGGCTTCATCTGGCCGAAGCGGTTCCGCACCGAGCGGCCGGTGCCCTACGCGGTGATCCCGCTCACCGTGATCGCGATCGACATGATCATCGCCACGCTGCCGCTCGCGGTGCTGCTGGTCGCGATGATCATCCAGTCGTTCGCGCCGAGCGTGTCGGTCGACCCGCTGCTGGCGAAGAACGTGCTGTGGTGGTTCGGCCACCCGGTGGTCTACCTGCTGCTCTTCCCCGCGGTGGCGATCTACTACCTGCTGGTGCCGCGCTTCGCGAAGCGGCGCCTGGTGGCCGGCAACATCATCGCCGTGGCCTGGGCGATCGCGATCGTCGCCAACGTCACCGTGTGGGCCCACCACATGTACATGGACTACCCGAACGGGATCCAGGCGGCGATCAACACCACGATGGAGCCGATCACCTTCGCGCTCACGATCGTGTCGGCGCTCAGCCTCTACAGCCTGTTCTTCACGATCTTCCGCTCGCGCTGGACCTGGAACGCGGCGAGCACCGCGCTGTTCCTCGGCCTGGCCAGCTGGCTGCTGGCGGGGCTGTCGGGCGTCATCAACGCGACGATCGCCTGGAACGCCTTCGTCCACAACACGCTCTGGGTGGTGGGCCACTTCCACCACATGGCGCTCATCAACATCGGGATCGTCATCTTCGGGGCGATCTACGCGTTCCTGCCGCGGCTCATCGGCCGGCCGCTCTACAGCGACCGCCTGGGCATGTGGCACGTCTGGCTGACGTTCGCCGCCGGCACCGCCAACAGCGTCATCTGGCTCATCCAGGGGCTCGACGGCGCGCCGCGCCGGTTCGCGATCCTGCCGGAGCAGTACAGCGCCTACAACGCGGCGGCGATCCCGGTGGTGATCGTGCTCGCGCTGGCGCAGCTGCTCTTCGTGTGGAACATGATCCAGACGTTCCGCGGCGCGACGACCGCCGCCCAGGCGCGCAGCCTGCTCGACGGGCTGCAGCGGCCGCGGCTGACGAGCGCCCCGCTGCAGGCCCTCGGCGTGGTGCTGACGATCCTCGTGCTGACGGGCCTCGGCACCGCCGGCTGGGCGGTCGGCCGCGGGACCGACGACGACTCGCGCATGGCGTTCGTCCCGCAGCCGGCGGCCGCCCAGGGCGGTGCCGGCGGGCCCGGGCTGGAGGTGTTCGTCGCCTCCGGCTGCGGCAGCTGCCACGCCTTCCAGGCGGCGGGCTCGACCGGCGCGGTGGGCCCGAGCCTCGACGAGCGCGCGCCCACCGCCGATCGCGCCGAGCAGGTCGTCCGCAACGGGCTCAACGCGATGCCCGCCTTCGGCAACCAGCTCAGCGACGACGAGATCGAGGCGGTCGCGACCTACGTCGCGGAGAACGCCGCGCCGTAGCGGGCGCCCCGCCCGGGCGGGTCAGTCGGCGCCCGCGCGCTCCGCGGCCGCCTCGGCCGCGAGCTCCTCGCGCGAGCGCGCGGCGACGCGCTCGACGTGGTTCCACAGCAGCAGCATGGCGGCGACCCCGAGGGTGAGCGTCTGCTCGGTGGTCATGAGCATGGCCGCGCGCACCTGGTCGCCGGTCGGCGTGAGGCCGAAGAGGCGCTCCTCCTGGGCCACGTAGACGTCGTACAGCGGGTCGCTGAGGAAGATGGTCGTCGAGACCACCATGCCGACCGCCAGCAGGCCGGCGGCCATCGCCGAGCGCCGGGCGCCGCTCAGGCGCGCCCGCGGGATCGCGGCCGCGATGTGCAGCCACACGGCGAAGCCTGCGACGAACATCGTCGCGTGCTCGAGGTCGTGGGCCCAGCGGTGCGCGAGCGCGTACTCGAACGCCACCGGCACGTGCCAGAGGGCGGTGACCGCCACCCAGAGCACGACCGCCGCGAGCGGGCGGGTCAGGAACCGCGCCACCGCCCGCAGCCGCGGCGAGCGGCCGACCCCGCGCAGCAGCGGCCGGGGCACCGCGAACAGGGCCAGGGGTCCCGCGATGCCGAGCACGATCAGCAGCGGCGCAACGTCGCCCAGCAGCACGTGCTGCAGCATGTGGCCGGACAGCAGGTACTCCTCGCCGACCGGGTCGAGGGGGGAGAGCACCGACAGCAGCAGCACCGCGACGCCCGCGGCGAACAGCGCCGCCCGCCGGCCGTCGGCCAGGTCGGGACGCCCCCGCCGGCGCAGCCGGCGCCAGCCCACGGCGTAGAGGACGACGCCCGCGGCGGCGGCCGCCAGCACCAGCGGGTCGAGCGACCAGGCGCCCGCGAGGTCGTGGTGGGCGGTCGCGCCGCCGGCGTGCAGTGCCCCGATCACCCCACGATCAATAGCCGATGCGGGCCGCCCGCGCGGCGCGCGTCAGTAGACGAGGCCGGGGCCGAGCTCCATGAGCGTCGGGCCCTGGCGCGATCGGACGAACCCGTCGCGGGCGTCGATCACGGTCTCGTGCACGTACAGCCGCGCGGTCGCGACGGGGGTCAGCACGGGGAAGCGCACGGTCGTCGCGCGCCGCCCGATCGTGACCGTCGCCTCCAGCGGCGGCATCCGCCCCGGCGGCGCCCCGGGCATGAGGCCGCTCCCCAGCCGCTCCTCGAGGCGGCCGGCGGTGAAGACCGGCGACGAGTCCAGCCACTCGCGCGCGTGCCACTCTGCGCGGAAGGAGCCCAGCTCGGTCAGGAAGAGCGCGTACTCGAAGGCCGAGAACGGGTCGGCCCGGTCGAAGCGGATCGCGTGGAGCAGCTCACGCACCTCGCGGCGGCGCGCGCTCGCCGGCCCCGCCCCGCCCGACACGCTCGCCCGGTCGTGGAGCGGCACGGCGCCGCGCGGCGGCGGTGCGTCGCCGGGGGCGCCGTCGGCGGCGCAGAACGGCTCGATCCACGCGGCCGAGCCCTCGTCGATCACGCGGTAGTCGAGGTGGTGCCCCGGCGCGAGCGCGACCGACGGGAACAGCCCGAGCAGCGCGGCCACGTCGGCCGGCCGCTCCATCGCCTCCAGCCGCGGCCGGGCGGCGCCGATCCGGTCCGCCAGGGCCTCGCACCGGTCCGGGTCCAGCCGCACCACCGTCGCCTCGTCGCCGTCCCGCGCCATCGCCGTGCCGTGATACCACGCCGGGCGCGTGGAGGCGGCGACCCGCCGGGTCCGCTGCACCGCCGATCAGCGGTCGAGGCGATCCGGCCGGTGCCGCCGCAGGACGGGCATCCAGGGCACGACGCCGGCGGCGATCGACGCCGGGGGCGAAGACCGACCCCCACGTCCACGTCAGCCGGCCGGGCGCGTCCGCGAGTGGAGGAGGAACGAGACGAACGTGCCCGCGATCACCAGCACCCGCGCCGGCCGGGATCCGGAGGTGGCGCGCGGTGTGGCGCTCGCGGGCCGGCGCGGCGGCGGCGGCGTGCCGCCGTCCACGAGGCGCGCCGTGTCCCGGCCGGCGTCCACCACGACGTGAGCGATCGGCACGTCGAACCGCGTGCGCGCGCGCTCGACCAGGCCGACCTCGAGCCGGTCGGACCCGTGCTCCGGGTGCGTCGCGATCATCACCTCGTCGGGTCCGAAGCTGCGCGCCGCGTCGTCGAGCGCCTGCAGCGGGTCGGCGTCGCCCAGCGCGCCGCGCGCCGGGATGCCCGCGGCCCCGCAGCGCGAGCGACGCCGCGTCCGCGCCCTCGGCGCGCTCGCGCATCGCCTCGAAGCGCCGGTCGCCGGTGCACGTCTCGGTCGCGACGAGCGGGCGGTGGGTCGGTGCCGGGGTCGCCATGGTGGCCTCCCGGCCGGCGATGCCGTGGGCCCGATCGTCCCACCGCGCCGCCCGCGGCGGCATCGGGGCCGCACCGGCGGCCGGGTCGCGGCGAACCCGAACGCCGCGCCCCCGGCGACCGGTACCCTCGCTGGCGTGTCCCGCCCGCCCGTCGTCCTCGCTGGGCCCCTCGCCGGCCACCACCTCGCGACCCTGCGCGACGCGGCCACCGGGCCGGCGGCCTTCCGGCGCGCCGCGGCGGCCCTGTCGGGCCTCGTGGTGGCCGAGGCGCTCCGCGACCTGGAGGGCCGGCCCGCCGAGGTGGCGACGCCGCTGGCGCGGGCGCGGGTGGAGCTGCCGGCCCGGCGGGTGACGCTCGTGCCGATCCTGCGCGCGGGGCTGGTGATGCTCGACCCGGCGCTCGCGCTGCTGCCCGACGACACGCGGGTCGGCTTCATCGGGATGGCGCGCGACGAGCGGACGGCGCGGGCGCGGAGCTACCTCAGCAGCCTGCCGGGCGGCCTCGGCGACGACGAGGTGGTGGTGCTCGACGTGATGATCGCGACCGGCGGCTCGACGGCCGCGGCGCTGCGTGCGGTGCGCGCGGCAGGCGCGCGGCGGGTGCGGGTGGCGGGCGTCATCGCGGCGCCGGAGGGCCTGGCGGCGGTCGCGGCGGCCGACCCGGACGCCGCGGTGACCGTCGCCGCGGTCGACAGCCACCTCGACGAGCGCGCGTTCATCGTGCCGGGGCTCGGCGACGCGGGCGACCGGCTGTACTCGGACGCGGGGGCGGGGGGCTGATGGCGGCGCGGGGGCTGGCCGTGGTGACGGGCGCCTCGTCGGGGATCGGCCTCGCCTTCGCCGAGGACCTGGCGCGCAGGGGCCACCCGCTGCTGGTGGTCGCCCGGCGCGGCGACCGGCTGCGCGCGCTGGCCGAGCGGGCCTCCGCCCGTCACGGCGTGGAGGTGACCCCCCTCGTGGCCGACCTCGCGACCGACGAGGGCATGGCGGCCTGCCGGGCGGCGGTCGACGCCGCCGGCGCCCCGCCGGAGGTGCTCGTGCTCAACGCCGGCTTCGGCACCCACGCGCCGCTGGCGCGGGCCGACCGCGCGCGCGAGACCGAGATGGTGCGCCTCAACTGCGTGGCCGTGCTCGACCTGGCCGTCCACGCGCTGCCGGCGATGGTGGCGCGGGGGCGCGGGGCGATCGTGGTCGTCTCGTCGGCGGCGGCGTGGCAGCCGGTGCCCTACATGGCGACGTACGCGGCCACGAAGGCGTTCGAGCTGCACCTGGCCGAGGCGCTGCAGGAGGAGCTGCGGGGGACGGGGGTGCGGGCGGTGGCGGTCTGCCCGGGACCCACCCGGACCGAGTTCTCGGTCGTGGCCGGCGGGAGCGGCGCCGGCGCGCGCGGCGTGCCGTACGAGCAGCCGGAGCTGGTCGTGCGCGCCGCCTGGCGGGCGCTGGCGGCCGGCCGGGCGCGGGCCCCCGCCGGGCTGGTGGCACGCGGCGCGCTGCTCGCCGGCGCGCTGGTGCCGCGCGCCCTGGTGGTGCGGGCGGCGGCGTTCTTCCACCGGCCGCTCGTCCGTTGAAGGGCTGCGAGGCACCCACCTAGAATCCCTCAGGGCCTCCGACGCGAGGCCCGTGCCCCGTGACGACAGACCTCATCCCCATCCTCAGCGCGATCGCCGCGGCCCTCGTCGTCCTGGGGGCCACGCCGCTCGCGATGCGGCTCGCCCGCGCGACCGGCGCGGTCGACGTTCCCTCCGGGCGCCGCATCCACTCGGAGCCCACCCCGCGCCTCGGCGGCCTGGCGATCCTGCTGGGCTTCCTCGTGCCGGTCGTGGCCTTCCTGCCCGACGACCCCTCGGCGCGGGCGCTGATCACCGGCGCGGTGCTCATCACGGCGCTCGGCGCGGCGGACGACATCTGGGGCCTCACCCCGGGGGTGAAGCTGGCCGGCCAGGTGGCCTGCGCGGCGATCCCGGTGGCCGCGGGGCTGACCATCGACCACATCACGCTGCCGCTGCTCGGCGTCGGCGACCTCGGCTGGGCGCAGTACCCGATCACGGTGCTCTGGTTCGTCGCCCTGGTGAACATGATCAACTTCACCGACGGCATGGACGGCCTCGCCGCCGGCATCAGCGGCCTGGGCGCGACCACCTTCGCGATCCTGGCCGCCTCGCTGGGCCGCGCCGACCCGGCGATCATGGCGGCAGCGCTGGCCGGGGCGTGCGCCGCCTTCCTCGTCTTCAACTTCCACCCCGCGCGCGTGTTCATGGGTGACGCGGGGTCGATGCTGCTGGGCTTCGTCATCGCCGGCGTGGCGATCGGCGGGGTGATGAAGAGCGCGGCGGCCATCGCCGTCGTGGCGCCGCTCGTGATCCTCGCGATCCCGATCCTCGACACCTCGTTCGTGATCCTGAAGCGGCTGAAGCACGGCCTGCCCGTCTACAACGCCGACCGCAGCCACTTCCACCACCGCTTCTTCACGATCGGGTGGAGCCAGCGCAAGACCGTGCTGGCGCTCTACGGCTGGTGCGCGCTGATGGGCGCGGTCGCGATCGCGCTGCGCTTCGTGCGCTACCGGGACGCCGACGGCCACCTCCAGCTCGCCGGCACCGCGGTGCTGTCGGCCGCGGGCCTGCTCGCGCTGGCGGCCTCGATCTACCTGGTCTACGTGCTCGAGATCCTCAAGTGGCGCTCCACGCCGGTCGTGACGCTCGTGCGCCAGAGCCGCCTCGAGCGCGCCAGCCGCCGGGAGATGGCCGGCCGGAGCTAGTCCCGAGCGCGCGGACCCGGCTTCCGGGGACCGGGTCGGCGGGGGCGATCCTGATCGCGGGCGGGACCCGGCCCTGTCCTGGACGAGGTCGTCGAGGGACGGGGTCGGCGGGGGGCGATCCTCTGCGCGGGCGGGACCCGGCCCTCTCTTGACGAGGTCGTCGACGGACCAGGTCGGCTGGGGCCGATCCTCTGCGCGGGCGGGACCCGGCTCTGTCTTGACGAGGTCGTCGACGGACCAGGTCGGCTGGGGACGATCCTCTGCGCGGGCGGGACCCGGCCCTGCGTTGACGACGTCGTCGAGAGACGCGGTCGGCTGGGGCCGATCCATTGCGCGGGCGGGACCCGGCTCTGCGGGCCGGCTCGCGCTGGGCACGGTGTCGACCGGCGTGCCCCTCACGCGGGGACCCGGCCTCTTTCGGGCCGGGTCACGCGGCAAATCGCCCCTGGCCGGGGCGATTTGCGGACCGGCGCACCGCCTTCGGCGGGGCGGGCGCCGGAAACCCCATTGACGGATCCGTCCGTGGTGCGCGTGGGGTGTGCCGGGTGCCCTCGTGGCCGGTTCTGTCCCGCTCCCGCCTTCGGCGGTCGTGTCTCCGGCGACCCCTCCGGATCACGTTCACGTCGTCCAGGACGAAGCGCGGCCGGTCGCCCGCGCGGCGGGCTCCGACGTCCTCGGCGGGTGGCCGTGGACACGAGGGCCGAAGGCCCGAGGGATCACCGGCCACGACGGCGCCGGGCGCACGCCACGCGCACCACGGACGGATCCGTCAGTGGGCTTTCGGCGGCCCGCCCCGGCCGATAGGCCGGTGCCGCCGTGTGCAGATCGCCGCGGGCAGCGGCGATCTGCGGCGTGGCCGGGCCCGCGAGAGGGCCGGTCCCCCGCGTGGGTCCTCGCGTGGGACGTCAGGCGGCCGGGAGGACCTGCAGCACGGGGCTGCCCGGCGCGGAGCCGGCGGCCTGGACGGGCATGTCGGCGCCCCAGCTCTCGGGGTCGGCCACCACGCGGTCGATGGCGGCGCGGGCGGCCCCGGCGGCCTCGAGGGCGCCCACGAGGTCGAGCTCGCGCCCGGCGGCCCGCCGCACGGCCGGGCCGGCCGGGAGCACGAGGCGCATGGTGACGGGGCCGGCGGCGGCGGGCGTGAGGCCCAGGCGGGCGGCGCCGTCGCCCTCGACGGGCACATCGACGACGACCCCCGGCGCGGTCACGCGCAGGCGCGCCCGCGCGGCCTCCCACATCCGCTCCGGGGCCACGCCGAGGGCGTCGGCGAGGCCGAGCGGGTCGGCGCCGAGCTGCACGGTGAGCTGGGCCGGCTCGCCCGCCACGAGCGGCGGCACGAGCAGCGGCTGGATCGCCACGCCGCTCGCCTCCCGGCCCACAAGGCCCTCCACCGCGCGCGCCACGGCCGGCGCGGCGAGCGGCGCCGGCGCGCAGGGCGCCGGCGGGCCCTTGGGCGAGGGGAACGCCCGCCGGTACTCGGCCACGAAGGCGGCGGAGGAGCCGCCGAGCCGGTAGGCGGCGGGACCGTTGCGCAGCAGGGTGCAGGCGTACCCGGTGCGGGCGCGCGACCAGGCGCTCGCCTGGTCGCCGGCGCCGAAGGCCACGTGCAGGTCGCCGCGGCGCGCGGCGGCGGCGGCCACGCGGGCCGCCTCGCGCGGCCACGCGAGCCACTCGGCCGCCGTCCACTGGCGGCCGCCGGCGCCGGTCTTGAGCCACACGCGCCCGGCCCGCGACATCGCGGCGCGCGCGCCGGCCCAGGCGGGGTCGGTGAAGGTGGCGCCCGTGGCGGCCACGTAGAGCGACACGTCGGCCCGGCGGGCGCCGAGCCGCTCCAGCGCGTCGGCGAGCGCGTCGCCCGGCGCGCCCCGGAAGGCCGCGCCGACGTCGTCGACGATCACGGCGCCCGCGCCCGAGCCGGCGATCGCCTCGCGCAGGCGCTCGGCGATCGCGTCGGGCGTGAGCGCCGCCAGCGGCGCGCCGGGCACGCGCGCCGCTCGGCGGCCGGATGGGAGCGCGGGCGCGTCGAGGCCCACCTGGTACGCGTTGTCGCGCGCGGTGATGCCCGCGCCGCCGCCCGGCTGGACGCCCACCAGGCGCTCGAGCCCGGCGCGGTCGTCGTCGAGCAGGGTCACCCGGGCGTCGGCCGGCGTGGCGGCGGTGAGGCCGGCGGCCGCGGCCGCCGCGAGGCAGGCCGCCGAGATGCCCAGGCGCGACATGGGCGCATCTTTGCCCACGCCCGGCGCGCGCGCCAACTGACCGGAGGGGTGGGCCGCGCCCCCGCCGAACTGGTCGATGTCGTGGATTTCGCCGGTTCAGCGCCCCCGCCTTGACGACGGACCGGCCGGGCGGGACGATCGTCACGCGCCGCCCGGCGGGCGGCCACCCGGGCGCGCCGCGCAGGTATAGTGGTGCGGCTCGGCCGACGACGCTGCGCGCCGTCGCCGGACCGTGTCCCGGACGCGCTCGGAGGACCCTGAATCACACCGCAGCACCCCCCCGTGCCTGAGACGGCCCAGGTACCGCCCGCGGAGCCGGGCGTCGCCCCGTACTCGCCGCCCCCGGCGGGCAAGGCGGCCCTCTCCGGCATCGGCCTCATCGTGGGGCTGCTCGCGCTCCCGGTCGTGCTGCTCGCGGGCGGCCACTGGAGCGGCTGGTTCATCGGCTTCCTGCTGTGGTGCGCCAACTGGGGCATCGCGATCGCCACCGGCCGCTGGACCTGGGGCCTGTCGGCCACGGCCGCGGTCGGCATGTCGGGCGTGTCGTTCATCGCCCGCGCCTGGCTGATCGCGATCGTGCTCTTCGTCATCGCGCTGCGCTACTCCGAGGAGGTAGGACTGATCGCCGCGGGTGTGTTCATCACGTGCTTCACGTTCGACCTCCTGGGCCGCACCGCGCTGTACGCCTCGCGCTCGCGCGCGCCCAAGGGCGCAGCCGGGTGAGGGCCGCCATGAGGCTCCGCACCGCGGCCTTCGCCGCGCTCGCCGCCCTGCTCGTGCTGCCGGCGGCGGCCTTCGGCGCCGAGGACTTCGACCCCTCCGACGAGTTCGCGCTCGACCCGTGGGTGTCGATCGAGCTCGGGCCGCTCGACCTCTCGATCAACAAGGCCGTCTTCTACCTGGTCCTGGCCAGCCTGATCTGCATCGGCCTCGGCTTCATCGTGCGCGGCGGCCTCAAGATGCGCCCCACGAAGGCCCAGAACATCGTCGAGATCGCGTACGAGTTCGCCGAGAAGCAGATCGCCCGGCCGACGCTGAGCGAGAAGGTCTACTCGCGCTACTTCCCGTACATCGCGACCCTGTTCCTGTTCATCCTCGTCAGCAACATGGTGAGCTTCATCCCGCTTCCGGTGGGGCACACCAGCTGGCTCGGCCCGATCCCGGACTTCGCGCTGTACGCCGCCACGGCGAACATCAACGTCACGCTCGCGCTGACCGTCGTGACGTTCCTCGTCTACAACTACGAGGGCGTCCGGGCGCACGGGGTGGGGGGCTACCTCAAGACCCTCGTCCCCGACGCGCCGAAGGCCATCCAGCCCGTCATCTTCGGCATCGAGGTGCTGTCGCAGATCCTGCGCCTCGTCAGCCTCTCGGTCCGGCTCTTCGCGAACCTCCTGGCCGGCCACCTGCTGATCATCATGGCCGCCGGCTTCATGGTCCTGCTCGGCAACTTCGCCGGCCTGCTGGCCCTCCCGGTGGGGGTGTTCTTCTGGGTGTTCGAGTGGCTGCTCGTCGCCGGCCTGCAGGCGTTCATCTTCGCGATGCTCAGCGGCATCTACATCGGCTTCGCCGTCGAGTCCTCGCACTGACAACCCAAAGGAGCACACACTGATGGAAGGCAACATCGAGGACGCTGCAAAGGTCCTGGCGCTCGGTCTCGCGACCGCCTTCGGCGCCATCGGGCCGGGTATCGGCGTCGGCTACCTCATGGGGAAGACGGTCGAGGCCGTCGGCCGTCAGCCGGAGCTGCGCGGCGAGCTGACCTCGCTCATGTTCCTCGGCCTCGCCCTGACCGAGGCCATCGTGTTCTACGCGCTGCTCATGGGCTTCGTCGCCTTCTTCATCGGCTAGATCGGGGATCGTCTGATGGGCACCCTGCTCACCTACGTGAACGCGCTGCCGCTCCAGGCGGAGAGCGAGGAGAGCGACAACCCGCTCCTCACCATCAGCCCCGGGCTGATGGTGTGGACGCTGGTGATGTTCGCCATCACGCTCTGGATCATGAAGCGGTACGTGTTCGGGCCGGTCGGCCAGGCGATCGAGAAGCGCCGGGCCAAGATCGCCGAGAGCATCGAGGAGGCCGAGCGCAGCCGCGACGAGGCCACCGCCATGCTCGAGGACTACAAGGCCCGCCTGGTCGACGCCCGCAAGGAGGCGGACGCCCTGCGCGAGCAGGGGCGCAAGGAGGGTGAGCAGCAGCGCGCCGAGCTCATCAGCCAGGCGCAGGGGCAGCGCGAGCGCGTCCTCGCCGACGCCGACGAGCTGATCCAGGCCCAGGCCCGCACGGCCGCCAGCGGCCTGCGCGACGAGGTGGTCGATCTCGCCCTCCTCGCCGCGGAGCGCGTCTCGCGCCGCTCGCTCGACGACGCCGAGCACCGCCGGCTCATCGAGCAGGCGATCGCCGAGGCCGACCTCTCCGGTGTCGCGTCCGCCAACGGGGGCGCGGCGACCAAGTGAGCCTCGAAGCCACCTACGCCGAGGCGCTCTACGAGGCGGCGGCCGAGAACGGCGCGCTCGACGCCGTGACCACCGAGGTGCGCGAGTTCGCCGAGGCGGTCGCGGCGTCGGACGACCTCCGCCGGCTGCTGGCCGACCCCAACATCGACACCCCCGCGAAGAAGCGGGTCGTGCTCGGCCTCACCGAGGGCGCGAGCCCGTTCTTCGGCAACTTCCTCCAGCTCCTGATCGACCGGGGGCGCATCGAGGCGTTCCCCGCCATCGCGGAGGCCTTCGACGACCGGGTCGACCGGGCCGAGAACCGCCTCGAGGTGGAGGCGGTCACCGCGATCCCGCTGCCGGCCGACCTGCGCGAGCGGATCGTCGACCAGATCCGCGCCAAGACGGGAGCCGACGTCGAGCTCACCGAGACCGTCGACCCGGACATCATCGGCGGCCTCGTCCTGCGCGTGGGCGCGTCCGTGGTGGACGGCTCCGTGCGGCACCGCCTCGAAGGGCTCCGCGCCACCCTGCGCTCGGCGCCCGTCGACGCCGTCGCGGTGGAGTCCTGACCGCGCGCAACGATCGACCCGACCTGATCAGAGAAAGGTGACGACCGCCAGATGAAGCTGCGACCCGACGAGATCACGAGGGTCCTCCGGGACCAGATCGAGCAGTACTCGGGGACCGTGGAGGTCGAGGAGGTCGGCACCGTCCTCCAGGTCGGCGACGGCATCGCCCGCGTCCACGGCCTCCAGTCGTGCGTGTCCCTGGAGATGCTCGAGTTCCCCCACGGCGTGACGGGCCTTGCCCTGAACCTCGAGGAGGACAACGTCGGCGCCGTGCTGCTCGGCGACGACACCCTCATCAAGGAGGGCGACCGCGTCCGCCGCACCGGCAAGGTCATCCAGGTGCCGGTGGGCGAGGCCCTGCTCGGCCGCGTGGTGGACCCGCTCGGCAACCCGCTCGACGACCGTGGCCCGATCGTCACCGACCACTACCGGCCGGTGGAGTTCAAGGCGCCGGGCGTCGTCCAGCGCCAGCCGGTGAAGGAGCCGCTCCAGACCGGCATCAAGGCGATCGACGCGCTCATCCCGATCGGCCGCGGCCAGCGCGAGCTGATCATCGGCGACCGCCAGACCGGCAAGACGACGATCGCGGTCGACACGATCATCAACCAGGCCGGCCAGGGCGTGCGCTGCTTCTACGTGGCGATCGGCCAGAAGGCCTCCACGGTCGCGACCGTGGTCGAGCGCCTGCGCGCCGCCGGCGCGATGGAGTACACGACCGTGGTGGCCGCGACCGCGTCGCAGGCCGCCGCCCTGAAGTACCTGGCGCCGTACTCGGCCGCCGCGATGGGCGAGTACTTCCTCTACGGCGGCGAGCACGCCCTGTGCGTGTACGACGACCTCTCCAAGCAGGCCGACGCCTACCGCCAGATGTCGCTGCTGCTGCGGCGCCCGCCAGGCCGCGAGGCGTTCCCGGGCGACGTCTTCTACCTCCACTCGCGGCTGCTGGAGCGCGCCTGCAAGCTCAGCGACGAGCTGGGCGGCGGCTCGCTCACCGCGCTGCCGATCATCGAGACGCAGGCCGGCGACGTGTCGGCCTACATCCCGACGAACGTGATCTCGATCACGGACGGGCAGATCTTCCTCGAGACGAAGCTGTTCTTCTCGGGCGTCCGCCCGGCCCTGAACGTCGGCATCTCGGTGAGCCGCGTGGGTGGCTCCGCCCAGATCAAGGCCATGCGCAAGGTGGCCGGCCGCCTCAAGCTCGAGCTCGCCCAGTACCGCGACCTCGAGGCGTTCGCCCAGTTCGGCTCCGAGCTGGACGCCGCCACCCAGCGCACGCTGGCCCGCGGCGCCCGCTTCGTGGCCACCCTCAACCAGCCCGCCTACGCGCCGTGGCCGGTCGAGGAGCAGGTGGCGGTCATCTACGTCGCCAACGAGGGCCTGCTCGACGGCATCGAGGTGGCCGACGTGCCGGCCGTCAACGACGCGATCCGGCGGGAGCTGCGCGAGAGCGCGCCCGAGGTGCTGGCGGGGATCCGCGACACCAAGGAGCTCTCCGACGAGGCCTCGGCGAAGATCGGGGAGGTCGCGAGGCGCGTCATCCACCAGTTCGCGCCGCAGGACGCGCCGGCGGCCCCCGCGGGCGAGCCGGCCGAGACCGCGACGGCCGCGGCCTAGCCGGAGCGACGTGGCCAGCACCCGTGACATCAAGCGGCGGATCGAGTCGGTCCGCAACACGCGCAAGATCACGCGCGCCATGGAGCTCGTGGCGTCAGCGAAGCTGCGCCGCGCGCAGGACGCGATCGAGCACCTGCGCCCCTACGCCCAGGCGATGCGCCGCCTGATGTCGCAGGCCGCACGCCAGAGCGGCGGCCTGAAGGGCGAGGCGCTGCTCGACGTGCGCCCGGCCGAGGGCACGGCGATCGTCGTGGCGATCACCGGCGACCGCGGGCTGGCGGGCGCGTTCAACGTGAACATCGTCCGGCGGGCCATCGAGGTCTCCCGCCGCCTCGAGGCCGAGGGCTTCGAGGAGGTCGTGTTCACGACCGTCGGCAAGAAGGGCGCCGGCACGCTCAACTTCCGCGGCCTGCCGCTCGACCGCACCTTCCAGGGCTTCTCGGTCGCGCCGACCTACGCCGACGCCGAGCAGGTCACCGAGCACCTCGTGCGCCGGTTCACGGAGGGCGAGGTCAACCGGGTCGTCCTCGTCTACAACGCGTTCAAGTCGGTGCTCGAGCAGACCGTCACCACCGAGCAGCTGCTGCCGATCGAGCGCATGGTCGTGCTGGACGCCGACGACGACGGGCAGGAGGACGAGCACCCGCGCGGCGGGGTCGCGATCTTCGAGCCCGAGGCCGAGGCCTTCCTGCACCGGCTGCTGCCGACCTACCTCGACACCACCATCTACCGCGCGCTGCTGGAGAGCGCCGCCGCGGAGCTCGCCGCGCGCCGCACCGCCATGCGCAACGCGACCGACAACGCCGGCGCGCTGATCGACCAGTACACGCTGGCGATGAACCGCGCCCGCCAGGCCGCCATCACCCAGGAGATCCTGGAAGTGGTGGCCGGCGCCGACGCCCTCCAGTAGTCCCGAGCCCCCGAGGAGAGATCCCCACAAATGCCCGATAACGCCCGCAGCACCGGAACGATCCTCGAGATCAAGGGCGTCGTCATCGACGCCCGGTTCCCCGAGGGGGGGCTGCCGAGCATCTACAACGCGATCGAGATCGACCGGGGCGACGACGCCGCGCCGCTCGTGGCCGAGGTGCAGCAGCACCTGGGCGACGACCGGGTCCGCGCGGTGGCCTTCGACACGACCGACGGCCTCGCCCGCGGCACGAAGGTGACCGACACGGGCGCGCCGATCTCGGTGCCCGTCGGCGACCGCACGCTCGGCCGCATCTTCAACGTGCTCGGCGACACCATCGACGAGGGCGCGGACGTGTCGGTGGGCGAGACCTGGCCGATCCACCGCGACGCGCCGGCGTTCGACCAGCTCAACCCGACCGAGGAGATCTTCGAGACCGGCATCAAGGTCGTCGACCTCCTCGCCCCGTACGTGAAGGGCGGCAAGGTCGGCCTGTTCGGCGGCGCCGGCGTCGGCAAGACCGTGCTCATCCAGGAGCTGATCAACAACATCGCCCAGGAGCACGGCGGCCTGTCGGTGTTCGCCGGCGTGGGCGAGCGCACCCGCGAGGGCAACGACCTCTGGCTCGAGATGAAGGAGAGCGGGGTCATCGACAAGACCGCGCTCGTGTACGGCCAGATGAACGAGCCGCCGGGCGCCCGCCTGCGGGTCGCGCTGACCGGCCTCACCATGGCCGAGTACTTCCGCGACCAGGCCGGCCAGGACGTGCTGCTGTTCGTGGACAACATCTTCCGGTTCGTGCAGGCGGGCTCGGAGGTCTCGGCGCTCCTCGGCCGCATGCCGTCCGCCGTGGGCTACCAGCCCACGCTGCAGGGCGAGATGGGCGACCTGCAGGAGCGCATCACCTCGACGCGCAACGGCTCGGTCACGTCGGTGCAGGCCATCTACGTCCCCGCCGACGACCTCACCGACCCGGCCCCGGCCGCCTCGTTCGCCCACCTCGACGCCACGACCGTGCTCAGCCGGTCCATCGCCGAGAAGGGCATCTACCCGGCCGTGGACCCGCTCGACTCGACGAGCCGCATCCTCTCCAAGGAGGGCGTCGGCCCGGAGCACTACGAGGTCGCCACGCGCGTGCAGGAGATCCTGCAGCAGTACAAGGATCTCCAGGACATCATCGCGATCCTCGGCGTGGACGAGCTCACCGACGAGCAGAAGCTCGCCGTGTCGCGCGCCCGCCGCATCGAGCGCTTCCTCTCCCAGCCCTTCCACGTGGCCGAGGCCTTCACCGGCACCCCCGGCAAGTACGTGCCGCTGTCGGAGACGGTGCGCGGGTTCAAGGAGATCGTCGAGGGCCGCCACGACGACCTGCCCGAGGAGGCCTTCTTCCTCGTCGGCGGCATCGACGAGGCCGTCGAGAAGGCCGCCGAGCTGAGGGCCCGGTGAGCACCGCCGTCGGCCAGGAGCGCCACCGCCTGGCGCTCCAGCTCCTCACCCCCGAGGGCCCGGTCTTCGACCAGGACGCCTACATGATCGTCGCCCCGAGCGTGCAGGGCGAGGTCGGCATCCTGCCGCGCCACACGCCGTTCATCGCGTTCCTGCGCACCGGTGAGACACGCATCAAGCTGATGGACGACACGCAGATCACCTTCGCCACCACCGAGGGCTACATCTCGGTGGAGGAGGACCGCGTGCTGGTGCTCGTGGAGCAGGCCGAGCGGGCCGAGGAGATCGACCCCGAGCGCGCCCGCCTGGCGCTGGAGCGCGCCGAGGCCGCCCTCGCGGAGGCCGGCGACGACGAGGTGGCCCGCGTGGCCGCCGAGAGCGCCCGCCGGCGCGCCGAGAACCGCCTGCGGGTGGCGAGCCGCTGATGGCCGACGAGCGGCCGCTCGTCGAGCCGCCCGAGGGGCCGCCGCCGGCCGACCTCGAGATCACCGACCTCGTCGCCGGCGACGGCGAGGAGGCGGTGGCCGGGCGCTCGGTCTCGGTGCACTACACCGGCGTCGCCTTCTCGACGGGCGAGGAGTTCGACTCGTCCTGGGGCCGCGGCAAGCCGTTCCGCTTCGGCCTCGGCGCCGGCCAGGTGATCGCCGGCTGGGACCGCGGCGTGCAGGGCATGCGCGTCGGCGGCCGCCGCCGGCTCGTCATCCCGCCCCACCTCGCGTACGGCGACCGCGGCGCCGGCGGCGTCATCGCCCCGGGCGAGACCCTGATCTTCGTGGTGGATCTGCTCGAGGTCGTCTGACGCCTCGCGCGGCCCCGGGGGCGGGGCGGTCTGAGGTCGGTCGGCGGTGGTGGGTCGTCCCGGACGGGGTCGTCCGGGAACGGGATGGTCCGGGGCCGATCCTGAGCCGACCCCTGGCGCGGGCGGGACCCGGCCCCCGCTTGACGAGGTCGTCGACGGACCGGGTCGGCGGGGGTCGATCCATGGCGCGGGCGGGACCCGGCCCTGCGGGCCGGCTCGCGCTGAGCACGTCGTCGACCGGCGTGCCCCGAGCGCGGGGGCCGGCCCACTTGCGGGGCCGGCCACGCGGCAAATCGCCCCTGGCCGGGGCGATTTGCGGACCGGCGCACCGCCTTCGGCGGGGCGGGCGCCGGAAACCCCACTGACGTGAGCGTCCGTGGTGCGCGTGGGGTGTGCCCGGCGCCGTCGTGGCCGGTTCTGTCCCGCTCCCGCCTTCGGCGGTCGTGTCTCCCACCACGTCGGAGCTCGATCAGGTCGTCCAGGGCGGAGCTCGTTCACTTCGCCGCGCGGCGCGCCCCGGCGGCGCGTCAGCGCCGACGGAGCCGCGCGGTTCGTCGCACACTGCCGGAATGGCGCGCCCCGGCCGCCAGGCCGGAGCCATTCCGGCCGGCGCGCCAGCCAGCGTGCCTCGGTTCGACGCAGCCCAGGCCGCCCGGCGGA
This sequence comes from Miltoncostaea marina, assembly GCF_018141525.1. Classification (GTDB taxonomy): domain Bacteria; phylum Actinomycetota; class Thermoleophilia; order Miltoncostaeales; family Miltoncostaeaceae; genus Miltoncostaea; species Miltoncostaea marina. The sequence continues at coordinate 1,029,909 of NZ_CP064655.1, forward strand.
GCCGGGCGGCCTGGGCGGAGCTCTGGATCGCTTCCACTCCGAAGCGCGGCCCGGCCTCGGCGGAGCCTCACGGCGCGCCGACGTCGGAGCCCCGTAGCCTGGGGGGCCGTGCCGATGCCTGTCCCCGAGGTCCTGCGCGTCCCCGCCTTCCGGGCGGTGTGGGTCGCGAGCCTGCTGTCGAACGGCGGGTCGTGGCTGCAGATCGTGGCGAGCGGCTGGCTGATCCTCGAGGCCACCGGCAGCCCGGCCGCGGTGGGGGCTCTCGCGCTCGTGACGCGGGCGCCGGCGATCGGCCTGTCGGCGTGGGCCGGGTCGCTCGCCGACCGCGTCGACCGGCGGGCCGTCGGCATCTGGACCTTCGCCCTCCAGGCGGCGGCCGCCGGGTCGCTGGCGCTCATCACGTGGGCCGACGGCACGCACGTGGCGGCGATCTACGCCCTGACGTTCGTGGTGGGGGTGGGGTTCGCGCTCGGCCTGCCGGCCATGCTGGCGCTGATCCCGTCGCTCGTGCCCCGGGCGCGGCTGTCGCAGGCGGTCAGCCTCAACGCCGCCGGCATCAACATCGCGCGGCTGGCGGGGCCGGCGATCGGCGGGGGGATGCTCGCCCTGTTCGGCGCGACGGTCTGCTTCGCCGTCAACGCCGTCTCGTTCCTCGCGCTCGTGTGGGCGCTCGCGCGGCTCGAGCCGCGTCCGCCCGCGGCGCCGCCGGCCGCCGGGCGGCCCCGCCTGCGCGACGCGCTCGGCTTCGCCTCGGCCGACCCCGCGATCCGCCGGCTGCTGATCGGGATGGCGATCTTCACGGTGCTGGCCTCGCCGGTGCAGGAGCTCGCGCCCGTCGTGGCCGACCGCCTCGACGCGGGGGCGACCGGGCTCGGGCTGCTGCTCGGCGCCATGGGGGGCGGCGCGCTCGGCGGCGCCTGGCTGCTCGAGCGGCTGCACGCGGGGGGCTACCCGCGCCACCGCGCGCTGCCGACGGCCTCCCTGCTGTTCGCAGTCGGGCTGGCCGTGGTGGCGGTCACGCCGTGGTTCTGGCTCGGCCTGGCGGGGATGGCGTTCGCGGGCGCCTTCTGGATCTGGATGTTCGCCGCCACGAACACCGCGACCCAGCTGCGCTCGCCGGCGCCGCTGCTCGGGCGGATGCTCGGCCTCTACCAGCTCTCGGTGATCGGCCCGATCGCGATCGGCTCCACGCTGGCCGGCCTCGTGGCCGAGGAGGCCGGCATCGAGGCCACGCTGGCCGGCTGCGCGGCGCTGCTCGCCGCGTGGGCCGCCTGGAGCCTGCGCAACCCCGTGCTCGAGATCGACGTCCCGCTGTCCGGCGGGCCGGCGCCGTCAGGCGATGAAGCGCGCGACCGCGTCGAGCGCCGGGGCGGGGACGCGGCCGTCGACCTGTAGGAAGTGGCCGGCGCCGGGCACGCGCAGGGTGCGGGTGGGGAGGCCCGCCGCCCGTCGGGCGTCCGCGATGCGCCCCATCTCCGCCACGGGCACCGTGCGGTCGCGGGTGCCGTGCACGGCGAGCAGCGGCAGGCGCGCCCGGACCGCGTCGCGCAGGGGATCGTGCCGCAGCGTGGCGTTCGCGACCGCCGCGCCCGCCAGGCGCTGCAGCAGGCGCCCGGGCGCCCCGGCGGCGCGGCGCAGCTGCCCGAGCGGCCGGCCCGGCGAGGCGAGCGTGACGACGCGGGTGGCGGGCCCCGACGCGGCGGCCTCCATCGCGAGCGCGCCGCCCTGGCTGTGCCCGACGATGGCCACGCGCGCACGGTCGACGCCGGGGAGGGCGGCGAGGGCGCGCACGGCGGCGGCCGCGTCGGCGGCCAGCGGCCGCCGGTCGAGCCAGGCCAGCGGCGCGCCGGCCGAGCCTGCGATGCCACGCTTGTCGTACGCCAGCACCGCCACGCCGCGGCCGGCGAGCTCGCGGGCCAGCACGCCGTAGGGGCCGTCGCCGCCGTCGAGGCGGCCGTAGCGGTCCTGGGGGCCGAACCCGCTCACGAGCACCGCCGCCGGGTAGGGCCCGGGGCCGGGCGGCACGAAGACGCTCGCGGCCAGCGGCCGGCCGTCGCCGCCCGCGAGCGTCAGCGGCCGCTCCTGCACCGCCGGCGCGGGCGCGGCGGCGAGGACGAGGGCGCTGAGGAGGGCGGCGAGCACTGCCATCCGAGGGTAGGACGGGGCCGCCGCCGGGCGCCCCGCGGCAGATGAAGGCGCGGTTCAGCATGCGGTCGCCGCGCGGGGCGCCCGGGGCCTGGGCTATCCTCTGGCGGTGGACGAGGTCCTGCTCGCCGAGCGGCTGATCGCCTACGACACGTCCCGCCGCTCCGGCATCGGCCAGGCCACCGACTTCGTGGCCGGGTGGCTCGAGGCCCGGGGGGCGTCCGTCGAGCGCCGTGAGAACGGCGGCCGGCGGAGCCTGGCGGCGCGCGTCGGCGCCGGTCCCCTCCGCCTCATCTTCCACGCGCACATCGACGTCGTGCCCGGTCACCCGGAGCAGTTCGTGCCGCGCGTCGAGGGCGGCCGCCTGTACGGGCGCGGCGCCTACGACATGAAGGCGGCGCTCGGCGCGATGATGCTGGCCGTCGCCGACCTCGCCTCGGAGCCCCTCGACGGGGCCCTCGTGGAGCTGGTGGTCGTGCCCGACGAGGAACGGTCGGAGCCGGGGGAGAACTGCACCCAGATGATGGTGCGCGACGGCCTGCGGGCCGACTTCGTCGTGTGCGGCGAGCCCACCGACATGGACGTGGGGGTCCAGGCGAAGGGCGTGCTGATGTTGCGCGTCGACGTGCCCGGCACCGCCGCCCACGGGGCGACCCCATGGCTGGGCGACAACGCGGTGCTGCGCGCGGTGGACCTCTTCCGCGGCATCGGCGACCTGCCGTTCGCCGCGGAGTCGGCGCCGCTGTTCGAGCGGCCCTCGCTCAACCTGGGGCTCATCCAGGGCGGCGACGCCGTCAACAAGGTCCCCGACCACTGCCGCATGCACGTGGACGTGCGCTACCTGCCGACCCAGTCGCCCGACGAGGTGCTCGCCCAGGTGCGCTCGCTCGACCCGCTCGCCGACGTCCAGGTGGTGCTCGAGCGCCCGCCGGCCGACGTCTCGCCCGACCACCCGCTGGTGCGGGCGCTGCTCGGGGCGGCGGGCCGCCACGAGCCGTCGGCCGCCTCCGTGGGGCGCGACGGCGCGTCGGACGCCGTGGCCTTCATCGAGGTCGGCGTGCCGGCCGTGGAGTTCGGCCCCCGCGGCGCCGGCCACCACGGGCCGGAGGAGTACGTCGAGATCGCGAGCCTGCCCCGCTACCGGCGCGCCCTGGTCGAGTTCGCGCGCTCGGTGGCCGCCATGCCCGCGCCCGCCCCCCGCGACGAGGCCGCCCTGTGAGCGCGCCGGACGACCGCCCGCCGCACTCGCGCGCCCGCTACTGGCGCGTGCCCCGCCGGCGCCGGCGCTGGGTGGCCCTGGTCGGCTGGACGCTGTGGATGCTCATCGCGCTGGCGGTGGCGATCCCGGCCGGCGCGTACATCTACCTCGACGACACGCTCGACGCCGCCGCCCCCGACACCCCGGAGGCCCGCGCGGCCCGCGCGGCCACCCGGCCCGTGCTGCCGGGCAAGCCCACCAACGTGCTGCTGATGGGCTCCGACACGCGCCCGGACGAGGGCGACGGCGGCCGCAGCGACACGCTGATCTTCGTCCGCATGGACCCCAAGCGGAACCTCGTCTCGATGCTCTCCTTCCCGCGCGACCTGTGGGTGCAGATCCCCGGGTTCGGCGAGGGCAAGCTCAACTCCGCGTACTCGCAGGGCCCCGCGGTCACGATCAAGACGGTGGAGGAGCTGACCGGCGAGCCGGTCAACGCCTACGTGATCGTCGACTTCCAGGGCTTCGCCAGCCTCGTGAACGCGGTCGGCGGCGTCTACCTCGACGTCGACCGCCGCTACTTCAACGAGAACCTCGGCACGGCCGCGACCAACTACGCGCCGATCGACCTCCAGCCGGGGCTGCAGAAGCTCAACGGCAACGACGCGCTCGACTACGTGCGCTACCGGCACACCGACTCCGACTACGCGCGCATCGTGCGCCAGCAGCAGTTCCTGTCCGAGCTGAAGCGCCAGACCAAGCAGCTCGACAACCTCACCAACATCACCTCGTTCCGGCGCATCTTCGGCGAGAACATCCAGACGAGCATCCAGAACCCGCGTCGCTTCCTGGGCCTGCTGGAGCTCGCCCTGACCGCCCCGAAGGACCGCATCGCGCGGGTTTCGATCGAGGGCTACAGCGACTCCGTGAACGGCGCCTCGGTGGAGCGGGCGGACCAGAGCGAGATCGACGCCAAGGTGGCCGAGTGGAAGGACCCCGAGTTCGTCCAGGAGGCCGACGAGTCGGAGAAGCCGAAGACGCCGGCGGAGACCCACGTCACGGTCATGAACGGCTCCGGCCGCCTGCTCGTGGCCGACCGGGCCGCCCGGCTGCTCGGCGACAAGCGCTACCAGACCGCCGTGGCCGGCAACGCCCCCGACTTCGACTACCCCTCGACCGCGGTCTACTACCGGGACGGCTTCCGCGAGCAGGCCCGGCGCATCGCCAGCATGATGGGGCCGACGGCCACGGCGACGCCGCTCGACGAGGGGGCGAACGGCAACGACGTGGTGCTGGTCGTGGGGTCGGACTGGACCGGCGAGCTCGCCGCGCCGCCGCCGGTGAAGGAGAGCCGCCCGCCGGCCGACGTGGTGTCGACCACGGGCCTGGTCGCGCCGATCCGCAGCGGGCGGGCCGGCGCCCCGGGCCTGCGCCCGATGGCGCCCCTCAAGGTGGCCCGCGGCTCGGACGTGCGCATCGTGCGCGCCTACCGGATCGGCGGGGGCACGGGGCCGTCGGCGATGAAGGTCGTCTTCCGCGTCCACGTGGGCGGCGCCGCGAAGTACTGGGGCATCGGCATGACGACGATGGAGAACCCCCCGATCGTCGAGGGGTACACCGGCCGTTACACGAGCGGCGGCCGCGAGTACTTCACCTACTATGACGGCCGTAACCTCCAGCGCCTCCTGTTCCGTTCGGGCGGGGTCACCTACTGGGTGTCCAACACGCTCACGAACGACCTGAGCGCCAAGACGATCGAGGAGATCGCCAAGTCCATGCGCCCCCTCAACCGCGCCAAGCTGCCCGCACGCACGACCGACACGCCCATCGCCGTCGAGACGGAAGGGTCGACCCCGTGACGGAGGGCGCACCGGCGGAGGCGGAGCGCGTGGCGGGCGGCCGCGAGCGGGTGGGCGTGATCGGCGCCGGGTACGTCGGCCTGGTGACCGGCGTCTGCCTGGCGTCCATGGGCTACCAGGTCACCCTGCGCGACATCGACGCGGCCAAGGTCGCGGCGCTGAACGACGGCCAGGTGCCGATCTACGAGCCCGGCCTCGCCGAGCTGATGGAGGAGCACCGCGAGCGGCTCACCTACACGCTGTCCCTGGAGCGCCTGCTGGAGCGCTCGGACATCGTGTTCATCGCCGTCGACACGCCGCCGAGCTACTCCGGCGACGCCGACCTGTCGCGGGTGATGAGCGTGGTCGACGAGCTCGAGAAGGTGGCGGGCGCCGACGCCCGCCACGTGCTCGTGATGAAGAGCACCGTGCCGGTGGGCACCGGCGAGCGCGTGCGCGCGGAGCTCGACGCCCGCGGCCTGGCGGACGTCGGCTACTGCTCCAACCCGGAGTTCCTCAAGGAGGGCGCCGCCATCGCGGACTTCCTCCGCCCCGACCGGGTGGTGATCGGCTCGTTCGACGACGCCCAGGGCGACCGCGTGGCCGCCCTCTACGAGCCGCTCGGCGCGCCGATCATCCGCACCTCCGTGCCGTCGGCCGAGATGGTCAAGTACGCCTCCAACGCGTTCCTGGCCACGAAGATCAGCTTCATCAACGAGATCGCGAACGTCTGCGAGGAGGTCGGCGCCGACGTCGACGTGGTGGCGGCCGGGATGGGCCTCGACAGCCGCATCGGCAGGTCGTTCCTGCGCGCGGGCATCGGCTTCGGCGGCAGCTGCTTCCCGAAGGACGTCTCCGCGCTCAAGCAGCTCGCCGGCAACTCCGGCTACCACTTCCAGCTGCTGACCTCGGTGATCGAGGTCAACGAGCTGCAGAAGCGCCGCGTCATCGGCAAGCTCAAGAAGCACCTGGGCTCGCTCGAGGGCAAGCGGGTGGCGCTGCTCGGGCTGGCCTTCAAGCCCGGCACCGACGACATGCGCGAGGCGTCGAGCCTCGTGCTGGCGGCCCGGCTGCTGGCCGAGGGCGCCGAGGTGCTCGCGTACGACCCCGTGGTGGACGGCGGCATGGACCGGCTGAAGGGCGTCGCCATCCGCGAGAGCGCCGAGGAGGTGGTCGAGGGCGCCGACGCGGCCGTGCTCGTCACCGAGTGGGACAGCATCGTCGGGATGGACTGGGCCGCGGTGCGCGAGTCTATGCGCTCGCCCGTGCTGATCGACGGCCGCAACGCCCTCGACCCGGTCGAGATGATGCGCCTCGGGTACGTCTTCGAGGGCATCGGGCGCCTGCCCGCGCACGTGGACGTGCCGTCCTGAGGCAGGCCGTCGTGCTCGTGGGCGGGGAGGGGCGGCGGCTGCGCCCGCTGACCGACACCCGCCCCAAGCCGATGATGCGGCTGGTCGACCGGCCGTTCGTGGCGCACCAGCTGGACCTGCTGCGCCGCCACGGCGTGCGGGACGTGATCTTCTCCTGCGGCTACCGCCCGGACGCGCTGCGCGCCCACTTCGGCGACGGCGCGTCCTCCGGCGTGCGCCTGCGCTACGTGGTCGACCCCGAGCCGCTCGGCACCGCGGGCGCGATCGGCAACGCCGCAGGCCTGATCGACGACGAGCCGTTCCTCGTGCTGAACGGCGACATCCTCACCGACCTCGACATCGGCGGGCTGCGCGAGGACCACGCCCGCAGCGGCGCGACGGCGACGGTGGTGCTGACGCCGGTCGAGGACCCGAGCGCGTTCGGCCTCGTGCGCCTGCACGACGACCGGTCGGTGGAGGAGTTCGTCGAGAAGCCGGCGCAGGAGGACCTGCGCCCGGGCGAGCCGTTCCGCATCAACGCCGGCACCTACCTGCTCGACCCCGGCGTGCTTGAGCGCATCCCGGCCGGGCGCGCCTGCTCGATCGAGCGCGAGGTGTTCCCGGCGCTCGCCGGCGACGGCGTGCTCTACGGCCACCCGAGCGACGCATACTGGCGGGACATCGGCACGCCGGCGTCCTACCTGGCCGCGCACCACGACGTGCTGCGCGGCGCGCTGCGCACCGAGTCGCCGGCCGGCGGCGCCTACGTCGCCCCCGGCGCGGCGGTCGACCCGGCCGCCGAGCTCGACGCGCTCGCCTGCGTCGGCCGCGACGCCCGGGTCGGGCCCGGCGCCCGCCTGGTGTCGTGCGTGGTCGGCGAGCGCTCGGTCGTCGGCGCGGGCGCCGTGCTCGACCGCTGCATCGTGGGCGACGACGTGACGGTCGCCGACGGCGCGCGGATCGGCCCCGGCGCCGTGCTGGGCGACGGCGCGCGGGTGCCGGGCGGCGCCGTCGTGGAGGCCGGGGCCACGGTGCCCACCGGCGGCTCCGCGTGACGAGGGCCCGTCTGAGGTAGCCTGGTCCGGTGTTCGGACTCGACGGACCGGCCGCGCTCGCCGGCGACAGCATGGGCCTGATCCGCGGCCTCGACGACTCGCCCGTCGCGATGGACGAGGCCCGGGCCGCCGCGGAGGCGGTCGAGATCTTCTTCCCGCCCGAGGCGATCACCGACGTGGTGATCTGCGGCATGGGCGGCTCGGCGATCGCCGGCGACCTGCTGGTGTCGGCCTATCGCGACCGCCTGCGCCGCCCGGTGACCGTGGTGCGCGACTACTACCTGCCGGGCTGGGTCGGCGAGCACACCCTCGTGGTCCTCTGCTCGTACTCGGGCGGCACGGAGGAGACGCTCACGCTCGCCTCGCAGGCGCTCGAGCGCGAGTCGCTGTGCGTCGCGATCAGCGGCGGCGGCAAGCTGGCCTCCCACTACGCCTCCGAGGGCGTCCCGGTCGTGCCGGTGAAGGGCGGCCTGCAGCCGCGCATGGCGCTGCTGCGGATGCTCGTGCCGCTCGCGGTGCTCTTCGAGCGCCTCGGCGTCTCGCCGCCGCTCGCCGCCGACATCGACGAGGCGCGCGGCACGGTCGCGGCCGCGGTCGCCACGCTCGGGCCCGACATCCCCGAGCCCATGAACCCGGCCAAGCAGCTCGCCCGCGCGCTGACCCGCTCCGTGCCGCTCATCTGGGGGGCCGAGTCGACCGCCGGCGTGGCGTTGCGCTGGAAGGACCAGTTCAACGAGAACGCCAACCTGCCGGCCTTCGTGTCGCTGCTGCCCGAGATGGACCACAACGAGATCGTGGGCTTCGCGGGCATGCCCGCCGACCTCAGCGGGCTGGTCAAGCTGATCGCCCTGCGCGACGAGCGGCAGCACCGCCAGGTGCAGCGGCGCTTCGACTTCACCCAGGAGCTGCTCGAGCCGCAGGTCGGGCCCGCGCTGTCGATCACCGGCGAGGGCGCGAGCCCGCTGGCGCGCATGCTGGACCTGGTGATGCTGGGCGACTACGCCTCGCTCTACCTCGCGCTGCTGCGCGCGGTCGACCCGGGCCCGGTCGAGATGATCGACCGCCTCAAGGACCGGCTCGCGTCGACCGGCTACGGGAGGGCCCAGGGCTGACCGGCGCCGCGCCGCCGCCGGGCGACGCCGCCGCACCCGGGCTGGCGCCCCTCGACGTCATCCGCCTCGTCGACGGCGCGGTGGAGATGATCGACCAGACGCGCCTGCCCGCGGAGGAGGCGACGCTGCGGTGCGAGACGCCGCAGGAGGTGGTCGAGGCGATCCGGCGCCTGGCCATCCGCGGCGCGCCCGCCATCGGCATCGCGGGGGCGATGGGCGTGGCCCTCGCCGCCGCGCGCGCCGCGGCCGCCGCCGGCGACGAGGCGGCCTTCCGGGCCCGGGTCGCGGCCGACGCCGCCGCGCTCCGCGCCGCCCGGCCGACGGCGGTCAACCTCGCCTGGGCGGTCGACGCCCAGACCGCGCTGCTCGACGGGCACCCCGGCCCGCCCGCCGCGGCGGCCGCCGCGCTCGCGGACGCGGCCCGGCGCATCCACGACGACGAGGTCGAGCGCTGCCGGCGCATCGGCGAGCACGCGCGCGCCCTGCTCACCCGCGGGGCGCGCATCATGACCCACTGCAACGCCGGGGCCCTGGCGACCGGCGGCTACGGGACCGCCCTCGGCGTGGTGCGCGCCGCCCACGCCGCCGACCCCTCGGTGCGCGTCGTGGTCCCCGAGACCCGGCCGCTGCTGCAGGGCAGCCGCCTCACGGCGTGGGAGCTCGGGCGCGAGGGGATCGCGCACACGCTCATCACCGACTCGATGGCCGCCGCCACCATGGCCGCGGGCGCCGTCTCGCACCTGGTCGTGGGCGCCGACCGCATCGCCGCCAACGGCGACGTCGCCAACAAGATCGGCACCTACGGGCTCGCCCTGCTCGCCCGGGAGCACGGCATCCCGGTGATCGTGGCCGCCCCCACCACGACGGTCGACCCGGCGACGCCGACGGGCGCCGGCATCCCCATCGAGGAGCGCGCCGCCGACGAGGTGCGCGGCATCGCCCTCCACGGCCGGCCCGCCGCCCCCGCCGACGCCCGGGTGGCCAACCCGGCGTTCGACGTCACCCCGGCGCGGCTCGTCAGCGCGATCGTCACCGAGCTCGGCGTGCACCGCCCCCCATACGAACGTTCATTGCACGCGGCGGCCCCGCGCGGCGCAATGGGGCGGTGAACGCCCCACCCCGACACCGGAGCCGTCCGTGCGCCTGCGCCGCCCCCTGATCACCGTCACCGCCGCCGTCCCCGCGCTGGTCGCGGCCCTGGCGATCCCCGCCGTCGCCGCGACGCCCGCGCCGAAGCCGCCCGCCCCGAAGGCGGGCGCGTGGACCCACGTGACGGTCCAGCGCGGCTACGACCTGGCCTTCCGGGTGGCCGGCGGCAGGGTCACGAAGGTCGTCGCCAACGTGCTCGAGGACTGCACCGGCGAAACCGTCTCCCGCGTCGCCACCTTCGCGCCCGACGCGAGCTACCCGGTGAAGGGCGGGCGCTTCGGCCGCAAGACCGTCGAGCGGTTCGACGGCCTGACCGCCCGCATCGACTTCCGCGGCCGCTTCACCAGCCGCACCCGGGCGACCGGCACGCTGAAGATGGAGACGATCGTCGCCGGCTCGGTCTGCACCACGTACACGCTCAGGTGGACGGCCCGGCGCAGGTAGCCGGCGCCTGAGCGCCCCGCCCCTGGGGGCGGGGGGGCGGGGCGACGTGCCCGGATGGACCCCGGCCCCGGTCCGAGCGGCGCGGCCACGCGCGGCGGCCGTGCCGGCCGACGTCCGAATGGACCTCGACGCCGGTCCGATCGGCGCGAGCCCGGGTTCGCGCGCCTCCCCGCCCCGGCGTGCATCCAAGTGGACCTCGACGCCGGGTCCAATCGGACCGCACCGGCCACGGCCGCCCGGGCAGGGACGCCGCGGGTCGCGCCGAGTGCATGCGCCGGGTGGACCCCCGACGCCGGGGCCGATCGGCCGGCACCGGCGACGGTGGGGTGGGCACGGGCCCGGCGGGATGCGCCAAGTGGACCTCGACGCCGGGTCCAATTGGACCGCACCGGCGACGAGGCGGTGGGCACGACCGCCGGGGGCACGGGCGCGGCGGGACGCGCCAAGTGGACCTCGACGCCGCGGCCGATCGGACCGGGCGCGCCCGCGCGCCGCCGTCACGGGCGCCGGCGCGGGGTCGTGACGGGGTCGGCGTGGAGCGGGCGCCCTCGGTGACGGCGGCGGCCCTACGGTCGGGGGGTGGGCCTCGACGCGATCCTCGACGTGCTGCTGCCGCCCTCATGCGGTGCGTGCGGGTTGCCGGGGGCGGCGGTCTGCGCGGCGTGCCGGTCGGCGCTGACCCCGCCCGCGCCGCCGCTCTGCGGTGGCTGCGGGGCGCAGGTGGGGGTGCCGGTCGAGCGCTGCCCGGCGTGCCGCGGGTGGCTGGCCGGCGCGCGGCAGGCGGTGCGCTACGAGGGCCCGGCCCCGGCGCTGGTGGCGGCCCTGAAGGACGGTCGGCGCCGCGGCCTGGCGCCGGCGCTCGCGGCGATCGTCGTGGCCGAGGTGCCGCCGCCGCCGGCGGGGGCGGCGCTGGTGCCGGTGCCGCTCGGGCCGCGGCGGGCGCGGGAGCGGGGGTTCAACCAGGCGCTGCTGCTGGCGCAGGCGCTGGGGCGCGCCTGGGGCCTGCCGGTCGCGCAGGCGCTCCGGCGCGCGCGGGAGGGCCCGCCGCAGCGCGGCGCCCGCGCGTCGGCGCGCGGGCGCCAGGCGGCGGGCGCCTTCGCGGCCGGCGGGCGCGATCCCGTGCCGCCGCTGGCGTGGCTGGTGGACGACGTCCACACGACGGGCGCGACGCTCGCGGACTGCGCGCGGGCGCTACGGTCCGCGGGCGCGCGCGAGGTGGGCGCCGTCTGCTTCGCACGGGTGCCGCCGGGTGGCTGAGCGCGCGATCCCGGTCGATACCATCCGTACATCCGGTCACGACGACGCGAGGAGGCCACCGTGCAGCTTCAGGTCAAGGGGAAGGGGCTGTCCGTCACGGATGCGCTCTTCGATCACGCCGAGCAGAAGCTCGACCGGCTGACCCGGATCCTGCCTCCCTGGGACGACGCCACGACCGTCGAGCTCGAGCTGTCGACGTCGCGCGACTCCCGCATCGGCCGCGCGCAGATCGCCGAGGTGACGGTGCGCACCAAGGGCGCGGTGCTGCGCGTGCGCGAGGCGGCCGACGACATGTACGCGGCGATCGACCAGGCGTCGCGCAAGCTCGAGCGCCAGGCCCGCAAGTACCGCGAGCGGCGCAAGGACCACTCCGGCCGGGCGCCGCTCGACGAGGTGCCCGCGCTCATCGAGCAGCAGATGCCGGGGGCGGCGGCCGAGGAGGCCGAGGTGCCCGCGCCGGCCGAGGGCGACGGCGGCGCGGCGGCCGAGGAGGAGCGCCTGCCGCGGCTGGTCAAGAGCAAGAGCTTCGTCATCACGGCCATGTCGGCCGAGGACGCGGCGCTGCACATGGACATGGTCGACCACGACTTCTACGTCTTCCGCAACGAGCGGGACGGCCAGGTCAACGTCGTCTACCGCCGCCGCGACGGCGACTACGGGCTGATCGAGCCCGGCGCCTGAGCCGCCCGCCGGGCGCCCGGGTGCCGCCCCTGCGGCGCCCGGGCGCCGCGGGGGCCTGCGCTACCATGGGCGCCGTCGTGCCCACAACCACGCGAGCGTGCGCATGAGCACCGATCTGATCAACAAGGTCCTGCGCGTCGGCGAGGGCCGCGCGATGAAGGCGCTGCACACGCAGGCGGCCCGCATCGGCGAGCTCGAGCCGTCGATGGAGGCGCTCTCCGACGACGAGCTGCGCGCCAAGTCGGAGGAGTTCCGCGCCCGGCTGGCGGACGGCGCGACGGTCGACGAGCTGCTGACCGAGGCGTTCGCGACCGTACGGGAGGCGGGCCGGCGGGTGCTCGGCATGCGCCTCTACGACGTGCAGCTGATCGGCGCGATGACGCTCAACCAGGGCAAGGTCGCCGAGATGAAGACCGGCGAGGGCAAGACCTTCGCCGCCGTCCCGGCGGTCTACCTCAACGCGCTCACCGGGCGCGGGGTGCACGTGGTCACGGTCAACGACTACCTGGCGCAGCGCGACGCCGACTGGATGCGCCCCCTCTACGAGTTCCTCGGCGTGAACGTGGGCGTGATCCGCTCGATGATGCCGGAGGCCGACCGGCGCGCCTCGTACGCGGCCGACATCACGTACGGCACCAACGCCGAGTTCGGCTTCGACTACCTGCGCGACAACATGGCGGTGCGCCTGTCGGACTGCGTGCAGCGCGGCCACTACTTCTGCATCGTGGACGAGGTCGACTCGATCCTCATCGACGAGGCCCGCACGCCGCTGATCATCTCCGGCGTGCCCGAGGCGGCCACGGACACGTACTACCGCTTCGCGCGCATCGTCCCCACCCTGAAGGCCGGCGTCGACTACGACGTGGACGAGAAGCACCGCGCCGCGTCGCCCACCGAGAGCGGCGTGGAGAAGGTCGAGAAGGCGCTCGGCATCGAGAACCTCTACCTCGACGTCAACGGCAACCTGGTCAACCACCTGATCCAGGCGCTGAAGGCGCACGCGCTCTACAGGAAGGACAAGGAGTACATCGTCCGCGACGGCGAGCTGCTGATCGTCGACGAGTTCACCGGGCGCGTGCTCGAGGGCCGCCGCTACTCGGAGGGCCTGCACCAGGCCCTCGAGGCCAAGGAGGGGCTGCGGATCCGCGAGGAGAACCAGACGCTCGCCACGATCACGCTGCAGAACTACTTCCGCATGTACGAGAAGCTCTCGGGCATGACGGGCACGGCGGCCACCGAGGCCAACGAGTTCGCGAAGATCTACAAGACCGACGTCGTCTCGATCCCGACCCACCGGCCGATGATCCGGGTCGACGAGAACGACTTCATCTTCAAGACCAAGGACGCGAAGTTCCGCGCCGTCGTCGAGGACATCGCCGAGGCCCACGAGCGCGGCCAGCCGGTTCTCGTCGGCACGATCTCGGTCGAGATCTCCGAGATGCTCTCCGGGATGCTCACCCGGCGGGGCGTGCCGCACAACGTGCTGAACGCGAAGAACCACGCCCGCGAGGCCGAGATCATCGCCCACGCCGGCCAGCAGGGCGCGGTCACGATCGCCACCAACATGGCCGGCCGCGGGGTCGACATCAAGCTCGGCGAGGGCGTCGCCGACCTCGGCGGGCTCTACATCGTGGGCACGGAGCGCCACGAGAGCCGCCGCATCGACAACCAGCTGCGCGGCCGCTCGGGCCGTCAGGGCGACCCCGGCCGCTCGCGCTTCTACCTGTCCGCCGAGGACGACCTGATCCGCATCTTCTCCGGCGACCGCATCTACAAGATCCTCGACCGGCTGGGGCCCGGCGACGACCTGCCGATCGAGGCGAAGATGCTCTCGAAGACGGTGGAGGGCGCGCAGAAGAAGGTCGAGGAGCAGAACTTCAACATCCGCAAGCGCGTCCTCGACTACGACGACGTGCTGAACAAGCAGCGCGAGGTGATCTATTCGGAGCGCCGCCGGGTGCTCGAGGGGGAGGACCTCGGCGAGCAGGCCCGCGACTGGATCGCGGAGACGCTCGTGAGCCAGGTCGACGAGTTCGGCGACGAGGAGTCGCTGCCCGCCGACTGGGACATCGAGGCGCTGTTCGCGTCGCTCGGCCAGTACTACCCGATGGGCTTCACGGTCGACGACATCCGCGCCGACCTCGAGGACGAGGAGGAGCCGCTCACGCGCGAGGAGCTGCTCGACAAGCTCGAGGACGACATCATGGAGGCGTACGACCGGCGCGAGGCCGACCTCGGCGCCGAGCTGGTGCGCGACCTGGAGCGCTGGGTGCTGCTCCAGCTGATCGACCAGCACTGGCGCGAGCACCTCTACAACATGGACTACCTGCGCGAGGGCATCCACCTGCGCGCGCTGGGCCAGAAGGACCCGCTCTCCGAGTACCGCCTCGAGGGCCACTCCATGTTCGACGAGATGATGTCGACCGTGAAGAGCGAGTTCGTGCGCTACATGTTCCACATCGAGGTAGACCGGGCGCCGGAGGCCGAGGAGCAGCGGGTCGCCGACGTCGGCTACACCTACCAGGACGACCCGATCCAGGGCTTCGACGCGGCGGCCGAGGAGGAGCAGGTCGCGGCCGAGCCCGAGGAGCGCGGCCCCGCCGTCGCGGTCGTGGAGCAGCGCGTGCTGAGCGAGGCGGACAAGGTGGGCCGCAACGACCCGTGCCCCTGCGGGTCGGGCAAGAAGTACAAGCGCTGCCACGGCGCGTGAGCGCCGCGGCCGGCCGCTGACGCCGCCCCCGGTCGCCGCATGAGCACCGACGGCACCCAGCTCTCGCTCGACGACCTCGTGCAGCGCGCGACGCGCCTGCGCGAGCGCGCGGGCGTGCTCGGCGACTACCTCGACCCGCCCGCCCTCGAGCGCCGGGTGGCCGAGCTGGAGGAGCGCATGGGCGCGCCCGGGTTCTGGGACGACCAGGCCGCCGCGGCGCGCACCTCGTCCGAGCACTCGGCGGCGTCCGGCCGGCTGGCGCAGTACCGCGAGCTCGACGAGGAGGTGGCCTCGCTCGCCGAGATGGCCGACCTGCTGCGCGAGGAGGAGCGCGCCGGCGAGGTCGACGCCGACATGCTGGCCGAGCTGGCCGACGGCCTCGACCGCGCCGACGGGGTGCTGGCCGGCCTCGAGGAGGCGCGCCTGTTCTCCGGCGACCACGACGCCGGCGACGCGGTGGTGACGATCAACGCGGGCGAGGGCGGCACCGACGCCCAGGACTGGGCCGAGATGCTGCTGCGGATGTACCTGCGCTGGACCGAGTCGCGCGGCCTGAAGGCCGAGATCAAGGAGATCCAGGAGGGCGCCGAGGCCGGCATCAAGTCGGTCACGCTCACGGTCGCCGGCCAGAACGCCTACGGGTTGATGTCGGCCGAGCGGGGCGTGCACCGGCTCGTGCGCCTGTCGCCGTTCGATTCGGCCAACCGGCGCCAGACGTCGTTCGCGGCGGTCGACGTGGCGCCGCTGGTCAGCGACGCGGTCGAGGTCGAGATCCTCGACAAGGACCTGAAGATCGACACCTACCGGGCGAGCGGCGCCGGCGGCCAGCACGTCAACAAGACCGACTCGGCCGTTCGGATCACCCACCTGCCCACGAAGATCGTCGTGCAGTGCCAGAACGAGCGCTCGCAGACCCAGAACCGGGCGACGGCGATGGCGCTGCTCAAGTCGCGCCTCGTGCAGCTCGAGCTGGAGAAGCGCGAGGCCGAGGCCGCCAGGAGCCGGGGCGAGAGCCAGAGCATCGGCTTCGGATCGCAGATCCGCTCGTACGTGATCCACCCGTACACGATGGTCAAGGACCTCCGCACCGGCCACGAGACCGGCAACGCCCAGGGGGTGCTCGACGGCGACCTCGACGGCTTCATCCGGGCCGAGCTCGAGCGCCGCGCCCGGGGCGGCGCGCCCGCGGTGGCGGACGACGGCGAGGGGGCGGGGAAGGAATGACCACCGTCCCGTCGAACCCCCATCGAGCCGGTGTCGGCGGCGGTTTGCGGCGACTTCGGCGGATTGACCCGCCCGGGAGCACCGGCTACCCTCCGCAGGCTCACGGGACGGCGACATCCGCCGATGGCGTCCCAGACGGCGAGGTCCACCTCGCCGCCCGTCCCGTCAGCCGCTCGCCGGTCACCACGCCATGAGCACAGACGCCCCCACGACACCCTCCGCGCCCGACACGCCGCCGCGCCGTTCCCGCGAGCGCGACCGCTCGCGCCGCCGCGCCGGCGAGGGCGTGACGCGCGCCGACCGCCGCACCATGCTGCGGCCCGGCGACGGGCCGATGGTCATCCTCGACGGCGTGTCGAAGGCGTACACCACCGACGCGATCGGCCTCGACGACGTCTCGCTCTCCATCGAGAGCGGCGAGTTCGTCTTCCTCGTCGGCCCGTCCGGCTCCGGCAAGTCGACGTTCATCCGGCTGCTCATCAAGGAGTTCGAGCCCACCGCGGGGTCGATCACCGTCGGCGGGCGCAACCTGCAGCGGCTGCGCCGCTCGAAGGTGCCGTACCTGCGGCGCTCGATCGGCTGCGTCTTCCAGGACTTCAAGCTGCTCGCGGGCCGGACCGTCTACGAGAACGTGGCCTACGCCCTCGAGGTGATCGGCGAGAACCCGCGGGCGATCCGTCGCAAGGTGCCCGAGATCCTCGCCCTGGTGGGCCTGTCGGAGAAGGCCGACCGCTATCCCAACGAGCTGTCGGGCGGCGAGCAGCAGCGCGTGTCGATCGCGCGCGCGTTCGTCAACCACCCGCGCCTGCTGATCGCCGACGAGCCGACCGGCAACCTCGACCCCGAGACGTCGATCGGCATCATGCAGCTGCTCTACCGGATCAACCGCACCGGCACGACGGTGATCATGGCGACGCACGACCGCGAGATGGTCGACAAGATGCAGATGCGGGTGATCGCGCTCGAGAACGGCAAGGTCGTGCGCGACCAGCGCCAGGCGAGCTACGCCCGCGCCGACTCCTAGCCGATGAACCCGCGCTTCTTCCTGGCAGAGGCCGTGCGGTCGATCCGCGCCAACGCCGCCGTCTCGATCGCGGCGACGGTCACGGTGCTCATCGCCGTGTTCATCCTCGGGGCCTTCATCCCGTCGTTCCTCTACGTGCAGTCGACGGTCGACTCCCAGAAGGACCGCATCGACGTCGACGTCTTCATCTCCGACTCGGCGACGGTCCAGCAGGTCGAGAGCCTGCGCGGTGAGCTGGAGGGCCTGCAGAGCCGGGGCGCGATCGAGTCGTTCACCTACGTCTCGAAGGAGGAGGCGCTCGAGATCATGCGCGAGCGCCTGAAGGACCCCTCCATCCTCGAGGACCTCGCCGGCAACCCGCTGCCGGCCAAGTTCAACGTGCAGCCCAGCGACCCGGAGCAGGCCGACACGATCATCGCGGCCGTGGGCGAGAGCCCGGCGCTCGACCCCGAGCAGGGGATCTCCTACGGCAAGGAGACCGCCGACAAGCTGCTCTCGGTCGCCCGGTTCATCCAGTGGGCCGGCCTGGGGCTCATCTCGATCCTGCTCGTGGCCTCGGTCCTGCTGATCGGCAACACCATCCGGCTGTCGATCTTCGCCCGCCGGCGCGAGGTCGAGGTGATGAAGCTCGTCGGCGCCACCAACTGGTTCATCCGCTGGCCCTTCGTCATCGAGGGCATCATCTGCGGGCTGGTCGGGGCGGCCCTGTCGGTGATGCTGCTGTGGGCCGTGAAGGTCGGCATCGTGGACGCCTGGATCGCCGACGCCGACAGCGCGCTGACGCGCGACGAGGCCACCACGATCGGCTTCCCGCTGCTCGGCATGGTGCTGATCCTCGCCGGGGCGCTGGTGGGCGCGCTCGGCAGCGGCATCACGCTGCGCCGCTTCCTCAAGGTCTGACGGCCGCCCGCCGCAGCCCGTGAGCGCGCGCCGGATCCTCGTGGCGCTCGCCGCGGTCCTGGCGACGCTCGTCGTGTTCGTGGCCGGCGTGGTCGTGGGCGGCCACGCCCAGGCCACCGGGCTCACCCGCCTCTCCGACCCGCTGCGCTCGCTGCTGCTGGGCGACAGCGGCCAGGACCTGCCCTCGCAGGTGCTCGGCGTGCTGCGCGACGACTACTACCGCGACGTCGACGTGGAGCGGCTGGAGCGCGCCTCGGCCGACGCGATCGTGAAGGCGCTCGACGACCCCTACACCGCCTACCTCGACCCCGACGAGCTGCGGGCCCTGCGCGAGCACAACGAGGGCGCGTACTACGGCGTCGGCCTCGGGGTGGCCCAGCGCGACGCGCAGATCGTGGTCACGCGGGTCTTCCCGGAGAGCCCGGCCTCGCGCGCCGACGTCCGCGCCGGCGACCGGCTTGTGGCGGTCGAGGGCGAGCCGGTCGGCGACCGGACGCTCGAGGCCGTCGTCTCGCGCATCCGCGGCCCCGAGGGCACCACGGTGCGGATCGGCGTGGCCACCGGCGACGGCCCCACGCGCACGCTGCGGCTGGAGCGGGCCCGCATCACGGTGCCCGCGGTCGAGGCGCGGGCCGAGGCGGTGGCGGGTACCACCGTGGGCTACATGGCCCTCTCACAGTTCACCCGCGGCGCGTCCGGCGACCTGCGCGACAGCGTCCGCGCCCTGCGCGACCGGGGCGCGGAGGCGCTCGTGCTCGACCTGCGCGGCGATCCCGGCGGCCTGGTCAGCGAGGCCGTGGGCGTGGCCGGCGTCTTCCTGCCGGACGACTCGCCCGTGGTCCGCACCGAGGGTCGCAACTCGCCCGCGCGCACCTTCCGCACCGAGGGCGACCCCGCGGCGGGCGACCTGCCGCTGGTGGTGCTCGTCAACCGTGGCAGCGCCAGCGCGAGCGAGATCGTGGCGGGCGCGCTGCGCGACGCCGACCGCGCGCAGATCGTCGGCGAGCGCACCTTCGGCAAGGCGCTCGTGCAGAGCACGGTGCCGCTGCGCGACGGCGGCGCGCTCAAGCTCACCACCGCCCGCTACGTGACGCCCGACGGCTTCGACCTTGCCGCGCGCGGCCTGCCGCCCGACGTGCGCGTGGTCGACGACCCCGTCACCCCGCCCGACGAGGCGCTGCGGCGGGCGCTCGCCGTGGCGGCGGACGCGGCGTGAGCCGGGGCGGCGGCCAGACGCAGGTGCTGGTGGCCGAGGTCGTGCCGTCGGGGCGCGGCGCGGCGGCCGCGCCGGCCTTCGAGGCCGCCCCGCGCATCCCGCTCGTGAAGTCGGCCCGGGGCGAGGCCCGCATCGGCGACCTCGTCACGGTCACCGTGCGCGGGCGCGGGGCCCGCGTCACCGCCGTCCACGGCCCGGCCGGCTCGCCGCGGGCCGCGCTGCGCGCCCTGCTGGTGGCGGAGGGGCTGGACCGGCCGTTCCCGCGGGCCGCCCTCGAGGAGGCCGAGGCGGCCGACCCGGCGGCCGTGCCCGCCGACCGCGGCCGGCGCGACATGCGCGACCAGCGGGTGATCACGATCGACCCCGAGGGCGCCAAGGACCACGACGACGCGATCGCCGTGGCGCCCGAGCCGGGCGGGGGCGTCCGGCTGTGGGTGCACATCGCCGACGTGTCGCGCTTCGTCCCGGCCGGCGGCGAGCTCGACCGCGAGGCGGCCCGCCGCGGCAACTCTGTCTACGTGCCCGGCAGCGTGGTGCCGATGCTGCCGCCGCGCCTGTCGACCGACCTCTGCAGCCTGCGCCCGGACGAGGACCGCGCGGCGGTGACCGCCGAGATGGTGGTCGGGCCCGACGGCGAGGTGGGGGAGGCGCGCTTCGGCCGCTCGATGATCCGCTCCGACCGCCGCCTGACCTACGGCGAGGTCGACCACGTGCTCGGCGGCGGCGGGCTCGGCGACGCGACCCTCGAGGGCGAGATCCGGCTCGCCGCCGAGGCCGCCCGCCGGCTGCTCGAGGTGCGCCGTCGCCGCGGCGCCCTGGAGGCCCACTCGGGCGAGCCGGTCGTGACCTTCGCCGGCGACCGGGTGGCCTCCATGCGCATCGAGGCCCAGACCCCGGCCCACTCGCTGGTGGAGGAGTGCATGATCGCCGCCAACGAGGCGGTCGCGCGCTACCTGATCGCGCGCAACCGGGCCACGGTCTTCCGCCACCACGAGGACCCGTCGGGCAGCCGCATCGAGCTGCTCTACGCCCAGCTCGACGAGCTCGACGTGGCCACCCCGCCGCTGCCCGACGGCCCCCTGCCCGGCACGGCGCGGCGCGCCGCCGCGGCCGCCGCCGCCGGCGCCGTGGCGCGGCACCTCGCGGCCGGCGGCCGCGGCGGCGACGCGCTGTGGGCGCTTGTGCTGCGCTCGCTGCGCCAGGCCTACTACTCGGCGTCCGAGGTCGGCCACTCCGGCCTCGCCAGCGCGGCCTACCTGCACTTCACCTCGCCCATCCGGCGCTACCCCGACCTGCTCGTGCACCGGGCGCTGCTCGACGCGCTCGGCGTGGGCGACCCGGCACCGGGGCCGGCTGAGCTCGACGCCGCGGCCGACCACTGCTCGGACACCGAGCGGGCCGCCGCGGTGGTGGAGCGCCGGGCGGACGACATCTGCGCCGCGTTCCTGCTGATGGAGGTGCTGGCCGGGCGCGGCTGGGACGAGCCGGTCGAGGCGCGGGTCACGGGGCTCATCGACGCCGGCCTGTTCCTCACCTTCGACGAGGTGTTCACCGGCTTCCTGCCCTCGCGGCGGCTGGAGGACGATCACTACCGGGCCGACCCGCTGGGCGTGGCGCTGATCGGCCAGGGCACCGGCCGGCGGATCCGCCTGGGCGACACCCTCGGGGTGCGCGTGGCGCGGGTGCAGCCGCTGCGCGGGCGCATCGAGCTGGAGCCCCAGGGCACGCCGATCGCGCGGCGGACGCCGTCGTCGCGCGAGCGCCGCCGCAGGGCCGCCGCCCGCGGACGCTGAGCCGGCGGCGCGCGCGGCCGCTACCATCGCCGGTCCATGGCCGCCAAGACGAAGAAGCAGCGCGCGAAGGGGGACGACCGCTACCGGGACGTCGCCCAGAACCGGCGGGCGCTCCACGAGTACGCCATCACGGACCGCTACGAGGCGGGCATCGTGCTGCAGGGCAGCGAGGTGAAGGGCATCCGCGAGGGCGGCGCCACGATCTCGGACGCCTACGTGCAGATCCGAGACGGCGAGGCGTGGCTCGTGGGCGCCCACTTCTCCGACTACGCCAACGCCGGCTACGCCGGGCACGACCCGCGCCGCACGCGCAAGCTGCTGCTGCACCGGCGCGAGATCGAGCGCATCGCCCAGGCGCTGTCCGAGAAGGGGCTCTCGGTGGTGCCGCTGCGGCTCTACTTCAAGGCCGGGCGCGCCAAGCTCGAGCTGGGCCTCGGCCGCGGCAAGACGCTCTACGACAAGCGGCGCTCGATCGCCGAGCGCGACGCGAGGCGCGACGCCGAGCGCGCCATCCGGGCCGCCCGCCGCTGACGCGTCCCGGGGGCGGGCGCAGGTGTCAGCCGCGCGCCGACCAGGGCGTGACGGGCCGCCGCTGCAGCTCGCCGTCGATCGTCGCGTCGGTGCGCCCGTCGAAGGCGCAGCGCATGCCGCGGATGGATGCCACCTCGCGCCGCGGCCCGTCGTCGAGTCCACGCCAGGGCCGGGACGAGCCCCTCCGGCGTCAGCGCCGACCAGCAGCGCGCGGAGCCCGTGTGGGCGCGGCCGGTGGTGAGGCCGTCCATCGGCTCGGCGGTCACGACCACGTGGCGCGAGGTGTCGAGCAGGTCCACGCGGTGGAAGGGGTCGCGCAGGTGCACGTGCACCCGCTCCTCCCCCCACCGCTCGTCCATGGCGCCCACTCCAGGCGGACGAGCCCGGCGAGCTCCGCGGGCGCCTCCGGCGGCGGGTCCGGGTGGCCCCAGGCGGCGTCGCGGCCCTCCGCGCCGCCGGCGCGCACGGTGGAGCGCTGCTCGTCGCCACGGCGGCGCGATCCCGTCACGCGGCGCCCCGCCTCGAGCTCGGCCGGCACTCCGCGCGGGGTGGCGGGGAGCGTCCCCGACTCGTGCAGCACCCACGCCCGCCGGCTGTCGACGACGGGCTCGGCGCCGAGCCGCGCCCGCACCCAGCGCGGCGAGCGCTCCAGGGAGAGCCCGCCCGCCGCCGGCGGCGTGGAGCTGAGCGTCCCGTTCAACCGCCGGCCGAAGGGCCCGTATGCCGCGGCACGCATCCTGCCGGGTGCCGGCCGATCGTCCATCCGCGGCCGCGCCGTGTCGAGCGCCCCGTGGGGCTACCGGTCCTCGGCCACCAGCACGTGGATGCCGACGGCGCCGTGCGCGCCGAGCGTCGAGATCTTCTCGATGTCCGAGGTGCGGCTCGGCCCCGACACCAGCGACACCGCGCTCGGCGGCCGCCGGCCGGCGGCGTAGGTCTCGGCGAGCGCCTCCGCCAGGCTCCAGCGGATGCGCGAGGCGAGCAGCACCGGCAGGTGGAACATGCTCACCGCGTCGATCGAGCGCCCGTGCAGCGGGGCCGCCTCCAGCACGAGCGTCCCGCGCTCGGCGACGGCGAGGGCGGGCACGGTGACGCCCATCGTGCGGAAGGGGCCGTCCAGGCCGAGCAGGTCGCGCCACCCCTTGCCGCGGCCGTCGGGCCAGGCGAGCACCTCCACGCCGGCCCCCTCCAGCGCGGCGGGCAGGCCCAGCTCCTCCAGCACGGGGTCGCCGGCGATCAGGGCGCGGGCGACGCCCCACTCGCGGGCCTGCGCCACGGCCGCCGCGGCCACCTCGCCGCCGGGGTGGGCCGCGCCGCTGCCGCGGCGGCGGGTGATCCCCTCGATCACCCCCTCGATGAGCGCCGCTACCGAGGTGGCCACTGCGTCGGCAGGTCGCGCTGGTCGGTCCACGGCGCGCCGGGGCCCGGCAGCCGGCGCGCCCAGCCGCGGCGGCCGACCAGGCGCAGGGCGAGCCGGGCCGCGCGCCGCTGCAGGCCGTAGGCGACCGGGTGCCGCCAGGTCGCGCTCCACAGCCGGAACAGCATGCGGTCGCGCCGGTGCTCGGGCGTGGTGACCGCCGAGCGCACCTTCACCAGCAGGTCGTGCAGGGGGATGCCCGCCGGGCACGCCTCGTGGCAGGCGCCGCACAGCGAGGAGAGGAACGGCAGCTCGCTGGAGCGCCGGCCCTTCACCCCCTCCAGCAGCGGGGTGAGCACCGCGCCGATCGGGCCCGAGTAGGGCGAGCCGTAGGCCTGCCCGCCCACGCTGCGCCACATGGGGCAGGAGTACAGGCAGGCGCCACAGCGGATGCAGTCGAGGATCTCCTCGAACTGCGTGCCCCGCAGCGCCGAGCGCCCGTCGTCGAGGATCAGCAGGTGCAGCTCCTCCGGGCCGTCGGCCTCGTCGTCGGCGCGCGGCCCGGTGATGAGGTTGAGGTAGGTCGACGCCGTGTCGCCGATCGCCGCCATCGGGAGGATCTGCAGGATGTGGGCGGCCTCGTCCCACGTCTCGACGACCCGCTCCATGCCCATCACGGCCACGTGGATGCGCGGCAGTCCGGTCACGAGGCGCCCGTTGCCCTCGTTCTCGACCACGCACACCGTGCCGGTCTCGGCCACGGCGAGGTTCACCCCCGAGATGCCGATGTCGGCCGCGGCGAAGACCTCGCGCAGCCGCACCCGGGCGTGGGCGACCAGCGCCTCGCGGTCCGCCGGCAGCTCCTGGCCGCTCTCCTGCATGAACAGCTCGCGCACCTGGGTCGTGTTGAGGTGCACGGCCGGGGCGATGATGTGGCTCGGGTGCTCGCCGGCGAGCTGCAGGATCCACTCGCCGAGGTCGGTCTCGACCACCCGCAGGCCGGCCTGCTCGAGGGCCTCGTTGAGCTTGATCTCCTCGGTGGCCATCGACTTCGACTTGGCGAGCACGGTGGCGCCGCGCGCGGCGGCCAGGTCGGTGATGTAGCGGCACGCCGCCTCGGCGTCGGCCACCCGGGCGACCGTCCCGCCGGCCGCCGCGACCCGCTCCTCGAGCCGGTCGAGCAGGGCGGGCAGGTTGCGCACGCTGCGCCGGCGGATCTCCCGCGTGCGCAGGCGCATCTCGGCGAAGGGCTGCTCGGCGCCGATGCGCGCCCGGCCCGCGGCCCAGCTGGCGGCCGCCGTGCGCAGGTTGCCGCCCAGCTCGTCGTCGGCCAGCGCGGCGCGGGTGCGCTCGCGCAGGGGCTCGCTCGCCTCCGGGTAGGCGACGTGCGGCCGCCCCCGGGCCGGGCCGTCGCTCACTCGGCCAGCACCTCGGCCAGGTGGCGCACCCGCAGCGGGATGCCGCAGCGGCGCGCCCGGCCCGCGATGTGCATGAGGCACGACAGGTCGCACGCCACCAGCTCGTCGGCCCCCGCCGCCGCGGCGTTGCGGGCCTTCTCCTCGCCCAGGCGCCCGGAGACCTCGGGGAAGTTGACGCTGAACGTGCCGCCGAAGCCGCAGCAGACGTCGGTCTGGCCCATCTCGCGTAGCTCCAGGCCCTCCACGCCGGCGATCACGGCGCGCGGGCTCTCCCGCTCGCCCAGCAGCCGCAGCATGTGGCAGGAGTCGTGGTAGGTGACCGACCCCGAGCCCGTCGGCTTCGGCCGCAGGCCGTGGGCGGCGAGGAACTGGCTGAGCTCGCTCGTGCGCTCGGCCATCTCGCGGGCCTCGGCCTCCTCCGGCCGGCCGGCGAACAGGTCGGCGTAGCCGTGGCGGATCATGGCTGCGCACGAGCCGGAGGGCACCACGATCGGGTCGTCGCCGCGGAAGGCGCGCATCGCCTGGCGCGCGACCGGGCGCGCCTGGTCGGGGTGGCCCGAGCTCCAGCCCGGCTGGCCGCAGCAGGTCTGCCGGCGCGGCACGACCACCTCGACGCCCGCGCGCTCCAGCACGGCGCGCGCCGCGGCCGCCACGGACGGCGCGATCATGTCCGACAGGCACGTCCGCATGAGCATGGCGCGCATCGGGTGATCGTAGCGGCGGGCGGTGCTACCTTGTGGAGGACAGACGGGCCCGATCCAGTTTCGACGGAGCGGAACCGCAACGGTAAGCGAGCCGCGGACCCGGAGGACCGCGTCAACAACCGGGAACCAACGGAGCTGCGGAGTCTTCTCCCAAGCTCGCTCTCGCTGCCTAAACAGCAGTAGATGAGAGCCATCGGCCTCCCTTCGGGTCGTGAGGGAGATCACCGGTGTCAGCCAGCGACCCTGGCTCGGCGGCAACGGCACTCGGCCGCCGGGTGAGATCGCAGGAGCGCCTGGCGGGGGTGCGGTCGGTCGACGGTGACGCCCCCCGTGAGATCCTCACCGCCGACTGCGCTCGGAGAAGCCGTTGGGGGAACGCTTTCGGACGCCGGGGCAGTGCCGGCCGGGTCCACTGCGGAAGGTCGTACCGGGGGTCGGAGCCAACGCTCCGGCCCCCGGTCTCGTTGAGGGAGGCATGCGATGTCGAAGGCGTTCGTGAACGAGGACGCGGCCGGCGGCGACGCGTCCGGGCGCCTGCCCGCGCGCCCGGCGGATCCCCAGCCCATCACGCCGCGCGGGCTGGCGGAGCTGCGCGAGGAGCTGGCCGAGCTCGACGGCTCCAGCCGGCGGGCGCACGTGCTCGAGCAGATCCTCGAGACCGTCGAGGTGCGCGAGCCGGAGCTCGAGGACGGCCGCGCCGGCTTCGGCTGCGTGGTCGACGTGGAGCGCGGCACGGGCGCGCTTCGCCGCTACGAGCTCGCCGGCCCCGACGAGGCCGACCCGCGGGCGGGCCGGATCAGCGTCGCCTCGCCGCTCGGCGAGGCCCTCAGCGGACGCCGCGCCGGCGACGTCGTCGCGTTCGCGGCGCCGGCGGGGGAGGAGCGGATCCGCGTGCTCGAGGTATCGCTGCCCGGCGACGGCCGGTAGGCCGGCTCCCCGCCCGGCCGTCGCCGTCGCGTCGGGCGGTGATCGCCGGCACGGTCAGCCGGCGGCCGCCCACGCGGCGCGGCGCCGGTCGGCCTCGCCGCGGCGCCGGAGCCACCCGTGGAGCAGGACCGCCGCGAGCGCGACCTCGACGAGGTCGCCGCCGTAGTACATGAGCTGCGCCCCGGCCTGGAGCTCGGCGGCCTCGTGGGGCGTACCGGCCGGCCAGCCGTGTGCGTACATGAGCTTCGCCAGCACCGCGTGCAGGGCGGCCGCGGCCACGAGCGCCCCGGCACGCACCGCCGTGGACGGCCGCCGCGCGACCGGGTCGGAGCCGATCAGCGCCCAGGTGAGCAGGCAGCCGGCGGCCAGCACGTGGAGGTGGACGAGCGCGTGGAGCGGGGCGCTCGTGAGCGTCGCCGCGTAGAGCGGCGTGAGGTAGAGCAGGACGAGGCCGCCCATGTCGAGCACGACCGCGGTCGCCGGATGGGTGACGCGGTGGGACCAGCCGCTGCGCAGCAGCGGCGCGACGCGCCGGCGGGCGCGGCGCGGGGCCGAGCGGATCGCGAGGGTCAGCGGCGCGCCGAGCACCAGCAGCACGGGCGCGGCCATCCCCACCACGATGTGCTGCGCGGCGTGGACCCGGAAGTCGGCGCCGGCGCGCGCGTCGACGGCCGGCGACAGCGCGGCCGCCAGCAGCGCCGTGCCCGCGAGGAAGGTCGAGACGCGCCATGCGGGCCAGGCCCGCCCCGCCGCCCGCCGCCGGCCCGCCGCGACGACGTAGGCGATGGCCGCCGCCGCGAGCCCCAGCAGGGGGAGCGCCCCGATGAGGGCGCCGGGGCCGGCGTGGAGGGCGGGCGCCACCCGTCAGGCCCGGGCGGCCGCCGCCCCGCGGGCCCGCACCAGCAGCACGATCCCGATCACCAGCAGCACCGCCCCGCCCGCGTTCCAGGCCACGTCGTAGGGCGCGATGTCGACCTCGTAGCGGATCTGGTGGGTGCGCAGGACCTTGTGGTCGATGATCCCGTCCCAGAGCTGGAAGCCGCCGAGACCGAGGAACGCGCCGGCGCGCGCGTGCGCGGCGTCGAGGGTCCCCCGCCGGCGCATGTCGGCGTGCAGGAAGAATCCCGCCACCAGCACCATCAGCTCCGCCGCGTGCAGCGCGCCGTCGGAGACCAGCGACACCTCGGGCGTCGAGCGGTCGTAGAAGTGGTGCCAGTGCAGCAGCTGGTGGAAGACGATCTCGTCGATCGCCGCCATCAGGCCCGCCCCGATGGCGGCCCACACCCAGAGGGAGCGGGTGGTCTCGCGCCCGGGCGGCGCGGCGTGGTCGACGGTCGCGATGGCGTCGCCCTACCCGCGGGCGCCCGGGGGTGAACCGGGCGCATGCGGCATATGCTCGACGCGGATGCAGGGGGCGCCGCAGCCGGCCGCAGGCTCCCGCCCGCCGGGCGGGGATCGCCTGCTGGCCGAGCTGCGCCGCGCGCTCGACGAGGGCCGGATCGACCGCGACGACCTCGAGCGCCTGATCGCGGCCGCCGGCCCGCCGGCCGGGCGCCCGCGGGCGACGCGCGTGCTGGAGGCGCTCGGCGCCGCAGTCGTCGCGCTGGGCGCCGCGCTCGCGTACGCGACCGCCTTCGCCGACATGCCGGACGCCGCCCAGCTCCTGACGCCGTTCGCCTTCCCCGCGGCGGCGTTCGCCGCGTTCGCGCTGCTGGCGCGCCGCGGGCGACCCGCGTGGGAGCTCGAGGTGGCGGCGTGCACGGCCCTCGCCGCCCTCGCCGTCGCGATCGCCGCCGCGTGGGCCGGCGCCGACCATGTGGCGCCCGACCGCTGGGCGGCCGGCGGATCGCTGGTCGTCGCGGTGGCCGCGGCCGCGCTCGCCCGGCGGCCGCCGGGCCTGGCGGCGGGGGCCGTGGGTCTCGCCATGGCCGCGATCGCCGGCGCGGACGCCCTGGCCTCCGTGGCCGGGCTCGAGGGCGCCGGCTTCGCCTGGCTGCAGCTCGGCCTGGGCGCGGCGGCGCTCGCGGCGGGCGCGGCGGCACTGGCCCGGCGCCCCCGGCTCGCCGGGCTGCTGCTGGGCGCCGGCGTGGTGCTGGTGGCCGTCGGGGCGCTGATCGGGGTGGTCGGCGACGGCGGGGACGTCGAGGGCCTCGGCGGGTGGCACGTCCTCCTGTCGCTGACGGTCGCGGCGGCGGTCGTGCTGGCCGCCACCCTGCGCATGCCCGCGCTGCTCGCGGCGGCCGCCGGCGCCGGCCTGCTCTGGCTCATGCTCGTGATCCCGGTCGCGGGCGGCAGCGCCGGCTGGGCGCTCGCGGTGGTCGCCATGGGGGCGGGCCTCGCGCTGCTCGGCGTGCTCGCGGCGCGCCTGGGGGATCGCCGGCGGTGAGGCCCGCGGCGCCCGGGGCGCCGCGCTGTCATGCTCGGCCCGTGAGCGACGATCGCCGCGAGACGGGCCCCGCGGGTCCGCCGCCCGCCCTTGCCGAGGCCCGCTGCGCGGACTGCGGGCGCCCGATCGCGCGCCGCGCGGACGGCCGCTGGGCGCACCGCGCGCGCGGGGTCGTGGCCGCGTGCGACCTCGACGCCGACCACCCGGCGGTGCCGGAGGGGGCGCCGCCGCCGCAGGGCGCCTGAGCCCGCCGCCGGGCGCCTCACGACCCTCAGCCCCGGGCGCCGGCGCCCTCGAGGAAGAGCGTGGTGACCGACGCGGCGGCGTCCTCCACGCCGGCGCCCTCCCCGGCGATCCGCAGCCCGGCGCGCAGGAGGCCGCCCCACATCTGGAGCAGCCACTCGGCCGGGACGTCCGCGCGCAACGCACCCTCGGCCTGCCCGCGCTGCACCAGCCGTCGCAGGGGCGCCCCGATGCGCTCCGCGGCCGCCTCGTCGACGGGTCCCGCCGCGCCGTTCAGCACCGCGTAGCGGGAACCCACCGACAGCAGCGCGCGGGCCGCGCGCGCGACGGCCTCCTCGCACGGCACGGCGTCGAGGTGGGAGTCGTCCAGGCGCCGGCCGGCCTCGGCGAGCGCGGCGACCGCCATCCGCTCGAGCAGCGCCTCGCGGTTGGGGAAGGTGCGGTAGAGGGTCGCCCGGCTCACGCCGGCGGCGGCCGCGATCTCGGCCATGCTCGCCTGCGGCCGGGCGGCCAGCACGTCGGCGGCCACCTCGAGGAGCAGCTCCTCCGAGCGGGCGTGCAGCGGGCGGGGGGCGGCGGCGGAGGCCATCGGCCGGCCGAGACTAGCCGCTTGCGCATGAGACATCAATGTCTCAGAATGCGCCGTCGCTATTTCATCAACCTCTGGAGTGCCCGTGTTCCGACGCATCGGCGCGATCGTCGCCGCGCATCCGTGGCGCGTCATCGCCGTCTGGGTCCTGGCCTTCGCGCTCGTCGTGCCCTTCGCGCCGACGCTCGCCGACGTCAGCAACTCCGACCAGACCAGCTTCCTGCCCGCAGACCGCGAGTCCGTCCAGGCGCAGGAGGTCGCGGACGAGCACTTCCCGGACGCCTCCGGGGCCACGTCGGTGCTTGTGGTCGACCGCGCCGACGGCGGGCCCCTCACCGCCGCGGACCGCGCGAGGGTGGGCGCGCTGGCCGAGCGCCTGGCCGGGGCGGGCATCCCGGCCGTGACCGGCGCGGTCACCGGCGCCGAGCAGGTGGCGCCCGACGGCACGGTGCAGCTCGTGCACGTGGCGTTCGACGGGCTCGCCACCGACGATCCGGTGACGGAGGCCGTCGCGGAGGTGCGCGACGAGGTCGCCGCCGCCCTGAGCGGCGGCGGGCTGCGCTCCCAGCTCGGGGGCGAGGCCGCCACGGTGGTCGACACCGAGGAGGCCTTCAGCTCGGCCGAGGCCATCACGGGCGTCGCGACCGTCGTGCTGATCCTGCTGCTGGTGGGCGTCATCTTCCGCAGCCCGGTCGCGGCGCTGCTGCCGATCGTCACGATCGGCCTGGTGTTCGCCCTGGCCACCTCGCTCGTCGCCCTGCTCGCCGACGCGACCGGCTTCGAGGTCGATGCGTCGCTCACCTCGCTGCTGATCGTGGTCCTGTTCGGCATCGGGACCGACTACATCCTGTTCCTGCTCTTCCGCTACCGGGAGCGGCTGCGCGCCGGCGAGGAAGGCCGACCGGCGATCGCCGCCGCGGTGCACCGGG
This sequence comes from Miltoncostaea marina, assembly GCF_018141525.1. Taxonomy (GTDB): domain Bacteria; phylum Actinomycetota; class Thermoleophilia; order Miltoncostaeales; family Miltoncostaeaceae; genus Miltoncostaea; species Miltoncostaea marina. The sequence goes on from NZ_CP064655.1 coordinate 1,060,091, forward strand.
TGGGCGAGGCGATCGCCTCGTCGGCGCTCGTCGTGATCGTCGCCTTCCTCGCGCTGATGCTCTCCGACCTCGGCTCGTTCGAGAGCATGGCGCCGGGCCTCGCGATCTCGGTGACGGTCATGCTGCTGGCGAGCGTCACCCTCATCCCGGCGGTGGTCGCGCTCGTGGGCCCGCGCGTCTTCTGGCCCTCGAAGGCCTGGCGCACCGCGCCCGACGGGCCGTTCTTCCGCCGGGTGGGCGGGCTCATCCGCCGCCGCCCCGGCCGGGTGGCCCTGGCCTCGGGCGGCGTGCTGGTGGCGCTCGCCGCGGGGTCGCTGCTCTACACGGCCGACTACGACACGAGCTCGTCGCTGCCGAGCGACACGGAGTCGTCGCAGGCGTTCGCGACCCTGCGCGGCGCGTTCCCGGCCGGCGCGCTCAACCCGACCGAGGTCTACCTGTCGGGCGGCCGTGCGGCGGCGCGGGCCGGCGACCTGGCGGCCCGGCTCGGGCGGGTCCCCGGCGTCGCGGACGTCAACACCCCGGTGGTGAGCGCCGACGGCCAGGTGGCGCGGGTCAGCGTGCTGCTGGCCGATCCGGCGGCCTCCGACGCGGCGATGGACGCGGTCGAGGGGCCGGTGCGCGCGGCGGCGCACGACTTCGCCGGCCCGGGCGAACGGGCGCTCGTGGGCGGCACCACCTCGGCCCACGTCGACGTGCGCGAGGCGGTGGAGCGCGACATGTCGGTCGTGTTCCCGGTCGCCGCGCTGCTCATCGCCGTGATCCTCGGGCTGCTGCTGCGCAGCCTCGTCGCGCCGCTCGTGCTGCTCGGGGCGGTGGCGCTCGGCTTCGCCGCGACGCTCGGCGCGGGGGTCGCCATCTTCCAGGGCGCCGCCGGCCAGCCGGGGCTGCTCTTCATGCTGCCGATCATGCTCTACCTGTTCGTGATCGCGATCGGCACGGACTACAACATCCTCATGACCGCGCGCCTGCGCGAGGAGGTCACGCAGGGCCTCGACCGCCGCGCCGCCGCCGACATGGCGGTGGAGCACGCGGGGCCGGCGGTGGCCTCGGCCGGCGTGATCCTCGCCGGTACCTTCGCCTCGCTATCGCTCACCGGCGTGGGCCTGCTCGTGCAGATGGGCTCGGCCATCGCGCTCGGCGTGATGATCGTGGCGCTGCTGATGGCCTGCCTGCTGGTGCCGAGCATCGCGGCCCTGGCCGGCCACTGGTTCTGGTGGCCGGGGCACCGCGACGCGCCGGCGGCCGAGCCGGGCGGGCCCGCCGCGGAGGCGCGGCTGGAGCCGGCCGCCGACTAGGCCGCGGGACCCGGGGCGGGCGGTCGCCGGTTTCGGCGCCGGCCCGCCCGGGGATCCCCCGGCGGACCCCGAGAACGGAGAGCACATGGGCACGATGGTCCGGCGCGCCCTCATCCTGGCAGCGCCCTTCCTCATCAAGCGCTTCCGCGACCGCAGGCGCGCCCGCCGGTAGCGTTCCGGCGGTGCGCCCGCCGGTCATCCTGCTGCCCCCGTCCGAGGGCAAGGCGACCGGCGGCCACGGGCCGCCGTGGCAGGCCGCCGGCGGCGCCTTCGCGGCGCTCGGCGACGAGCGGCGCCGGGTGCGCGACGCGGTCCGCGCGGTGCTCGCCGGCGGCGGGGACGCACCCGGGCGCCTGCTCGGCGCGCGTGGCCCGCACCTGGAGCGCGCCCTGGAGGGCTGGCGCCGGCTCGACGAGGCGCCCACGCTGCCGGCCGCGGCGCGCTACTCGGGCGTCGTGTGGGGCGCGCTCGGGCCCGCGGACCTGGGCCGCGCCGCGCGGCGCCGGCTGGAGGAGCGGGTGCTCGTGCCGTCCGGGCTCTGGGGCCTCGTGGCCGCCGGCGACCCCCTGCCGGACTACCGGCTGCGGATGGGGGCCCGGGTGCCGCCGCTCGGGGCGCTGGCGGCCTTCTGGCGGCCGCGCGTCTCGGCGCTGGTGGCCGGGCGCGCCGCCGGCGGCTGGATCATCGACCTGCTGCCGCGCGAGCACGCCGCCGCCCTCGACCGGGCGGCGCTCGGCGACCGGCTGCTGCGCGTGGAGATCGTGGAGGACGGCCCGGACGGGCGCCGCCTGACCGGCCACGGCGGCAAGGCGCTCAAGGGGCGCCTGGCCCGCGCCCTGCTCGAACGTGACGCTCGCGATCCCGCCGCGATCGCGCGCCTGCGGGTGCCGGGCCTGCGCGCCGACCGGCGGGCGAGCGACCTCGATGGCCCGGCGCCGACGCTGGTGCTGCGGCGCGCCTGACGCCTACGGGGGGCCGGCCCGTCCGGTGGACGCCAACTTGCCGAGGGCGCGTCGCTCGATCTGGCGCACCCGCTCGGCGCTGAGGCCCAGGCGGGCGCCCAGCTCGCGCAGGCTCACCGCGGGGCCGTCGAGGCCGTAGCGGGCGCGGAGCACCTCCCGCTCGCGGTCGGAGAGCCCCGCCAGCAGCCCGTGCAGCTGCTCCAGCTCGATGGCGTCGAGCACCCGCTCGTACTCGCCCTCGGCCAGCGGGTCGACGATCAGCTCGCCGAAGGCGCTGGTGTCGCCGTCGTGGGTGCCGGCCGGCTGGTCGAGCGACCGCGGGGGCCGCTCCACGGCGAGCAGGTCGCCGACCTGGTCGGGTCCCAGCCCGGAGCGCTCCGCCAGCTCGCCGCCGGTGGGCTCGCGGCCGTGCTCGCGCACGAGGGCCTCGCGGGCGTCGCGCAGGCGGGCCAGGTTGCGCAGGGCGCGGTCCGAGAGCACGGCCGGGCGCGTCAGCTCCGCGACGAGCTGCTGCATGGCCTGGCGCACCCACCAGGTGGCGTAGCCCCAGAACGGCGTGCCGAGTCCCGGATCGAAGCGCTCGAGGGCCCGCAGCAGCCCGACGACCCCCTCCTGGACGAGCTCCTGCCGCCCCACGCGGCCGCCGCGCCGGTAGACGGAGGCCGCCGAGAGGATGAGCGGCATGTGGGCCTCGACCAGCACGGCGCGCGCGGCCGGGTCGCCCGCCTTGGCGCGCAGCACCAGGCGGCGCTCGTCCTCGCGGGATGGGCGCCCGCGCGGTTCGAGCGAGTCGAGGTAGGGGCCGGCGGGCTCCGCGCGGCGCGGCCCGGGGCCGCCCAGCGCGCCCGCCAGCGAGCGGTCGAGGGCCTGCCCGCGGCGCACGTCCTCGCGCAGTCCGCCGCCGCCGGCCGCCGTCTCGGCCCGGGGGTCGTCGTCCACCATCACGTGGCCGTGATCGTGCCACGTCCGGCCGGGGGTTGACGGCGCCCGCGGGCGTCCTACTGGAGGGGATGGAGGGCCCGCCCGGGCCCGTTCCCGGACACACGATGTGAGAGGAGGTCGCGAGATGCTCTGGACGGAGGCGTTCACCCCGCTGCTCACCCAGGTCGCCCGTCCCGCCGCCTTCGCGCCGCCGGCCGACGTCACGATCGGCGACGGCGACGTCGTCATCACCATGGACCTCCCCGGCCTGCGCGCCGAGGACGTCTCGATCGACATGATCGACGGGTACCTGCGCGTGAGCGGCGAGCGGAGGCGGCCCGAGGTGGCCGACGGGGCTTCGTGGGCCCACGGCGAGCGCGCCTTCGGGCGCTTCGAGCGCAGGCTCCGGCTGCCGGACGGCGTCGACCCGGACGCCATCACCGCGTCGATGAGCGACGGGGTGCTGTCGCTCATCGTGCCCAAGCCGCAGCGCCTGCGGCGCAGGACGATCCCGATCGGCACGGACGCCGACGCGCGCGCCCTCGCCGAGGGCGGGACGCGCCGCCTGGGCACCGGCGCGTCCTGAGCGCACCCCGCCGGCGGCCCGGTGGCCGCCGGCGCGCCCGCATGACCGCGTGCCGCGCGACGGCACGCCGCCCTCGGCCGCCGCGGCCGCGCGCCCCAGCGCGCCCGCGGCGGCGCGCCGCCGCCGTGTTCTCGGAACTGATAACGTTATCAACGCCGAGAACATGACGGGGAGGACCCGATGGCGACGATCACCGTGCCCGGCGGCCGGCTCCACGTGGCGCTGAGCCGCGGCGAGAAGGTCGCCGCGCTGCGCGGCGACATCCGCGTGCCGATCGCCGCGGTGCGCGACGTGACGGTCGAGGCGGACGCGCTCGGCGCGGCGACCGGCCTGCGCGCCCCGGGGCTCGCGATCCCGGGACGCACCACGATCGGCACGTGGCGCGGGCGCGGCGTCACGCGCTTCGTGGCCGCCCGCCGCGGCGTGCCGGCGGTGCGCGTCGCCCTGGCGGGCGCGGGCCTGGACGAGCTCATCGTGAGCACGCCCGACGCCGACGCGGTGGCCGGCGCGGTGCGGGCGGGGGCGGGCCTGGCGGGCGGCGAGCGTGCCGGCGTCGCCTGACCTGCTGCTGCACCCGGTGCGCCTGCGCGTCGTCCAGGCGCTCGCGGGCGGCCGCCGGCTGTCCGCGGCGGAGCTGGCCGGGGAGCTCGCCGACGTGCCGCAGGCGTCGCTCTACCGGCACATCCGCGCGCTCGCCGGCGCCGGCGTGCTGGCGGTGGCGGAGGAGCGGCCCGCGCGGGGGACGGCGCAGCGGGTCTACGCCCTGGTGGAGGGCCCGGCGAGCATCGGGCCCGACGACCTGGCCGGCGCGAGGCCGGAGGACCACCTGCGGTGGTTCGCCACCGTCGTGGCGGGGCTGCTGGACGACTTCGGCCGCTACCTGCGGGCGGGCGGGGGCGACCTGGCGGCCGACGGGGTCGGCTACCGGCAGGTGGCCCTCGAGCTGAGCGACGCCGAGCTGGCCGAGCTTGCCGGGCGCATGGGGGCGGCGCTCGCCCCCGTGCTGGGCAACCGTCCGGCGCCGGGACGCAGGCGGCGCATGCTCACGACGATCGTCATGCCGGGCGGGCCCCCCGCCCCGGCGGCCGGCGGGGGCTGAGCCCCGTCAGGGGGCGTCGACCGCGGCGAGCGCCTCGGCGGTGGGGCCGGCGGGGACGAACTCGAGGCCCACGTGGCCGGCGTAGCCGGCCTCCGCGAGCGCGTCGACGAACGCGCGCAGGTCGAGCGTCCCCGTGCCGGGCGCCCCGCGGCCCGGGTGGTCGGCGTACTGGGCGTGGCCGATCAGCGACCCGGCCGCGGCGGCCTCGGCGGCCGGGTCGAGGCCCGCCGCGGCGGCGTGGTAGGCGTCGAGCAGCAGGCGCACGCCCCCGTGGCCGACGGCGGCGACGAACTCGGCCGCGGCCGCGGGCGTCGGCAGCAGCGGGTCGGCCACGTCCACGCCGTTGAGGTGCTCGACGACCAGGCGCGCGCCGAGCGGCGCGACGGCGTCGGCGGCCTCGCGGACGACGTCGCGCGCGGTCGCGAGCTGGCGGGCGCGCGGCGTGCCGGCGAGCGCCCTGCCCACGAGCAGGTTGACCACCTCGCCGCCGGCGGCGGTGACGGTGCGGGCGGCCGCCACGGCGGCCGCCACCGCCTCGTCGCCGCGCCCGGGGACGTTGCAGTAGCCGCGCTCGCCGGCCGCCAGGTCGCCCCCGTCGGCGTTGACCAGCACCGCCCGCGCGCCGGCCTCGCGCACCGCCGCCACCCAGTCCGCCGGCGCGTCGGCCGGTGGCCACCAGGCCTCCACCGCGTCGAAGCCGGCCGCGCAAGCCGCCGCCGGGCGGGCGAGCGGCGGCAGCTCGCCGAAGAGGGTCCCGAGGTGGGCCGACAGCGCGATCACGCGCCGAGCTTCCGTCGCCGGGCGGCGACCTCGCGCCCCATCTCCAGCGCCCGCGCCCGCAGGCGCGCCACCTCCTCGCCGGCGGCGCCCGTCCATGGCGCGAAGACGTCCCCGCCGGCGGCGCGGTCGAGCAGCGCCCCCTGCGGCGCCCGGGCGGCGGAGAGCTCCGGGAAGAGCTGCGCGGCGACGGCGGCGAAGGTGCGCAGCCCGCCCAGGTCGGCGGTCGCGAGCGGCCCCGCGGCCATCCAGCGCGGCGCGAGGCCGTCCGAGACGGCGGCGTCGATGTCGGCGGCGTCGGCCACGCCGGCCTCCAGCATGTGGAGACACTCGCGGAGCACCGCGAACTGGATGCGGTTCCAGATGAAGCCCGGGACGTCGGCCCGCACCACGAGGGGCGCCTTGCCCATCCGCCCGGCCACCTCGCGCAGGGCCGCCACGACCGCCGCGTCGGTGGCCGGGCCCGGCACGATCTCGACGACGGCGGTCTGGTGGGCGGGCTTCAGGAAGTGCAGGCCGGCGAACCGCTCCGGGCGGGCCAGCGCGGCGGCGAGGTCGCCGATGCGCAGGCTTGAGGTGTTGGTCGCGATGACGGCGTCCGGGGGGCACCAGGCCTCGGCGCGCGCGAGCAGCTCGCGCTTGGCGGCGAGGTCCTCGACGATCGTCTCCACCACGAGCGCGGCGCCCGCGAGGGCGTCGGGGCCGATCGGCGCGTCCGACACCGGCCCGTCGCGGCCCAGCAGGGCGAGGGCCCGGTCGCGGGCCGCGAGGGCCCGCCCGGCGTCGCGTCCGGCGATCACCACGCGGTGGCCCGCCGCGGCCAGCGCGGCGGCGATCTCGGGGCCCATCGCGCCGGTGCCGAGGACGGTCGCGCGGGGCGGGGAGGGGGTCGCGGGCATGGCGGGCAGTCTCCCACGGGCCGGGGCGGCGGGTGGGCGCCGCCCCGGCGATCGCCGGGGTCCAACACCCATTCGGCCGGTTCGCACTGACCGGGGGACGGGCCCCGTGCCACCCGCGCGTCGAGACTTCGGGCCCGGCCCTTGTGGGCGCGCCCGCGCGCCTCCACCGTGGGCCCATGACCTCCGCCGCGCGCCCCCGCACCGCCGCCGTCCTGGCGGCCGTCGCGGCCCTCCTGGTGGCGGCGCTCGGCGCCGGCGCGGCCTCGGCGGCGACGTACCGCGAGCACGTGGTGGGCGGGGCCCCGTCGGCCGCGGGCGCGTGGCCCTCGATCGTCTCGATCGGCGCCGCCGGCGTGGCGGGGCCGGACGCCCACTCCTGCGGCGGCACGCTCGTCGCCCCGGCGGCGGTGCTGACCGCGGCCCACTGCGTGACGGGCGACGACGGCACGCCGGCGGCCCCCGCGCGCATGCAGGTGCTCGCCGGCACCGACGACCTCGGCGCCGGCGGCGAGCGGCTGGCCGTGGCCGAGGTGCGGGTGCACCCGGGGTACCGGGCGCTCGGCGCCGGCCCCGACGCCGCGCTGCTCATCCTCGCGACGCCCAGCTCGGCGCCCGTGGCCGCCTTCGCCCGGCCGGGCCAGGACCCGGACATCGAGCGTCCGGGCGAGATCGCCGGCTGGGGCACCCAGAGCGAGGCGGGGACCACCGCGTCGCAGCGGCTCCTCTCGGCGCCGCTCACCATCTTCACCGGCGCCCGGTGCGCCGCGTTCCTCGGCGGCGCCTTCCCCGGCGCGGCGGCCCTCTGCGCCGGCCGGCCCGAGGGCGGCGTCGACACCTGCGCCGGCGACAGCGGCGGCCCCCTGCGCGACGCGGGCGGCCTGGTGGTCGGCATCACGAGCTACGGCCTCGGGTGCGGCCGCGCGGGGCGGCCCGGCGTCTACACCCGGGTGAGCGCCGTGGCGGGCTGGATCGATCGCTCGCTGGCCACCCCCGCCGGCGCGGTCGTGACGTCGGCGCCGGCCGCCGCGGCCGGCGCGCCCCGGGGGGCCGCCGCCCGGCGCGCGCCCGCGGTCCGGGCCCTCGCGGCCCGCGCCCGCGCCGGCCGCGTCGCCACGCTGCGCTACCGGCTCATGGGCAGCGGCCAGTCCACGCGCGAGACCATCGTCGTGCGGGCCGGCCGGCGGGTGCTGGCCCGGCTGCGCACCAACGCCGGCCCGGCGCGGGCCGACGTCATGTACTCGGTGCGCTGGCGCGTGCCGGGCCGCCCGCGGGCCGGCCGCAGCCTGCGCTTCTGCGTCACCACGCGCCTCGCCTCGGGCGGCGCGGGCCGCAGCTCGTGCGCGCCGCTGCGCGTGCGGGCACGCTGATCCGGACCGGCGGTTTTCCCCGCAGGGGGCGCACTTCGGGCCGCCCGGCGCGTTTCGCGGCGGCCGCCTCGGGTAGTCCACCTCGGGGCGTCCGGCGAGCCTCGTGCGTGAGAACCCGCACGACTACGCGCTTTTCATCCGCCGGCGCTGGTAGGTTGCTGCCGCGGGCAAGCCTGCTCCCGCATACATCGAGCCAGGGGGTCTGTAGTGAACAAGACCGAGTTCGTCAGCAGGGTCGCCGCCGAGGCCGACATCAGCAACGGTGACGCCCAGAAGGCTGTCGGCGCCGTGCTCAAGGTCATCGAGGATGCCCTCAAGAGCGGTGAGGACGTCGCCTTCGCCGGGTTCGGGAAGTTCTCCGTCTCCGAGCGCGCGGCGCGGACCGGGGTCAACCCCCAGGACCCGTCGAAGAAGGTCGAGATCCCCGCCCGGACGGTGCCCCGGTTCACCCCGGGCGCGGTCCTCAAGGAGGCCGTCGCGTCGGGCGGCCGCAAGTAGCGCACCCCCGCAGCTCGCGCTCCCGGGGCGCGCGGCCCGTCCGGCGGGCCGCGCGCCGGGTGCCCCGGTCGCGGTGGGCGCGATGAGCGCCGTGGATCCGCAGGCCGAGGTCGTGCGCGCCGGCCGGGCCGCCGCCGCCGCGCACGCCTCCTTGCGCGGGGCCGGCCCGGACGGCGTCGCCGCGGCGCTCGCGGCCATGGCGCGCCTGCTCGTGGACCGGGCCGAGCCGGTGCTGGCGGCGAACGCCGCCGACGTGGCGGCCGCCCAGGGCTCCATGGCGCCGGCGCTGGTCGATCGGCTGCGCCTCGACGCGGCGCGGCTCGAGCGCATGAGCGCGCAGATCGAGGCGCTGGCCGGGCTGGACGACGTCGAGCCGCTCGTCGGCACGCGCGACCTGCCGGGCGGCCTGGTGGTCGAGGAGCGGCGGCGCCCGGTGGGCGTCGTGGGCGCCAACTACGAAGCCCGGCCCAACGTGACCATCGACGTGGCCTCGCAGCTCATCAAGTCGCGCAACGCGGGCGTGCTGCGCACCGGCGGGGCCGCGCTCGGCTCGGCCGTGGCGCTGCACGACGAGGTGATCCGCCCGGCGATGGCGGGGGCGGGCATCGACCCGGACGCCGTGCAGCTGGTGCGGTCGGCCGACCGCGGCGCCGCCCGCGCGCTCGTGACGTACCCGCGCCTCATCCCGCTCGTGATCCTGCGCGGCTCGGGCGAGACGACCGCCGCGCTCGCGCGGGAGGCGGCCGCCCACGGCGTTCGCACGCTGGCCCACGCCGAGGGCGGCGGCGTGCTCTACGTCGATCACGCCGCCGACGCCGACCGCCTGCCGGCGCTCGTGGAGCGCAGCCTCGACCGGCTCGGCGTCTGCAACCGGCTCAACCTGCTGCTGGTCGCCGCGCCCCGCTGGGTGGAGCTGATGCCGGCGATCACCGAGACGCTCGAGCGGCTCGGCGTGCGGCCCTCGCTGCCGCCGCACGGCCACCCGCTCGGCCACGAGTGGGCGCTCGACGACGGCAACGAGTCGACCGTGACCATCGCCCCGGTCGAGGACGCGGCCGAGGCCGCCCGGATCGCCAACGAGGAGACCTCCGGGCTCGCGGCGGCCATCTTCACCGAGGACGCCGGCGCCGCCGAGCGCTTCCTGTCGAGCTACGCCGGGACGGGCGCGTTCTGGAACGCGACCACCCGCATCCTGGACGGCTTCGAGATGCTCGGCGCCCCCGAGACCGGGATCAACGTGGATCACGTCCCGGGACCGCGGGGTCCGGTCACGTACCGCGACCTGCACCTGCGCCAGTACGTGGTGCGCCCCGCGTGAGCGCGTTCGCGCGGGGCGCCGCGAGGGGCGCGGGTCGCTTGCTATTGTCTCCCGGCCCGCAGCGCAGCGGGCCCCGTAAGCCCCTGATGAGAGGGACCGTCACCGTCATCACACCGCTCCCACGACCCGCCAAGGTGCTGTTTGCCGCCTAGGCGAGGACCCGACACACGACCGCCCGCCGGCCCCTCGACGCGGATCAACGACGCGATCCGGGCGGAGTCGGTGCGGCTGATCGACGCCGACGGCGAGAACCACGGCGTCGTCCCGCTCGCGCGGGCGCAGGAGATCGCCGCCCGCGCCGGCCTGGACCTGGTCGAGGTGGCCGCCGACGCCCGTCCGCCGGTCTGCCGGATCATGGACTACGGCAAGTGGCGCTACGAGCAGGAGCAGAAGGCCAAGCAGGCCCGGCGCCACCAGAGCACGATCACCATCAAGGAGATCAAGTTCCGGCCGAAGATCGACCCGCACGACTACGCCACCAAGAAGGGGCACGTCGAGCGGTTCCTCCGGCACCGGGACAAGGTCAAGGTGACGATCATGTTCCGCGGCCGCGAGCTGATGCACCCCGAGCGCGGCGAGGCGATCCTGCTCAAGCTCGCCGACGAGCTCAAGGACATCGCGGCCATCGAGAGCCGGCCCAACCTGGACGGCCGCAACATGGTCATGATGATCGCGCCGCTCAAGAACCCGCAGGGCGGGGAGGCGGCGGAGGGCGCTGGTCGCCCGGCCCGCGAAGAGGCCGAGGCCGCGAAGTAGCATCCCGGCGTCGCGGCCACGCCGCGCGTCGTCTATCGTTGTCGGTCGGCCCGACGGACCACCCGAGGAATCACGCATGCCCAAGATGAAGACCAGCAGATCCGCGAAGAAGCGCTTCCGGCTCACCGGGACCGGCAAGGTCCGCTTCCAGCGCGCGGGCATGCGGCACAACCTCGAGAACATGTCCGGCAAGGAGCAGCGCCACCTCTCGAAGGAGGCGGAGCTCGCGCCGGAGATGGTCAAGGGCGTCAAGCGGATGCTGGGGAAGAGGTAGCCCGATGGCCCGAGTCAAGCGTTCGGTCGGCGCGCGCAAGAAGCGCCGCAAGGTCCTCGCACAGGCCAGCGGCTACTGGGGGACCAAGCACTCCTCCTACAAGCGCGCGAAGGAGCAGGTCCAGCGCTCGCTGCGCTACGCGTACCGCGACCGCCGGGTGCGCAAGCGCGACTTCCGCCGGCTGTGGATCGCCCGCATCAACGCGGCCGCCCGCGAGAACGGCCTCACCTACAGCGAGCTGATGCACGGCCTGCGACTGGCCGGCGTCGAGCTCGACCGCAAGATCCTGGCCGAGCTCGCCACGCACGAGCCCGAGGCCTTCGCGGCCCTCGCGGCGCGCGCCCGCACCGCCCGAGCGAGCGAGCCCGTCGGCGCCTGACCGCTCCCTGCGCCTCGCGAGCTCGCCGCGCAACCCCGCGCTGCAGCTCGCGCGGGCGCTGCAGGCGAAGAAGGTCCGCCGCGAGCGACGGCTGCTCGTGGCGGAGGGTGAGGACCTGGTCGACGCCGCGCTCGCGCGCGGCGTGCGGCCGGTCGCGCTCCTGTTCGACGCCGAGCGGCTGAGCGGGGACGACCCGCGCCTGCGGGCGACGGAGGGCCTGCGGGAGCGCTACCTCGTGCCGCCGAAGCTGATGGCGGCCGCGAGCGGCCTCGCCGCCGCGCCGCGGGTGATGGCCATCCTGCCGCAGCCGCCCGTGCGCTCCTTCCGCGACGTGCGCTTCCCGCCCTCGCCGGGCGTCTACCTGGCGGGGGTCGCCGACCCCGGCAACGTGGGCACGCTCGTGCGCACGGCCGCGGCGCTCGGCGCCGACTGGCTGGCGCTCGGCCCCGGCTCGGCGGACGCGTTCCACCCCCGCGCCGTGCGGGCGGCGATGGGGTCGACCTTCGCCCTGCCGGTGCTGGAGGGCGTCGCGCCCGCCGACCTCGCCACTCGCGAGGGCTTCGCGGTGGTGGCCGCCGTCGCCCGCGGCGGGGTGCCGCCCTGGGAGGCCGACCTCGCGCGCCCGCTGGTGCTGGCCCTGGGCGCGGAGCGGGCGGGGCTCGAGCCCGCGCTGGAGGCGCTCTCGGACGGCCGGGAGACGGTCCGCGTGACGATCCCGCAGACCGAGGGGACCGAGTCGCTCAACGTCTCGGCCGCCGGGGCCGCCCTGCTGGCCGAGGCCGCGCGCCAGCGGGCCGCCCGCCCCGGGCCGGTCGGGTAGCCTGACGGGCCGATGACCGACCCCCAGCTCGACGCGGTCCAGGCGCAGGCACTGGACGACATCAGCGCCGCCCGCACGCTCGCCGAGCTCGAGGCGGCGCGGGTGGCCCACACCGGGCGCCGCAGCCCGCTTGCGACGACGCTCGCCGGGATCGGCGCGCTGCCGCCGGAGCGGCGCGGCGCGGTGGGCAAGGCGGCCAACGCCGTCCGCCGGGCCGTGGAGGCGGCGCTCGCCGCGCGCACCGAGGAGCTGGAGGCCGAGGAGCTGGGCGCCGCGCTGGAGCGCGACACGACCGACGTCACGCTGCCCGGCGACCCGCACCCGCTCGGCGCGCTGCACCCCATCACCCAGGTCCGCCAGGAGATGGAGGACATCCTCATGGGCCTCGGCTACCGGGTGGCCGACGGCCCGGAGGTCGAGACCGACTGGCACGTCTTCACGGCGCTCAACACGCCGGAGGGGCACCCGGCGCGCTCGCCGAGCGACACGTTCTTCATCGACGGCCGGCCCGACCGGCTGCTGCGCACCCAGACCTCGCCCGTCCAGGTGCGCGAGATGCAGCGCTCGGAGCCCCCGATCTACCTCGTGGCGCCCGGGCCCGTGTACCGGCGCGACGACATCGACGCCACCCACAGCCCGATGTTCCACCAGATGGAGGGCCTCGCGGTCGACGAGGGGCTGACGCTCGCCCACCTGAAGGGCACGATGCTGCGCTTCTTCCGCGAGCTGCTGGGCGGCGAGCGCGAGATCCTGCTGCAGCCGCACTTCTTCCCGTTCACCGAGCCGTCGGTGGACGTCCAGGTCTCCTACGTCGACAAGTCGGGCCGCACCGGCTGGCTGGAGCTGGCCGGGGCCGGGATGGTCGACCCCAACGTGCTCCGGTACTGCGGGATCGACGCCGAGCGCTACACGGGCTTCGCGTTCGGCTGCGGCCTCGACCGCATCGCGATGATCCGCTTCGGCGTGCCGGACCTGCGCCTCTTCTTCGAGAACGACCTGCGCTTCCTGGAGCAGTTCGCGTGAGGGTCCCGCTCTCGTGGCTGCGCGAGCGGGTCGAGGTGGCCCTGCCGGCGGAGGAGCTCGCCCGCGCGCTGTCGCGCAGCGGCACGCTGGTGGAGGAGGTCCACGCGATCGGCGTGCCCGCGGTCGACGGCAACCTCGACCGCTTCCGGGTGGGCCGGGTGCTGTCGGCCGAGCGGCACCCGGACGCCGACCGCCTGCGCGTCTGCGCGGTGGACCTGGGCGGGCCCGAGCCCGCCGGCATCGTCTGCGGGGCCCCCAACGTCGCCGCCGGCCAGACCGTGGCGGTCGCCCTGCCGGGCGCGCTGCTGCCGGGCGCGCCGAAGCCGCTGGGCGTGGCGAAGCTGCGGGGCGTCGAGAGCCGCGGGATGATCCTCTCGGCGGCCGAGCTCGCCATCCCCGGCGACGCGTCCGGGATCATGGTGCTCGAGGACGGCCCGGCGCCGGGCACGCCGCTCGCCGAGGTCCTGCCGCTCTCCGAGACCGTGCTCGAGCTGGAGATCACCTCCAACCGCCCCGACTGCCTGGCCGTGCAGGGCGTCGCGCGCGAGGTGCACGCGGTCACCGGCGCGCCGCTCGTGCCGCTCGACGAGTCGGACCCGCCCGCCGAGGGCCCCGGGCGCGTGGAGGACCACGCCGCCCTCGAGGTCCAGGCCCCCGACCTCTGCCCGCGCTACATGGCGCGCGTCTTCACCGAGGTCCGGGTGGGGCCGTCGCCGGCCTGGCTCGTGCACCGGCTCGAGGCGGCCGGCATGCGGTCGATCTCCAACGTCGTCGACGTCACCAACTACGTGATGCTGCTCACCGGGCAGCCGCTGCACGCCTTCGACCTCGACCGGCTGGCCGGCCGGCGGATCGTGGTGCGCCGGGCGGGCGATGGCGAGCCCATCACCACCCTCGACGGCCAGCGCCGCACGCTGGACCCGGCCATGCTGGCCATCTGCGACGCCGAGCAGCCCGCCGTGATCGCGGGGATCTTCGGCGCCGAGTTCGCCGAGGTCGCGGAGGGCACCACGCGGGTGCTGCTCGAGGCGGCGACCTTCGACGGGCCGTCGATCCTCGACGCCTCGCTGCGGCTCGGGCTGCGCACCGAGTCGAGCGGCCGCTTCGAGAAGGGCCTGCCGCGCGAGCTGCCGCAGCGGGCGATGGCGATAGCGAGCCGCATGCTCGTGGAGCTGTGCGGGGCGCGGATGGTGCCCGGCACGCTCGACGCGGGCGAGCCCCCGCCGCCGCGCGAGCCGGTGCGCATGCGCCACGCGCGCCTGCGGGCGGTGCTCGGCATCGACGTCCCGCCCGCCGAGTCGCAGGCGATCCTCGAGCGCCTCGGCATGGACGTGGAGGCCGGCGAGGACGCGCTGACGGTCGTCGTGCCGTTCGAGCGCGCCGGCGACGTCACCCGCGAGATCGACCTCGTGGAGGAGGTCGCCCGCGTCCACGGCCTGGACGGCATCCCGGCCGAGCTGCCGCGCCTGGTGGGCGACGGCCGACTCACCCCCCAGCAGGCGCTGGTGCGGCGGCTGTCGCGCCTCGCCGCCGACCTCGGCCTGCACGAGGCGATCACCTACCGCCAGGTCCCCGAGTCCGACGCCGACGCCCTGCGGCTCGCGCCCGACGACCCGCGTCGGCGGGTCGTGCGCATGGCGCGGCCGATGAGCGCCGAGATGGCGGTGATGCGCCGCTCCATGCTGCCGGGGCTGCTGCGCGCGGTCGCGCGCAACCAGGCCCACCAGCGGGGCGACGGTGGCCTGTTCGAGGTGGGCCGCACCTACGCCCCCCGCGAGGACGGCATGGCCGATGAGCGGCTCTGGCTCGCCGCCGTGCGCTTCGGCGCCGCCGGGCCGGCCGGCTGGCGCGACCGGCCGCGTCCCGTCGATGTCCACTCGGCCATCGGCCTGGCCACGACGCTCTGCCGGGCCGCGCGGGTGCGGCCCGCGGTGCGCCCGAACGCCGCCCCGTACTTCCACCCCGTGCGCCAGGCGCGCCTGGTGGCGGGCGACGACGAGCGGCCCGTCGGCTGGGCCGCCGAGGTGCACCCGCTCGTGCTGCGCGCCTTCGACGCGGCGGGCCCCGTGGCGGCGGTCGTGCTCGACCTCGACGCGATCGCGCAGGCGGCCGGGCCGCCGCCGCGCTACGAGGACCTCCTGACCGTGCCGGTGTCCACCCGCGACCTCGCGCTCGTGGTGGCCGAGGGCGTGCCGGCCGCCGAGCTGGTCGGCGCCGCGCGCGAGGCGGGCGCGCCGCTGGTGCGCGAGGTCGCCGTCTTCGACCGCTACGCGGGCGAGCAGGTGGAGGCGGGCCACGTCAGCCTGGCGCTGCGACTTGAGCTCGCCGACCCGGGCCGCACGCTGACCGACGACGAGATCGAGGGCGCGGTGGCCCGGGTGCGCGAGGCGCTGGCCGGCCACGGCGCGAGGCTGCGCGGCTGATGGCCCCCGTCGTCCACGTCTTCGGCGCGGCGGGCTTCGCGGGCGCGCAGCTCGCCGCGCTGGTCGACCGCCACCCCGGGCTCGAGCTCGGCGTCATCACCGCCCGCGGGGACGCCGGCCGGCGCCTGGTCGAGGTCGCCCCCGAGTACCGCGTCGACCGGCTGCTCGAGCCGCCCGACGTGGCCTCGGTGGCGGCCGGCGACCTCGTCGCGGTGGCCTACCCGCACGCCGAGGCGGCGAAGCTGGTGGCGGCGCTCATCGACCGCGGCGCCCGTGTGGTCGACGTCTCGGCCGACCACCGCCTGCACGACGCCACGCTCTACCCCCAGGTCTACGGCTTCGAGCACCCGCGGCCGGACCTGCTGGCCGAGGCGGTCTACGGGCTGCCCGAGCGCCACCGCGAGGCGATCCGGGGCGCCCGCCTGGTCGCCAACCCCGGCTGCTTCCCCGAGGCCTCGATCCTGGCCCTGCTGCCGCTGGCCGGCGAGATCGCCGACGTGGTGATCGACGCCAAGAGCGGCGTCAGCGGCGCCGGCCGCACCCCGACCGACACGGTCCACTACTCGCGCGCGGCCGACAACGTCAGCCCGTACAAGGTCTACGCGCACCGCCACCGGCCGGAGATGGAGCAGGAGCTCGGCGTCGAGGTGACGTTCACCCCGCACCTGGTGCCGGTCGACCGCGGCCTGCTGGCCACCTGCTACGCGCGCCTGCTCGGCGACGCGCCGCACCCGGACGACCTGCTGGAGCGCTACCGCGCCTTCTACGCGGGGCACCCGTTCGTGGAGGTGGTGGAGCAGCCGCCGGGCATGCGGGCGGTGCAGCGCACCAACTACGCCCAGGTGCACGTGGCGCTCGACCCCCGCGGCGGGCGGATCACGGCCTTCGGCGTGCTCGACAACATCGGCAAGGGCGCGGCGGGGCAGGCGGTGCAGAACCTCAACCTGATGGCCGGCCTCCCCGAGACGGAGGGCCTCGACTGAACCCGGTCGCCCGCGCGGACTGGCTGCGGGTGCCCGACGGCCTCGCCCCGGTGGAGGGCGGGTCGGTCACCACCACGCCCGGCTTCCACGCCGCGGGCGTCGCCTGCGGGCTGAAGCCCTCGGGCGCGCTCGACGTGGGGGTGCTCGCCGCGCTCGGGCCGTGCGCCTCGGGCTACGTCGACACCACCAGCGCGCTGCCGTCGGCCCCCGTGCGGCGCAACCGCGGGCTCGACCGCTCGCGACTGCGGGCGGTGGTCGTCAACGCGGGCAGCGCCAACGCCGCCACGGGCTCGCCGGGCGTCGACGACGCCCACGCCATGGCGCGGCGGGCGGCCGTGCGGCTCGCGCTCGACCCGGGCGAGGTGGCCGTCTGCAGCACGGGCACGATCGGCGACCGCCTGGCGATGGACCTGGTGGGGCCGGGCATCGACGCGGCCGCCGCGGCGCTCGGGCCGGACGGCGGCGCCGACTTCAACCGGGCGATCTGCACCACCGACCGGGCGCCGAAGGGCGGCGCCTTCCGGCTCGCGCTCGGCACGGGCGCGGTCACGATCGGCGCGGCGGCCAAGGGCGCCGGCATGATCCGGCCCGACATGGCGACGATGCTCGCCTTCATCACGACCGACGCCGCGGTCGACGCGGGCGACCTGCAGGCGATGACCGCGGCGGCCGCGGCGGCCTCGTTCAACCGCATCAGCGTCGACGCCCAGATGAGCCCGTCCGACACGCTGCTGGTGATGGCGGGCGGCGACGGCCCGCCGCTGGCGGGCGCCGACCGCGACCGCCTGGGCGACGCGCTCGCCGCCGTCTGCCGCTGGCTCGCAGTGCAGATGGTCAAGGACGGCGAGGGGGCCGAGCACGCCGTGCGGGTGCTCGTGCGCGGCGCCGCCGACGCCGCGGAGGCCGAGCGCGTGGCCCGCGCGGTCGGCGAGTCCTCGCTCGTGAAGACGGCCCTCTTCGGCCGCGACCCCAACTGGGGGCGCGTGAGCCAGGCCGTCGGCCAGGCGCTCGCCGGCCGCGCCGGGGAGGTTCGCGAGCCCTCGATCGCGGTCGACGGCGTGCCGTTCGGCGCCCCCGGGGCGCTGGAGGTGATGGGCCGCGACGAGTACGACCTCGAGGTGGGGCTCGGCCGCGGCGACGGCGAGGCCGAGCTCTGGGTCTCCGACCTGGGGCACGCCTACATCACGATCAACGCCGAATACCACACCTGACCCCGACGGCGGGCCGAGCGCCCGCCGTCCCGGTTCGGCCCGCCGGCGATACGCCGGCCGCCGCGCCCCCTGCACACTGCGGGCCATCACGCCCGCACCGACAGGGGAGGCGCCATGACCCACCAGACGCCCCGCACCGTCGCCGTCGAGCCCTCGGCAGGGCCCGGCATCCCGCTCTACACCCTCGTGCTGGCCGGCGTGCTGCGCCTGCGCGAGGGCGGCGCATGCCCGGCGCCGGCGGAGGAGGACCCGCGGTGACGAGGCCCCGGCCACCGCTCGAGGCCGTGCCCGGCGTGGTCATCCCGCGAGGATCGTCGCCGTCTGCGCCTCGAGCTCGGCGTCGGTGAGGACGCCCGCGGCCCGCCGCTCCCCCAGCTCCTTGAGCTGGCCCAGCGGTCGCCCGTGCCGCCCGGATCGGGCCGGCGGCGGCCCGGCGTACGCCGGCTCCGCGTGCTGCGGGTTCCCGCGCCCAGCGCAGCCCCGGATGTCGACCACGGTCGAAAGCGGACCCCCGGTCACGGTTGAAGACAGACCCCCGGGGTCCCGCCGGGCCGCAACGCTCCCGGAGCAGAGCAGGCAAGGGCCGGCGCCGGGCCGACAGGCCCGGGTCAGCCCTCGTCCACGATCTCCGGCCGCGGCCGAGCGGGCACGTCGTTGCCGCGCAGGCGGTAGCTGTCGCCCTTGAGGGCGAGGATCTCGGCGTGGTGCACGAGCCGGTCGATCATCGCGGCGGCCACCGCGGCCACCACATCGCCTGCTCCGACGGGCGCGTATGCCGCCGCCCTCCCCGACGCCGCATCGGCGCTGGGCGACCTGGGCGGGCGGTCGCGTCCGGCGACGCCGCGGAGGCGGCGGGCCTGCCCGATGCCGCCCTGGCGGAGCGGCGCGACGCGCTCGTCGCCGCGTCCGGCCCCTTCGCCGCCGCGTCGCGCGAGGCCGGCGCGGCGCGGGAGGCGACCGGAGCGACGGCCTGCTGGATGTCCGGCGCCGGGAGCCGATCGCCGTGGCGGGATCGGCGGGAGGCGGCGCGGGGCGAGAGCGACGCCGCGCTGGGCAGATCCGGTCGGGCGGGGGGCGCGCCGCGACGCCGGGCGGAGCCGGCCGGGCGCCTCGCGGCCTACGGGCGCACGGCGTCGCGTGCGGCCGGGGCGCCGAGTCCCGCGGCGATGAGGCCGGCGTTGTGGCGCACCATGCCGGCGTAGGTGCCCTCCGGGGTGCCCTCGTCGCCCGCGGCGTCGGCGAACAGCTCGCCCCCGATGCGGACCTCCTGGCCGCGCCGCCGCGCCGCCGCCAGAACGGCCTCGATCGTGCCCGTCGGCACCGACGACTCGACGAACACGGCCCGCACCCCCCGGGCCGCGATCACCCCGGCCACGCGCTCGATGTCGGCCGTCGTGGCCTCGGTCTGGGTCGAGGTGCCCTGGATCGCCACGACGTCGAAGCCGTACTCGCGGCCGAAGTAGCCGAAGGCGTCGTGCGAGGTGATGAGCACCCGCGAGCGCTCCGGCACGACCGCGAGGCGCCTGCGCACCTCGCGGTCGAGGGCGCGCAGCTCGCGCAGGTATGCGGCCGCCCGGCGACGGTAGACGGCGGCGTGGGCCGGGTCGCGCCGCGCGAACGCGTCGCGCACCACCCCGACGGTGGTCTCCCACATCGGGACGCTGAACCAGACGTGCGGGTCGTACTTGCCCTCGAACTCGCTCGGCCGGCGCAGCTCCGCCTCGGGGATCGCGCGGGTCACGGCCACCGTCGGCTGCACCTCGCCCAGCTCGTCCAGCAGGTCGGTCAGGCGGCCCTCCAGCTCGAGGCCCCCGTAGAGGATGACGTCGGCCCCGCGCAGCGCCTCGACGTCGCGCGCGCTCGCCTTGTAGAGGTGGGGGTCGACCCCCGGGCCCATCAGGCCGGTCACCTCGACCCGGTCGCCGCCGACCTGCCGCGCGAGGTCGGTGATGAAGTTGGTGGTGGCCGTGACGCGCATGTCGCGGCCGGCGATCTCCTGCGGGTCGGCCGGCTCGGCGGCGCAGCCGGCCGCCGCGAGCGCCACGACGACGAGGAGCGCCGCCAGCGCGGCGCCCGCGCCCCGCCGCCTCACCCCTCGGCCGCGGCGGCCGCGGCGCGGGTCAGCGCGCGGCGCCGCCGGGCGCGCTGCACGGCGCGCGGCACGAGCCCGTGGCGGGGCGAGCCGAGCAGGGCGAGGGCGAAGACGGCCGCGGCCACGAGGCCCATCGCCCCGGCGATCGACGCGTCGATGCGCATCGCCCCGGCGTAGCCGGCGACGGCGCTGACCCACCCGATCGCGACGGCGATCGCCACCATGGCGACGAGGCGGTCGGTGAGCAGGTACGCGGCGGCGGCGGGGACGATGAGGAGGGTCACGACCAGGATCGCCCCGACCGCCTCGAAGGCGGTCACCGCCGTGACCGCCACCGCGATCAGCAGCAGCCGCGACAGCACGGTGGGGGACACCCCCACCGTGCGGGCGTACTCGGGGTCGAACGAGGTCACCTTCAGCTCCTTCCAGAGCAGCGCGACCAGCAGCAGGTTGACCGTCACGACGGCGCCCATCACGACGACCGAGCGGATGAGCGCCACGTCGCCGATCTCCAGGACGCGGAACGGCGTGAACGCGATCTCGCCGTAGATGGTGGAGTCGAGGTCGAGGTGGATGTCGTCGGCGTAGCGGTGGATGCCGAGCACGCCCAGCGCGAACAGCGCGGGGAAGACGAGCCCGATGGCGGCGTCGCTCGCCACGAGCCCGGTGGCGCGCAGGGCCTCGATCGCGAGCACGCACAGCACCGCGAACACCGCGGCGCCCAGCACCACCGCGAGCGGCGCCCGCGTCTGGAAGATGAGGAAGGCGGCCACGATGCCGGGCAGCACCGCGTGGCTCACGGCGTCGCCCATCAGCGCCACGCGGCGCAGCACCAGGAACGGGCCCAGCAGCGCGCAGGCCGTGGCCGTGAGGCCGGCGGTGAGCACGATCGCGAGGGCGTCGCTCACGCGCGCCCCTCCGCCATCGCGATGAGGCGGTCGGTGAGCTCGTCGCCGAGGCTGCCGCGCAGGTCGCGCGGGTCGGGCTCGCGGGCGTCGCCGGGGTCCAGCCGCCAGCCGTGCTCGAGCCAGGCCGACCACAGCCGCCGCTCGTCCAGCAGCCGGTGGGCGGCTGCCGCGCCGCGCTCGCTGAGGCGCAGCCGGTCGCCGTCGCGCTCGATCATCCCGGCCCGGTCGAGGTCGCGGACGCCCCGGCGCACCTCGCGCGGCGGCCGGGCGCCCGCCATGGCGAGCTCGGCCGGGGTCGGCGGCGGACCCGCGTGGAGCGCCGTCTCGAGGTCGACCAGCACGCCGCTCACCCGCGCCGCGCGGCCCTCGCGGCGACGCCGCGCCGCCCGCCACACCACGCCGCGCGCCGGGGCGAGCAGCACGGCCGCGAGCACCACGGCCGTGCCGGTCAGCACGATCACCGGGCCGGTCGGCACCTCGGCCCGCGACGACAGCAGCGCGCCCGTCACGCCCACGCCGGCGCCGATCAGCCCCGCCAGCGGCAGCAGCACGGCGAGCCGGCTGGTGAGCTGGCGCGCCGCGACCGTCGGCACGATGAGCATCGCCACCATCAGGATCGCCCCCACGGCGCGCAGGCCGAGCACGATCGCCACGACCAGCAGCGCGGTCGTGGCGAGCTCGAGGACCCGCACCGGCAGGCCGGCCGCCGCGGCGAACTCGCGGTCGAACAGCGCGGTCTTGAGCGGGCGCAGGGCGATCGCGACGCACGCGATGGCCGCGGCCGCCACGGCGGCCATCACGGCCACGTCGCGCTCCAGCAGCCCAGCGGCCTGGCCGAAGAGGTAGCTCTCCAGCCCGGCCTGCTGCGCGTCGCCCGTGCCGCTGATGTACGTCAGCAGGACGATGCCGAGCGAGAAGAAGCTCGACAGCACCACGCCGATCGCGGCGTCGGGTCGGATGCGGCTCGAGCGCTCGATGCCGACCATCATCAGCGCGCCCACCAGCCCGGCGATCGCCGCGCCGGCGAGCAGGGAGGCCGGGTCCTTCGCGCCGGTCGCGAGGAAGGCGATCGCCACGCCCGGCAGGGCCGAGTGGGCCAGTGCGTCGCCCACCAGGCTGCGCCCGGGCAGCACGGCGAGCGCCCCGAGCACCCCCGCCGCGACCCCGAGCACCGCCGCCCCCAGCACCACCACCGCGTCGGTGTAGGGCAGCGGCAGGAGGTCGATCAGCCAGCCCACAGGGCCTCCGCGCGCTGGTCGTCGCCGAGGTCGGCGGCGCCGTAGGCGCGGCGCAGGTTGTCCGGGGTCATCGTGGTGGCCGCGGGCCCGGAGGCGACGGCGCGCACGTTGAGCAGCAGCACCCAGTCCACGACCTGGCGCACGGTCTGCAGGTCGTGGTGCACCATCACGATCGAGCGGCCCTCGCGGTCGCGCAGCTCGCGCAGCAGGCGCAGGAGCGCGGCCTCGGTGCGCGCGTCGATGCCGGCGAAGGGCTCGTCGAGCACGAGGAGCTCGGCGCGCTGGGCCAGCGCCCGGGCCACGAAGACCCGCTGCCGCTGGCCGCCGGAGAGCTGGCCGATCTGGCGGCGCGCGAACGGCGCCATGCCCACGCGCTCCAGTGCCTCGTCGACGATCGCCCGGTCGCCCCGCGCCAGGCGCCGGATCCAGCCGGCCGACGGGTAGCGGCCCATCTCCACGACCTCGCGCACCGTGATCGGGAAGTCCCAGTCGACCGCCTCGCGCTGGGGGACGTAGGCGACCCGGCGCATCGCCTCGCGGGCGGGGTGGCCGAGGATCGTCACGCGCCCGGCGTCGGCCGGCACGAGCCCCATCGCCGCGCGCAGCAGCGTCGACTTGCCCGACCCGTTGGGCCCGACGATCGCCGACATCGCGCCCTGCGGGAACTCGGCGTCGACGTCCCACAGCACCGGTCGTGCGCCGTAGGAGACGGTCAGGTGACGGAGCTCCAGGGCGGGGATGTCCGGGGCGGGCGTCACGGGCTCTCCGGCGGTCGGGTAGTCACCGCTAGGAGAGTAACTAGCCACGGCTAGTTCGGCAACGTAGCTCCGGCTCAGCTCGGCTCAGCAGCCGGGGTGGACCTCTCCGCGGCGCCGCTCGCCCACGGCGTGCAGCCGTCCGCCGTGCTCCACCTGCAGCGTGGTGTGGTGGATGCCGAACCGCTCGTCCAGCAGCCCGGCGAGCTCGCGCCGGCGGGCGTGGCAGTCCTCGCCGGGGCCCACGAGGACGTGCGCTGACAGGGCGGGGAACCCGGAGGTGATCGTCCACACGTGCAGGTCGTGCACCTCGCGCACGCCGGGCAC
Organism: Miltoncostaea marina; assembly: GCF_018141525.1. Lineage (GTDB taxonomy): Bacteria > Actinomycetota > Thermoleophilia > Miltoncostaeales > Miltoncostaeaceae > Miltoncostaea > Miltoncostaea marina. The sequence continues at coordinate 1,083,005 of NZ_CP064655.1, forward strand.
CGCCGCCATGGCCCGGCCGATCGCGTCCGGGTCGACCCCGGCCGGCGCGGCCTCGAGCAGCACGCCGGTCGACTCCACGAGGATGCGTCCGGCGCCCACGAGGATCAGCGCGGCGATGAGGAGCCCGGCCACCGGGTCGGCGAGCGTCCAGCCGGCCGCCAGCACGAGCGACGCGGCCACCACGACGCCGACCGAGCCGAGCAGGTCGCCGATCACGTGCGCGAGCGCGGCGCGCACGTTGAGGCTCTCGCCGCCGGAGCGCCACAGCACCGCGGCGCCCACGACGTTGACGGCGAGTCCGACGAGGCCGATCGCCAGCGTGGGCAGGGCGTCGATGTCCGGCGGGTCGCCGAGGCGGCCGGCCGCCTCGGCGGCGATCCAGACGGCCACGACGACCAGCGCCACGCCGTTGGCCTGGGCGGCGAGGATCTCGGCGCGCCGCCATCCGAAGCTCATCCGCGAGCTCGCCGGCCGGCGCGCCAGCCAGACGGCGCCCAGGGCGAGCGCGAGCGACGCCCCGTCGGAGAGCATGTGGCCGGCGTCCGCCAGCAGGGCCACGCTGCCGGCGACGAGGCCGCCGGCCAGCTCCAGGACGGCCACGCCGCACGTGAGCGCCAGCACGGTGGCGAGCGCCCGCGCGTCGCGCGAGCGGTCGGCGTGGCCGTGGCCATGCGCGTGCCCGTGTCCGTGGTGGTGCCCCACAGGCGTGGAGGGCGCCACGACGGGCCCCGGCGGGGCCCCCTGTTGACGCGATCCGTCAGCGCGGCGCCCCGAGCCGCGCCGTCGTGTGTCACGATCCTGCGCCGATGGCCGACGACGCGCCCACCACCCGCCGCGAGGACCTCCAGCCCCGGGTCGAGGTGCTCCTCGAGGCCCTGCCGTACATCCGGCAGTTCGCCGGGGCCACCATCGTCATCAAGTACGGCGGCGCCGCGATGACGAGCCCCGAGCTCAAGGCCTCGTTCGCCCGCGACGTGGCGCTCCTCAAGCTCGTCGGCATGAACCCCGTCGTGGTGCACGGCGGCGGCCCCGACATCTCGCGCTACTCCGACCGCCTGGGGCTCGAGGTGCGCTTCGAGCGCGGCCTGCGCGTGACCGACGCGCCCACGATGGAGCTCGTCAAGATGGTGCTGGTCGGCAAGGTCAACAAGGAGATCGTGGCCCAGCTGCACGTGGCCGGCGCCCCGGCGGTCGGCCTGGCGGGCGACGACGGCGGCCTGATCCTCGCCGACAAGGCCCCGGGCGGCGAGGCCGACCTCGGCTTCGTCGGGCGGGTGAAGGCGATCGACCCCCGCGTGCTCGAGCGGCTGTCCGACTTCGTCCCGGTGGTCGCCTCCGTGGGCGTCGACGAGTCGGGCCAGAGCTACAACATCAACGCCGACACCGTGGCCGGGCGGCTGGCCGCCGCCCTCGGTGCCCGCAAGGCGATCTTCCTGACCGACGTGGAGGGCGTGTACCGCGACTTCGTCGACCCGGCGAGCCTCATCAGCGAGTGCCGCCTCGGCGACCTGCGCGCCCTGGTGGACGCCGGCGCGGTCGGCACCGGCATGATCCCGAAGCTCGCCGCCGTGATCGACGCGCTCGAGCACGGCGTCGGGGCGGCGCACATCATCGACGGGCGGGTGCCGCACTCCGTGCTCGTGGAGATCTTCACCGAGACCGGCATCGGCACGAAGGTGACCGCGTGATCGACGAGGTGCTGGTCCAGCGGGAGGCGGCGGCCCTCATGCCGACGTACCGCCGCCAGCAGGTCGGGTTCGTGCGCGGCGAGGGCGCCTCGCTGTGGGACGCCGAGGGCCGCCGCTACGTCGACTGCATGGCCGGCATCTCGATGAACAACGTGGGCCACTGCCACCCGGCCGTGGTGGCGGCCGTGCGCGAGCAGGCGGGCCGGCTGATCAACACGTCCAACCTCTACTACACCGAGCCCATGATCGCGCTCGCGGAGTGGATCCGCGACAACTCGCTCGGCGGGCGGGTGTTCTTCTGCAACTCCGGCGCGGAGGCCTCCGAGGCGGCGCTCAAGCTGGCGCGCAAGCGCGGGGGCCCCGCCCGGCCCGAGGTGGTCGCGCTCGCCGACGGCTTCCACGGGCGCACCTACGGCGCCCTCTCGCTGACCGGCCAGCCGTCCAAGCAGGAGCCCTTCGCGCCGCTCGTGCCCGGGGTGCGCCACGTCGACCGCGACGACCCGGCCGGCCTCGCCGCCGCCGTGGGCGACCGCACCTGCGCCATCGTGCTCGAGATCGTGCAGGGCGAGGTGGGCGTCTTCCCGGTCGCCGACGAGGTCGTCCGGCTCGCGCGCGAGCTCGCCGACCGCCACGGCGCGCTGCTGATCGTCGACGAGATCCAGACCGGCCTCTCGCGCACCGGGCCGCTCTTCGCGTATCAGGAGGCCGGGATCGTCCCCGACGTGATGTGCCTCGCGAAGAGCCTCGGCGGCGGGCTGCCGATCGGCGCGATCGTGGCGCGGCCCGAGCACGACGCCGTGCTGCAGCCTGGCGACCACGGCTCCACCTTCGCCGGCAGCCCGCTCGCCTGCGCCGCCGGCCTCGCCGCCTGCGGGGTCCTCGGCGACCCCGTCCTCCAGGCGTCCGTGCGCGACAAGGGCGCCCGCCTCCTCGACGGCCTGCGGGGGCTCGTCGCGGACGGGCTCGCCACCGAGGCGCGGGGGCGGGGCCTGATGTGCGCCATCGACCTCCCGCGCCCCCGGGCCGCCGCGGCGACCGAGGCGCTCCTCGGGGAGGGGTTCCTGGTCAACAACACCTCGCCGCGGACGATCCGGATGCTGCCGCCCCTCGTCATCGACCAAGGCGACCTCGACGACCTCGTCGCCGTCCTGCGGAGGGTGCTCGCGGGGGTGTAGTCCGGCGTCGCCCCCGGGCGGGCCGTCGCCCCCGGGCGGGCCGCCGCCCCCGGGCGGGCTGCCGCCGCCGGGCGGGCCGGGCCGGCGGTGACCCGGGGGCCCGGGCGGGTCGTCGAGCAGCCAGCGCCCCTCGCGGAACCAGCGGCGCATGGTGCGCACGCTGGGCGGCCGGGCGGGACCGGCCTCGAGCGAGGCCAGCAGCGACCCGATCACCGCCGCCGGGTGCTCGCCGGCGGCGAAGCGCCGCTCGGCCTCGGCGCGCAGGGCCGGCCAGGCGTACGAGCCGGGGCGCGGGCGCCCCCCGTCGCCGCGCGACAGCAGGCGCGCCCGGTGCAGGTCGAGCGCCCGGTGGCGGCGCCGGTCAAGGCAGCCGGCCGCCCCCCAGACCGACATCAGGCTGACCACCAGGTCGCGCCCCACCCGCCGGCGCTGGAAGGCCGCCGAGCGGTGGGCCGCGCAGAGCCAGACCGACACCCCGGCCGGCAGGTGCAGCTCGGCCCGCGGCCCCTCGCCCGGGCCGGCGCAGATCGCACAGGGCGGCCGGCTGCCGAGCGAGCGGTCCTTGTAGTAGCTGCGCGCCATCGCCGACCGAGCATCGCCCCGCCCGTCGTCACCGCGAAAGCCCCCGCCCGTGCCCGAAGGCGCACGGCCCCGCGCCGGCCCACGTCGCAATCGGACGCGCGCCCGAGGTCCGATCGGACCGCTTCCCCGCACGAGGGGCGGGCGGGGGCGTCGGCAGCGGCCCTGAGCTCGGGCGTCAGATCGGACGGCGCGCCGGGCCGTGTCGCGATCGGACCACCGCTCGAGGTCCAATCGGACATCGACGAGACGGCGGGCGCCACGTCGGCCTCGGCGGCGGCCCTGGTCCCGGACGTCGAGCGGACGGCGCGCCGGGCCATGTTCCGATCGGACCGCGGCCCGAGGTCCAATCGGCCCGCTCCCCCAGGGGCGGATCGCCGCCACGGGGAGGTGGTGGGAGCGGGGAGGACAGATGGGGCGCGTCACGTCGCCGTGAACGGCGCTCTGCGCGGCAGGCCTATGAGCCCCAGGTTCCTGCCCTTCAGGGCGGTCACTCCCCGCACCCGTGCCGACTCTCCCACCCGGGGCGCGCCCGTGTCGACCCCCCAGGCGAGGGATCATGTGCCGGGCGGCACGGAGGGCCAGGCGGGTGGCGGGGGCGGCTGGGACGCGGCCCCGCCGCCGGCAACCTCTCCTGGCCCTTCGGCAGCCCCTCGGCGCGGCGGCGCGAGCCCCGCCCTCGGCTGACCCCGCGCGGCCCCGCCGCCGGCCGCCCCTCGGCGACCGCTCGGTTGCCCTTCGGCAGCCCCTCGGCGCGGCGGCGCGAGCCCCGCCCTCGGCTGACCCCCGCCGACCCGACGACGACGCGAGCCCCGCCCTCGGCGGACCCCGCGCCGACCCGACGGCGGCGCGAGCCCCGCCGCCCCGCGGCCGGCTCGGCCACGACCCATCATGCCGAGGGTGCGCCGGCCCCTGGGCCGCAGCGCCCCCGCGGGAGGGGGCTACTCCTCGTGGAGCGCCTCGAGGGGGTTGAGGCGGGCGGCGCGGCGGGCGGGAAGGACGGCGGCGAGGACGCCGGCCACGATCGAGAGCACCAGGAACAGGACCAGCGTGCCAAGCGGGAGGGAGAACTCGATCCCCTGGTCCTCGAGGCCCCGGGTCAGCACCCAGGCGAAGACGACGCCGATGATGATGCCGAGGACCGCCCCGATGACGGCGGTGATCATGCTCTCGTAGCGCACGATCGCCCGCATCTGGCGGCGGGTGGTGCCGATGGCGCGCAGCATGCCGATCTCGCGGGTGCGCTCGTAGATCGAGAGGATCAGCGCGTTGACGATGCCGAACAGGGAGATGATTAGGCTGATCGCGAGCAGCGCGTAGAGCAGCGCGAGGATCTGGTCGATCTGGCCCTCGATCTGGTCGGTGAACTCGGCGTTCGACTGCACGTCGACGGAGGGGAAGTCGGTCTCGATGCGCCGCTCGACGGCGGCCTGGCCCGCCGCGGGGTCGACGCCGTCCTCGAACGAGACGACGCCGACGGAGGGGTCGGGCGGGACCTCGAGCCGGTTCGCGGCCTCGTCGGAGACGACGATGCCGGTGAAGAGCACCGGGTCGCGGTACTCGCCGAGCACGGTGAAGGCCTGGGTCCTGCCCCGGTTGGTGCGCACGGTGAACCGGTCGCCGGTGCGCAGGCCGGTGGAGCGCGCGAGGTTGGTCTCGATGAGCGCGCCGTCGGTGCCGAGGCGGTCGAACAGCGCGTCGGAGGCGTCGCCCTCCCAGTCGAAGTCGAGCACCCGCGGGCCGACCTCGGGGTCGAACGCGTTGAGGAACTGGGTGCCGCCGGGCTCGGTCCTGATCTCGGGGAAGCGGATGAACGCCGCGTCCCGCACGCCCGGCACCCCCCGGACCGCGTCCTCGACGGCGGCGGGGAAGGGCTCGAAGGTGCTCGACTGGAGGATCAGGTCGCCCTGGATGGTGCGGGTGATCGCGCCGGTGAACGAGTCCTTCAGGCCGGCGGCGAAGATGGCGACGAAGGAGACCAGGCCCACGCCGATCATCAGCGCCGCGGCGGTGGAGGCGGTGCGCGCCGGGTTGCGGGTGGCGTTGGCGCGGGCGAGGCGGCCGGTGGTGCCGGCGAGCGCCTCGATGGGCGCCCCGATCGCCCGGGCCATCGGCCGGACGGCGAAGCGGGCGAGGAACCCGGCGCCCAGGAAGACCAGCACGGCGCCGGCGGCGAGCGCCTGCAGCGCCTCGGTGGCGCCGAGGTCCGACAGCAGCCCGTAGGCGAACAGCAGGATGCCGCCCACCAGGAAGAGGCCGGCCAGGTAGGGCGCCGCCTTCGAGAAGCGCCCGGCGGGCAGGGTGGCGCCCTCCTGCACCGCGGCGATCGGCGGCACGCGGGTCGCGCGCAGGGCCGGCCCGACCGACGCCAGCACGGTCACGACCACGCCGACCAGCAGGCCGGTGACCACCGTGCCGGCCGCCACCCGGATGCCCGTGGCCGGCAGCCCGATGCCGATCGCCTCGAAGATGGCGAGGATGCCGGCGGCCACCCCGATGCCCGCCACGAGGCCCAGCAGCGACGCGACCACGCCCACGAGGAGCGCCTCGCCGATCACGGAGCGCATCACCTGGCCGCGCGTGGCGCCCAGGGTGCGCATCATCCCGAACTCCTTCACCCGCTGGGCGACGGTGATCGAGAAGGTGTTGAAGATGATGAACGCGCCGACGAAGAGCGCGACGCCCGCGAAGGTGAGCAGGGCCGGGCCGAGGAATCCGGAGATCTCGTCGCCGATCTCGTCGCTCTGGGCCTGGGCGTTCTCGGCGGCCGTCTCGACCTTCACGTCGGCCGGCATCGCCGCGCGGATGCGCGTCGCGAGCTCCGCCTCGGTCAGGCCCGGCTCGGCCGCGGCCAGGACCTGCGAGGTCTCGCCCTCGCGGTCGAACCAGCGCTGGGCGTCGCCGAAGGTGATGAGGACGACGGTGGCGCCGCCGATCGACTCCACGTCGCCGTAGCGGAAGACGCCGACGAGCTTCACCGGCTGGAGCCCGACCTTCGTGCCGAGCTCGACGTCATCCATGCCGACCTGGAGGTCCTCGCGGTCGGCCACGCTCTTGATGACCGCGACCTCGCCGGGGTTCTCGGGCAGCCGGCCCTCGAGCACGACGCTCGGGTTGATCGACTCGTCGACGTTCGACACCACGATCGCCGGCGCCCCGCCCTGCGACTCGATCTCGTCGCCGCCCACCACGAGCTGGCCGCTGGTGGAGATCTGGCCCTCGGCGTGCCGGACGCCGTCCACCCGGCGCACGTCGTCGATGACCGACGCGGGCAGCGGCGGGAGCTGGTCCTCGAAGGTGTCGAAGTCCGTGTCGCGCGAGACGATCGCGTCGACCTTCTCGTTGCCGGTCTCGAAGATCTCGTCGAAGGCGCGGTTGATCTGGTCGGTGAGGATGAAGGTCCCCGCGACCATCGCCACGCCGAGCACGATGGCGATCGAGGTCAGGACCGTCCGCAGCTTGCGGGTCGCGAGCCCGCGCAGGATGAGCCGGAACACGGGCCGGCCTACTCGAGCGACTTGACGACGTCGTAGATGGCGTCGGCCTCGAGGTGGCCGTGGTCCTGCACGATCAGGCCGTCGCGCAGGAACAGCACCCGGTCGGCGAACGCCGCGGCGCGGCCGTCGTGGGTGACCATCACGATCGTCTGCCCGTACTCGTCCACCGAGTGGCGCAGCAGGCGCAGCATCTCCTCGGAGGTGGCCGAGTCGAGGTTGCCGGTGGGCTCGTCGGCGAACAGCACCGCCGGGCGCGAGATGAGCCCGCGCGCCAGGGCGACCCGCTGCTGCTGGCCGCCGGACAGCTCCGACGGCCGGTGGCGGCGGCGGTCGTCGAGGCCGACCGAGGTCACGAGCTCCCGCTCCCAGGCGGGGTCCACCTTGCGCCCGGCGATGGTCATCGGCAGCTCGAGGTTCTCCTCGGCCGTCAGCATCGGGAGCAGGTTGAAGAACTGGAAGACGAAGCCGACCTTCTCGCGGCGCAGCATCGTGAGCTGCTTGTCCGAGAGCGAGGTGATCTCCGTGCCGTCGATGGTCACGCTGCCCGAGCTGGGGGAGTCGAGCCCGGCCAGGATGTGCATGAGCGTCGACTTGCCGGAGCCGGACGGGCCCATCACGGCGGCGAACTGGCCCTTCGGGAAGTCGACCGAGACGCCCCGCAGCGCGTCGACCGCGGCGTCGCCGGACCCGTAGCGCTTCGTCAGGTCCCGCGCGGACACGGCGAGGCCGTCGCGCGGATCGGCGGCTGGAGCGGTCGGCTCCGGCGTCGCTTCGGACATCGTGTGGCACCCCCCGGCGGTTCGCGGACGGCGCCAGGATACGCGCCCCTCCCGGACGGCCCGCAAGGTGCGGCGGGTTACGTCCTGGTTACGCCGCGCGCCGGGCGGTGCGCTCCGAGGCCGTCGCCGGGCGGGCCTCCGGGCGGCGGAAGCCGACGGTGACCTCGGTCCCCCGGCCCTGCGGCCGCACGGTCAGCTCGTCGGCGAGCCGGCTGATGATGAGGAGCCCCCGGCCGCGCTCGCTGGACGGCGGCGGCGGCTCGGCCGGCACGGTGGGGACGGCGCGGCCCGGCACGCCCTGGTCCACGACCCGCAGGTCGGCCCACCCCTCGGTGACCGACAGCTCCACCTCCACGGCGGCGCCGACGGGCGACCCGTGCTCGATCGCGTTGGTCAGCACCTCGTTGGAGGCCAGCAGGACGATGCAGGCCGCCTCGGGCGGCCACTCCTCCCGCGTGAGCAGGCAGGCGAGCGCCGAGCGCACGAACCCGAGCACCGCGAGGTCGGCGGGGAGCCTCAGGCTTGAGTGGACGCCGTGCGTCAAGGGATCCGGTGGTGCCGCCAGGGTCTGGGTGCGCATGAGGAGCCTATCGGCGGTATACGACGTCACTCCACGGTTCCGGCCCCCTCATGGGGAGAGTCTCGCCCCCCGCGATCCGGGGGGTGGGCGCCCGTCGTGCCCTAGACTGACCGGCGCCAATCGACCGGAGGCCTCCACGTGCCAGAGCACCGCCCGTCACCGCCCGTCGCGGGATACCTCGCCGAGCCCCACGAGGTGCACCGAGTCGTGCTGCTCTACTCGGGGGGCCTGGACACGTCGGTGATGCTGAAGTGGATCCAGGACGAGTACGACGCCGAGGTCGTGGCGCTGTGCGTGGACCTGGGCCAGCCGGCCGACGACTTCGACGCCGTGCGCCAGAAGGCCCTCGACCTGGGCGCGGTCGCGAGCCTCGTGGTGGACGCCAAGGAGGAGTTCGCACGCGACTACGTGGCGCCGGCCATCAAGGCCAACGCGCGCTACCAGGGCGGCTACCCGCTGTTCACCGCGCTGGGGCGCCCGCTGCTCGCCAAGCTGGCCTGCGAGGCCGCCCGCGAGCACGACGCCGACACGGTCGCGCACGGCTGCACGGGCAAGGGCAACGACCAGGTGCGCATCGAGGCGACGATCGCCACGCTCGCGCCCGACCTGAAGGTGATCGCGCCGGTGCGCGAGTGGTCGATGGGCCGCGACGAGGAGATCGCCTACGCCCAGGAGCACGGCATCCCGGTCACCTCGACGGTGGAGCGGCCGTACTCCATCGACGACAACCTCTGGGGGCGCTCGAGCGAGGGCGGCGTCATCGAGGACCTGGAGCAGCCGCCGCCCGGCGACGTCTTCCAGCTCGTCACGCCGCCCACGGAGGCCCCGGACCGTCCCGAGGACGTGGTCCTCGGCTTCCGCGACGGCCTGCCCGTCAGCCTCGACGGCGAGGAGCTGGGCCTGGTCGAGCTCATCCGCCGCGTGGCCGACGCGGCCGCCCGCAACGGCGTCGGCATCCTCGATCACATCGAGGACCGGGTCGTGGGCCTGAAGGTGCGCGACCTCTACGAGGTGCCGGCCGCCGAGGTGATCCTCACCGCCCACCGCGAGCTCGAGAAGCTCGTCTGCACCGGCCGCGAGAACGCGCTCAAGCCGCAGCTCGACGCGCTGTGGGCCCAGCTCGCCTACGAGGGCGTCTGGTACGAGCCGCTGCTCGCCGACCTCAACGCGTTCATGGACCGCGTCAACGCCCGGGTGGAGGGCGAGATCACGATGCGCCTCTACAAGGGCTCGGCCACGGCCGTGGCGCGGCGCTCGCCCAACGCGATCTACGACCGCAGCCTCGCCACCTTCAACGCCGACGCCTCGTTCGCCCAGGGCGCGGCGCCCGGCTTCATCGAGCTGTTCTCCCTGCAGAGCCGCACGGCGTACCGCATCGCGCAGGCGCGGGAGCGCGGATGAGGCGCGGCGGGCCGCCGATCCTCCCGCTCGACGCGGCGGGGGTGCCTCCGTACGCGCGCGTCGAGCGGGGCGCGCGCGGGCTGCGGTTCGCGCCGCTGCCCGCGCCGGAGGGCGCGGCGGCCGAGCCGGGCGCCCCGCTGCGCGCGATGGCGGGCGCCCCCGCGGCGCTGCGCCGGGCGGCCGTCGTGGCCGACGGCGCCCTGGTGCTCGGCGTGGGCGCCGGGGTCGCGTACACCCTGCGGGCGCCGGCGATGCAGGTGATCCACGACCGCCGCCCGCCCGGCCTCGACCGCGCCGCCGGCGCGGCGGGGGCCAACGCGGGCCTGCTGCACGGCGCCGACGGGTGGCGGATGGTGGTGCTGCCGAGCCTCGGCGACGTCGCCGCCGACCTCGGGCCGGGCCCGGTCGCGCTGCGCCCCGACGGCCGGCGCCTGGCCGTCGCGCTCGAGGGCCGGGTGGAGGAGCACGACCTGCCCGGGGACGGTCCCGCCGCGGTGCACGAGGGGCCCGCCGACGCGCTCGCCTACCTGCCCGACGGCACGCTGCTCGCGGCGGCCGGCGCCGCGGTCGGCGCGCCCGGCGCGGCGCCGGCAGCCGACGGGCCGCCGGTCGTCGAGCTGCACGCCGCCGCGGCCGCGCCGCGCGCCGCCGCCCTCCACGCCGACGGCACGGTGACGGTCTGGGAGGCGGGGGCCGCGGAGCCGCTCGGCCGCTGGGCCGCGCCGCCGGAGGCGCGCGGCTCGGTCGCGCTCTCGCCCGACGGCGCGCTCGTCGCGCTCGGCTCGCCCGAGGGCGACGCGCCGGTCGCCGTCGTCGTCGACGCCCGCGGCGGCGCGCCCGTGCGGGTCGTGGAGGGCGCCCGCGCGATCGCGTTCGGCCCCGAGCCGGGCACGCTCGTCGTGTCCGGCGACTGGGGCTGCGCCTGGCTGTCACCACCCGAGGAGGCCTGATGAGCACACGTCCGCTGGGACCCCCCGCCGTCATCCCCGACGACCCCGGGCCCTGGAGCGTGGTCTCATCGGTCTTCGGCTCGATCGGCGCGCCGGGCCGCCGGCGCCCCCAGCCGCCCATGGGCCTCATGCTCTCCCCGCCGCCGACCGCGGTCGCGGGGGAGCTGGCCGGCCTCGAGCGCGCCGCCGGCGTCGCCGGCGCGGCGCCCGTGCGGGTCGTCGCCGCCGCCCGCGAGCCGGCGTTCGCGCTGGCGTTCGACGAGGACGGCGCCACGCTGCGCGGCGTCTCCCCGCACGTGCGGCGCAGCTGGTCGCTGCCGGAGCTCCTCCAGGCCTCCGAGGAGCGCCCCGGCGACGACCCCGCCGCCGGGCTCGCGGCCCCGGCCGCCCCGGACGCCCTCGCCGGCGCGGAGCCGGTCGCCACGGCGCCGGGCGGCGCCTACCGGGCGGTGTACACCCGCGAGGGCCGCGCCGACGTCGTCGCCGTCGTCCGGGCCGCCGACGGGGCGCTCGTGCGCTGGATCCGCGGCGCCCGGGCCGCCGCCTGGTCCGCCGACGGGCGCCGCCTGGCGCTCGGCGGGCCGTGGGGCGTCATCCTGGCGGAGCTCGCCGAGGGCTGAGCCGCGGGGACGGGGCCGCCGGCTGCGGTCAGCCGCGCGGCCCCGTCAGCGCCCGGAGGGCGTTGAGGATCACGGCGACGTCGATCGCCTCCTGCAGGAGGGCGCCGCCCACCGGCGGCAGGTGGCCCGCCGCCGCGACGATCATCGCCGCGATGGACAGGCCCATGCCCACCAGGACGCTCTGGCGGGCGATGCCGATGGACCGGCGGCCGATCTCGACGGCGTCCGCGATGCGCCCGATCTCGTCGACGGCCACGATCGCGTCCGCCGCCTCGGTCGACGCGCTCGCGCCGATCGACCCCACCGCGATGCCGACGTCCGCCATCGCCAGCGCGGGGGCGTCGTTGATGCCGTCGCCGACCATCACCACGCCGGCGCCGTCCGCGCGCATCGCGCGCACCACGTCGAGCTTGTCGGCGGGCGTCTGGTCGGCGTGGACCCGGTCCACCCCCACGCGGGCCGCCACCTCCTCGGCGACCGACCGCTCGTCGCCGGTCACCATCGCGATCTGCTCGATGCCGGTCCGGCGCATGCGCTCGACGGTGGCCGAGGCGTCGTCGCGCAGGCGGTCGCCGAAGACCACGGCGCCCGCCGCCCGGCCGTCGATCCCCACCGCGACCACGGCGCGTCCCGCCCCTGCTGCGACGCCGAGCGCCTCGACGCCGGTCACCCCCTGCCCGCGCACCCAATCGGGGGCCCCCGCAACGACCCGCGCGCCGTCGACCCGCCCCTGCACGCCGAAGCCGGGGTCCTCCACCACGTCGGCGGGCAGCGACAGCCGCAGCTCGCGGCCGGCGGCCGCGTCCACGAGGGCCTGGCCGAGCACGTGCATCGAGAGCTGCTCGACCGAGGCCGCCAGCCGCAGCACCTCGTCAGCGGAGCGGCCGTCCGCCGCGACGACGTCCTCCACCTCGGGCGTTCCGAGGGTCAGGGTGCCGGTCTTGTCGAGCAGCACGGCGCGCGCCCCCCCGAGCGCCTCGATCACGCCCGCGCCCTTCACGATCACGCCGCGCCGGGCCGCCCGCGACACGCCGGCGACCAGCGCGATCGGCGCCGCCAGGATCAGCGGGCACGGGGTCGCGACGACCAGCACCGCGAGCGCGCGCACCGGATCGCCGCTGACTGCCCAGGCGAGCCCGGCCAGGGCGAGCGTGACCGCGAGGAACACCACGGCGTAGCGGTCGGCCATGCGCACGAAGGGTGCGCGCTGGGCGCCCGCCTCCCGCACGAGGCGGACGATCGCGGCGTACGCGCTCTCGGCGGCGGGCCGGGTGGCGCGGACGTCGATCGCTGCGCCGGCGTTCGTGCTGCCGCTGCGCACCGCCCCGCCCTCGGGGATCTCGACCGGCAGCGGCTCGCCGGTGAGGGCGGCCTGGTCGAGCACGGCCGAGCCGCCCTCGACCAGCCCGTCCACCGGCAGCACCTCGCCGGCGCGCACCACGACCAGGTCGCCGACCCCGACCGCGTCGGCCGGGACCTCCACCAGCGCGCCGTCGCGGCGGAGCGTCGCGGTGCGGGGCGCCCGGGCGAGCAGCGCCGCGAGCTCCCGGCGCGAGCGGCCGGCGGCCAGCGCCTCGAGCGCCTCGCCGCCGGACATCATCAGCGCCACCACCGCCGCCGCCAGGTACTCGCCGAGCGCCAGGGCGCCCGCCATGGCGAGCAGGGCGATCACGTCGACGCCGAGGTCGCCGCGGGTCAGCGCGCGGGCCACGCTCAGGACGAGCGGCGCCAGCACCAGCACGGTCGTCGCGCTCCAGACGGCGTCGGCCGCGACGTCGAGGCCGAGCGCCCACAGGAGCAGCCCGGACAGCACCCCGGCCAGCGCCAGGCCGGGCAGCAGCCAGGCGGGCGGGCGGCGCCCGCGCCCGGGCTCGGCGCCGGCCGTCGTGGTGACGGCGCCGGGCGGCCCGGACGGCGCCTCCGCCCGGGTGCCCCCGGCGCCGGTGGTGGTCGAGCTGGTCAGGGCGCCTCCTCCTGGTGCGGCCGTGCCCAGCGTAGCCGGGGTCCCCCGGCCCCGCCGTTCCGCCTCAGGCCTCGCCGTCGCCCAGCACGCCGATCTGCGCGAGGAGGGTGAGCACGTCGAGGTGGTGCTCGACGTCGGCGACCCTGCCGTCGCGGACCGTCACCCAGAGCGTCGCCGTGACCTCGATGCGCCGGCCGGTGGGGGCGATGTCGCGGCCCGACGTCCCGAGCGGCCCGTCCTGGGTGCCGCGCCAGATCACGTCCTCGGCCACCGTGCCGCCCTCCGCGAGCGCGCGGCGGATGTCGCCCCGCACGTCGGGCAGCGCGACCTTCCATTCGCGCAGCGCCTCGAGGTAGGGCTCGATGCCCTCGATGCGGCGGCCCGTGCCCGCCTCGGTGTAGACGATGCCGGGGTGGGACAGCTCGGCGAAGCGGTCCCAGTCCTCGTCGTTGAAGGCCTCGAGCTGGGCCGCGGCGACGGCCCGGGGGTCGGATGCGGTCGTGGTCATCGCGCCTCCTCGAGGCACGGGAGGTCGAGGGTACGACGCCCGCGCCGCCGGGGGAAGGGCGGCGGCGCGGCCAGGACTCACCGGCGGCAAAAGCCCCGCAAACAGCGGACTCCTGCGATTGTGGCGTCCGACCCGGTGTGCCACCCTGTCACCGCCTCATGCCCGCCGCCGACCCGCCCTTCGTCCACCTCCACGTCCACTCGGACCGCTCCGTCCTCGACGGCGCGTGCGAGATCGAGCGGCTGCTGAACCGCGTCGAGCAGATGGGGCAGGGGGCCGTCGCGCTCACCGACCACGGCGTGATGAGCGGGGCGGTCGACCTCTATCGCAAGGCCACCAAGCGCGGCATCACGCCCGTGGTTGGCCTCGAGGCGTACGTGGTGCCCGACCACCGCGAGCGGCCCACCCGCGAGAAGCGCAACCACCTCACGCTGCTCGCCGAGACGACCGAGGGCTACTACAACCTCATCAAGCTCTGCTCGGCCGGCTACCTCGAGGGGTACCACCGCAAGCCGCGCATCTCGCACGAGCTGATGGAGCGCCACTCGGACGGGATCATCGCCCTGTCGGGCTGCCTGTCGGGCGTCGTCTGCAGCAGCCTCGAGCAGGGCGACACCGACGCCGCGGCCGCCGAGCTCGACCGCCTGCGGCAGATCTTCGGGCCCGACGACGTCTACGCCGAGATCCAGCACGCCGGCCTGCCGGTGCAGACCGGCATCAACGAGCACCTGCGGCGCATCGCGACCGACCTCGGCATCCCGATGGTCGCCACCTGCGACGCGCACTACCCCTGCCGCGAGGACGCGGACGCCCACGAGGCGCTGCTGGCCATCCAGACGCGGGACGTGCTCAGCAACCCGAAGCGCTTCCGCTTCGACACGAAGGAGTTCTACCTCAAGACCGGCGCGGAGATGGCCGCCGCGCTGCCCGACTTCCTCGACGCCCTGCCGGTCTCGGTGGAGATCGCCGAGCGCTGCTCGGCGCTCAGCCTGCCGCTCGGCGACATCAAGCTCCCGCGGTTCCCGGTGCCGGGCGGCGAGACCGCCGAGGCCTACCTCGAGCGGCTCTGCCGCGAGGGGCTCGACCGGCGCTACCCGGGCGGCTGGCCGGCCGCCGCCGAGGAGCGGCTGCGCTTCGAGCTCGACGTCATCCGGGAGATGGGCTTCAGCAGCTACTTCCTGATCGTCTGGGACTACACGCGCTGGGCGCGCGAGAACGGCGTCGCCGTGGGACCGGGCCGCGGCTCGGCGGCCGGCTCGCTGGTGTCGTTCGCGCTGCGTATCGTCGACGTCGATCCGCTCGCCCACGACCTGCTGTTCGAGCGCTTCCTCAACCCGGGGCGCAAGAGCATGCCCGACATCGACACCGACTTCTCGGTGGCCGGGCGCGACCGTGTGGTGGCCTACGTCACCGAGAAGTACGGCCAGTCCGCGGTGGCCCGCATCGGCACGTTCGGCAAGCTGCTCGCGCGCGCCGTCGTGCGCGACGCCGGCCGCGTGCTGGGGCACACGTACGGCCAGGTCGACCGCATCGCCAAGCTCGTCCCGGAGCGGCCCATCGGGATCAAGCTCGAGGAGGCGATGAAGCCGGGCACCGAGCTCGCCCAGGCGTACGCCGAGGACCCGGTCACCAAGCAGATCATCGACACCGCCCGGCCGCTCGAGGGCCTCGTGCGCAACGAGGGCGTCCACGCCGCCGGCGTCGTGATCGCGCCGAGCGACATCACCGACTACGTGCCGGTGCGGATGGACGACGAGGGCAACGTCGTCACCCAGGTGCCCGACCACGACGTCGAGGCGCTCGGCCTGCTGAAGATGGACTTCCTCGGCCTGCGCAACCTCGACGTCATCGAGGGCGCGCTGCGGCTCATCGCGGACCGCACCGGCGAGGACCTCGACATCGACACGGTGCCGCTCGACGACCCGGCCACCTACGCGATGCTGGCCCGCGGCGACGCCGTCGGCGTGTTCCAGTTCGAGTCGAGCGGCATGCGCGAGGCGCTCCGCGAGGTGCGGCCGACCGAGTTCGCCGACCTCATCGCCCTCGTCGCGCTGTACCGGCCGGGGCCGATGGCCTTCATCCCGACCTACGCCCGCAACAAGCGCGACCCCTCGCTCGTCACGTTCGCCGACCCGCGCCTCGAGCCGATCACCGGCCCCACCTACGGGGTCGCGGTGTACCAGGAGCAGCTGATGGCGATCTCCCGGCAGCTCGCCGGGTTCTCGCCGTCGCGCGCCGACGACCTGCGCAAGGCGGTCGGCAAGAAGGACAAGGTCCTGATGGCCTCGCTGAAGGACGAGTTCATCGAGGGCTGCCTGGCCAGCGGCACCGACCGCAAGGTGGCGCAGGACCTCTGGGGCCTCTGCGAGGCGGCCGGCGACTACTCGTTCAACAAGAGTCACGCCGCCTGCTACGCGCTGCTCGCCTACCGCACCGCCTACCTGAAGGCGAACCACCCGGCCGAGTACATGGCGTCGCTGCTGTCCTCGGTGATGGACACGAAGGACCGCGTGCCCTTCTACGTGGCCTGCTGCACGGACATGGGCCTCTCGGTGCTGCCGCCCGACGTCAACGTCAGCCGCGCCGACTTCGCGGTGACCGGCGAGCGCGAGATCCGCTTCGGCCTCACGGCGACGAAGGGCGTCGGCGACAACGCCGTCGCGGCGATCATCGCGGCCCGCGACGCCGGCGGGCCGTTCGAGTCGATCTGGGACTTCTGCCGGCGCGTCGACCAGGCGCAGGTCAACAAGCGCGCGCTGGAGAGCCTCGTGCGCGCCGGGGCGCTCGACTGCACCGGCGACACGCGCCTCGGCATGCTCGAGACGATCCCGGCCGCGGTCGCCCAGGCCGCGCGCCGCCGCCAGGACCTCGCGGCCGGCCAGGAGTCGCTCTTCGGGGCGATGGGCGGCGGCGACGACGGCGCCGCCGACCCGGTCGTCCTCGAGGTCGACGCCCCGGTCCCGACGATCGAGATGCCCAAGGAGGAGCTGCTCGCCGCCGAGAAGGAGGCGCTCGGCCTCTACGTGTCGAGCCACCCCCTCCAGGACTGCCGCCGCCAGCTCGCACGCGCCGTCACGTGCGGCCTCGCCGCGCTCGGCGAGCGCGCCGACGGCGAGCCGGTCACCGTGGGCGGGATGATCGGCGCGGTCAAGAACATCACCACCCGCCGCGGCGAGCCGATGATGTTCGTCCGCCTCGACGACCTCGAGGGGCAGGTCGAGGTGGTCGTCGTGCCGGCGGTGCTCGCCGAGGCCCGCGAGCTGCTCACGATGGACGCGATGCTGCTCATGACCGGCCGCGTCGACCAGAAGGGGGAGGGCGAGACGAAGCTCGTCGCCCAGTCGGTCCGGGCCTTCGTGCCCGAGGAGGGCGGCGAGGAGGAGCGCCTGCGCCTGCGCGTCCCGATGGAGCGCCTCGCGGCCACGCCGCTCCCCGAGCTGCGCCGGGTGCTCGTCGACCACCCCGGCCCGGCGAAGGTGATCGTGGACGTGGAGACCCCCGCCGGCCGCCGCCGGCTGCGGCTCAGCGACGAGTTCTCGGTCGACCCCCGGGCCAACTCCCTGGTCGCGGAGCTGAAGACGCTGTTCGGGGAGCGCTGCCTGGCCTGACGGCCGCCCGCCCCCGCGCCGCGCGCTGCGGCGCGGCTCGTCCGCGGCCGCCGTGCGCGGCGCCACGGGCGCGTCACGTCGCGATCGGCCCGCCGCGCCAGCCGATCTCGATCTCGATCTCCATCCCCTCGTCGTCCTGCTCGATCTCGACGGACAGCTGCACCTCGTCCGGCACCCGGACGCTCAGCCGCTTGCCCTCCCGGGTCACCTGCAGCCCGTTGTTCGACGCGAGCTCGTCGGCGATCGCGCGCAGCCGCCGCGCCGCCTCCTCGCGGCTGACCGTCGCCTCCTGGCCGTAGAGCTCGTATTCGTCCGACATCCGTCCTCCCGGTCGAGTGGTCCCATATCCATACCCCGCCCGGCCCTCGGGCGCATCACAGCGCCGCCGCCCGGCGACGCCCGGGCCGGCGCCCGCGGCCTCCCAGGCGACCGTCCGGATCCGATCGGCCCGCTGCGCCCCGATCGCGGTCGAGGTCCACTTGGACGCGGCGCCGGGGTCCATTCGGACGTCTCGGCCGCGGTCGAGGTTTACCCCGACGCCGCGCCGGCATCCGGTTGGCGCACCGAGCCGTCGCCGCGCGGGAGGCGCGCCGGCACGGCGGCCGGCTGCGTCGGTCGGCCGACCGACGCAGCCGGGGGCGGGGTGGCGGTCCACTTGGACCCGGCGTCGGGGTCCATTCGGGCGTACCGGGCCGTCGCTGCGCGGGAGCCGCGCCGGCACGGCGGCCGGCTGCGTCGCTCGGCCACCGACGCGCCCGGCGGGTGGTGGTCCACTTGGACCCGGCGTCGGGGTCCATTCGGGCGTGTCGGCGTCGCCGCACGGAGCCCCGCCCCGCGCACCGGCCGGTCCCTCGGCCGCGTCGATCGGCCGGCCGCTGCGCCCGGCGGGGTGGTGGTCCACTTGGACCCGACGCCGGGGTCCATTCGGACGCGTCCGGCTGGCGCCGGCACGTGCCCTCCGTCCCCGGTCGGTCGGTCGGCGGGGTTCCCGGCGCGCGGGACGTCCGAATGGACCTCGGCGCCTCGTCCAATCGCGCAGACCACAGCGCCTCGTCCGATCGCGCGGACCGCGGCCCCGGGGCGCGTCCCGGGGCCGCCGGGCGCGTCCGAGTGGCGCGTCCGCGCCCCTGTCAAACCCGCGCACCCGGGGCCGGCGCGGACGCTTGACCCCGGGCGGGGGAGGGCGCTTCACTACACCGCGATGCGCGCTCGGGTACCCCGATGAGACGCTCCGCCGCGGCGGTCTCCGCCGCCGCAGGGTCGTGCCGTCAGTGCCCGGTCTCGTGCGAGCGGACGGTGCGCCCGGCGGGCTGCCTGGAGGCCGGGTGCCCCCGGCTCTACTCGTACGAGCGGGACGGGCGCACGTGGGTGGGGTGCATGGAGGGCGTCTACCGGGTCGAGATCGACCTGGAGCGCCTGCGGCGCATGCAGCGCACCGCGGCGGGGTTCGGCTCGCTGCGGGCGGCGAAGGAGCCGCTGCCGATCTGCGACGCGGCCGTCGAGCGCACGTTCGAGCACCGCTCGGAGGCGCCCTGCGTCAACCCCGACTTCCTGCTCTCGGGCACCGACGTGCGTTACACGGTCACCGCCGCGCCGGGCGCCGCCGGGGCCGAGCGCCGGGACTGACCGCGCGGCCGGCGCGCGCGCCCGGCCGGCCGGCCGCGCGCGCGCCGCACCCCGCTCAGAAGCCCGGCGTCTCGCCCCCGCCGCCGCCGTCGCCACCGCCGCCCGGCCCGCCCGGCGCCGCGCCCTCGCAGCGGGCGTCGTAGAGGTCCCCGCCCGCGGCGTCCCAGTTCTGGGACCAGGTCGTCCCGCGGAACGTGAAGGGCGGCACGACGTCGCGGTCCTCCTGGTGGTCGAGGTGCGCCCGCACGATGCCCGGCGCGGCCGGGGAGATCAGCACGTACGGGTTCGTCGTCGAGCCGGTCGCGTGGCAGATCGCCACCCGCGGGGTGGCGGCGAGGGCGGGCGCGGCGAGCGCGCCGACGGCGGCGAGGGCGCCGAGGCCGCAGAGGATCCGTCGCATCGGTGGTGGTCCTTCCGTGGAGGTGGGGCGGACGGGCGTGCCGCCCCTCGCACCCGGGATCGGCACGCGGCGCGCGACGCCGTATCCGTCGTGATGCGTGAGGCGCGGCCCCTACGGGCGCGCGGGGGCGTCGGCGCGCAGCAGCAGGGCCACCCACGACCGGAACGGCCGCCAGGGCTCGGCGATCTCCCGCAGGCGCCGGTCGTCGGGCGGCGCGGGGAGCCCGTACGCCTCGGCCACCGCGGCGCGGACGCGCGGCTCGGCGAGGGGCGGCACGTCGGGCGCGCCCGCGCCGCGGATGAGGATCACCTCGGCCGAGTACGGCCCCACGCCGGGCAGCTCGCGCAGCTCGCGCAGCGCCTCGTCGGCCGGCAGGGCTCGCAGGTGCCCGGCGTCCAGACGACCGTCGACGGCGGCGCGGGCCAGCTCGCGCAGGCGCTCCGTGCGCTCGGGGGTGAGCCCCCGGCCGGGCGCCAGTCCGGCCAGGCGCTCGGGGGCGGGGAAGGTGCGCAGCCGGCGCCCCGCCACCTCGACCTCGCCGCCGAGCGCGGCCACGATGCGGGCCCGCGTGGCGAGCGACTGCGCGAGCTGCGTGCGCTGGGTGAGGATCGCCCAGACGCCGGCCTCGTAGGGCGAGGGGAAGAGCGGCGGCCGCAGGCCCGGGTGGCGGCGCATCGCCGCGCCCACCACCGGGTCGCGCCGGCCCACGGCGCCGTAGCCGCGGCCGTCGATGTCGAGCGAGAGCGCCCTGGCCACCCGGTCGCGGGCGGCCGCGGGGTCGGCCGCCGCGCCGTCGCCGGTGACCACGGCTGCCACCGCGCCGCCGTGCTCGCGCAGCGCCGCGCCCACCGTGCCCGTCGCGCCGTCCGGCCCCAGCGCCAGGCGCAGGACCCCGTCGTCGTCGGCGTCCTCGCGGCCCGCCGGCGGCCAGCCCGCGAGGAACGCCGCGGCGGCGCGCAGCGCGAACGGCCCGCGGGGGACGATGCGCAGCTCGGCCGGCACGAGGGGGAGGATAGGGGCGCCGGCGCCGGTAGGCTGCGGGCGTGACGGACCTCCCCCGCATCGGCCTCGTCACCGGTACCGGCCTCTACGAGCTCGACGGCCTCGAGGACCGCGAGGAGCGGCTCGTCGCGACGCCCCACGGCGAGGTGACCGTCGTGCTCGGCACCCTCCACGGGGTGTCGGTCGCCCACGTGCCCCGCCACGGCGCCGGCCACGCCCGCCTGTCGCACCAGCTCACGCCGCGCGCCACGGTCGCGGCGATCGCCGCCGCCGGTGCCCGGGCGATGGTCTCGACCACCGTCTGCGGCGCGGTCGACCCGGGCCTGGCGCTGGGCTCGCTGGTGGTGTTCGACGACCTCCACTTCCCGTCCAACCGCCTGGCCGACGGCTCGCTCTGCACCCTGTTCACCGACCCGGCCATGCCGGGCCGCGGCCACTGGATCTACGAGCGCCCGTTCGCCGAGGGCGTGCGGCGCGGGCTGCTGGAGGGCGCGCGCGCCGCCGGCCTCGACGTGCGCGACGGCGGCACGTACGGGCACGTGGACGGTCCCCGCTTCAACACCCGCACCGAGATCGCCCAGCTCGCGGCCGCCGGCGTGGCGGCGGTGAGCCAGACCGGCGGCCCGGAGACCGTGCTCGCCGGCGAGGCGCGCCTGCCGTTCGCGCTGATCGGCTTCGTCACCGACCACGCCAACGGCGTCATGCCGGAGCCGACGCCGCCCGACACGCTGGAGCGGCTCTTCCGCGAGAGCGCCGGGCGCCTGCAGCTGGCCCTGCGCGAGGCGGTGCCGCGCATCGCCGCCGACCCGGGCGAGCCGGCCGGCATCCTCTTCGCCCTCTAGTTCAGCGCCCGCCCCCGACCCGGCGCGCCAGCCCCGGGTACCCGACCACCAGCCCGTCGGCGTCCAGGAGCAGCTCGGCGCTGACGCCCGCGTGCGCGCCGAGGTCGGTGTAGCGCACGACGGCGCCGCCGACCTGGTCCCGCACGTGCTCGTAGCGCTGGCGCGAGGGGTGGACGGTCAGCGCGGGCACGTCGACCCAGGCCGCCACGATCTCGGCCGGCGGCCCGGGGCGCATCAGGCCGAGGCGCCGCACCGGCATGAGGTTGGTGAGCGGGGAGCCGCCGAGGTCGCAGTCGAGGGCGCCGGCGAGGTCGGGCCGCTCCACGACGGCGGGCGGCCCGCCGTCCTCCGCCGCCGCGCACGTCCACCGCCCATCGGCGCCCCGCTCGAGCGCGAGCGCGCGCGACCAGCCCGCGCCGGTCGCGGTGACGTCGAGGCGGCGGGTGACGAACCCCTCGCCGGCGTCCAGGCGGTAGTCGAGGCGGTAGGGGCGCCCCGGCAGCGGGTCGCCGCCGGCCTGGGTGCCGCGGGCCCGGACGCCCGCCGTGCCGAGCTCCACCTCGGCGACCTCGGCGCGCCATTCGTCCACGCCGCTCCAGAGCACGAGGAGCGGCGCCGGGCTCACGAGAAGGCCTCGCCCCGGCGCACCACGAGCAGCCAGGTGAGCACCCCCGACACCGCCACCAGCAGCAGCGCGGCGATGCTGGCGTCCGCCCAGAACGCGTCCTCGGCGGCGCTCCAGACCCGCGTGGCCAGGGTGGGGAAGCCCGCGGGGGCGAGCAGCAGGGTGACGGGCAGCTCCTTCATCGCCGACAGCAGCACCAGCCCCGCGGCGGCCGCGAGCCCCGGGGTCATCAGCGGCAGATCGATGCTCAGCAGGCGCGCCAGCCGCCCCCGGCCGAGCGTGCGCGCGGCGTCGTCGAGGCGGCGCGGCACGCTCGCCACCGCCACCCGCGAGGGGCCCAGCGCGAGCGCGCCGAAGTGGATCGCGTACGCGCCCACCAGCAGCGGGAGGGTCTGGTAGAGGCCGCCGAACGCGCCGGGGCTGTTGAGGGTCCAGAACGCCAGCGCCAGCGCGATCACGATGCCCGGCAGGGCGAAGCCGCCGGTGATCAGGGCGTCGGCCGCGCCGCCCAGCCGGCCCCGGTGGCGCACGGTGAGGAAGGCGACCGGCAGGACGGCCGCCACCGCGACCCCGGCGGCCACCGCCGACGCCACGGAGGTGTTGACCGCCGGCTCCACCAGCAGGCCGGGGTCGGCGACGAGCGAGGTGGGCCGGCTGGAGCCCTCGGCGGCGCCGCGGATCGCCCAGTAGCCCAGCACGGCGAGCGGCGCCACCAGGCTCAGGGTGAGCAGCCCGCCGACGAAGCCCAGCCCGGCGGCGCGCCAGCGGCCGAGCTGCACGGTCAGCGGGCGGCCGCCGCGGCGCACGTCCACCCCGAGCCGGCCGGCGACGCGCCGCTGGCCCACGACGACGACGATCGCCAGCAGACCCAGCGCCAGGCTCAGCGCGGCGGCGACGGCGGGGTCGATCAGCCGGTTGGCGTAGATCGCCCGCGTCAGGGTGTCGTAGCGCAGCAGCTGGACCGCCCCGAAGTCGGCGATCGTGTAGAGGAAGACGAGCAGCCCGCCGCCCGCGATCGCCGTGCGCGCCTGGGGCAGCACCACGGTGGCGAAGGTCCCGAGGGGGCCGCGGCCGAGCAGTCGCGCCGACTCCTCCATCGAGGCCGGCAGCTGGCGCAGGCGCGCGGCGACCGGCAGGTAGACGTAGGGATAGGTGAGGAGCGTCAGCACCGTGAAGGCGCCCGCGAAGCCGCCCACCTCGGGCAGCCGGGCGCCGTCGGCGACGGGGGAGAGCAGGCGCTCCACCAGCCCGCCCCGCGCGAACGCCGCGATCAGCGCGAAGGCGCCGATGAACGACGGCAGCACCAGCGGCAGCGGCAGGAGCAGGCGCGCCACCCGGCGGCCGGGCAGGTCGGTGCGCATCACCAGCCAGGCGGCCAGCGTGCCCACCGCCGCCGCGGCGGCGGCGACGGTCGTGCCCAGCAGCAGGCTGCGGCCGAGCGGCCCGAGCAGGGCCGCGTCGGAGACGATCGACCAGGTCTCGCCCTCGTCGGCCGTGCGGACCACGAGGTACGCCAGCGGCGCCGCGAACGGCGCCGCCAGCAGCACCACCGCGAGCCGCAGGCCCGCGGCCCGCAGCCGGGCCGCGTCCCGCGTCAGTTGAGCCCGCTGGCCGCGATCATGCGGCCGGTCGCCTCGATGTCGCCGAGCTCGTCGGCCCGCTCGCCGGCCGGCGGCCGCAGCGTCGAGAAGGCCGGCACGCCCTCGGCGGGCGGCACGCCCTTCACCAGCGGGTACTCGAAGGTCTCGTCGGCGAAGTAGCGCTGCGACTCCTCGGAGAGCAGGAAGTCCACGAACCGCGCGGCGTCCTCCTGGCGGTCGGACGCGGCCAGCACGCTCACCGACGAGGGGATCACGAGGTTGCCGATGTCGCCGTCGGCGAACTGGTGGTTGCGGCTGGGCAGGCCGGGATCCTCCGCAAGGAAGCGGTGGTTGTAGTAGTGGTTGACCAGCCCGACGGGGATCTCGCCGCGCCCGACGGCCTCCACGATGGCGTTGTTGTTGGCGTAGGTGCGCGCGTCGTTGGCGGCCATGCCGCGCAGCCAGCGCTCGGCGACCTGCTCGCCCTCCAGGTGGCGCATCGCGGTGACGAAGTCCTGGAACGAGCCGTTGGACGGCGCCAGGCCCACCTTGCCGCGCCACTCGGGCGCGGTCAGGTCCATCACCGAGTCGGGCAGTTCGGCCTCCGCCACCTGATCGCGGTTGTAGACCAGCACGCGGGCGCGGCCGCTGACGCCCACCCAGCGGCCGTCGCGGTCCTCGAACCCGGGGGCGACCTTCGACAGGGTGGCCTCGGGGAGCGGGGCCAGCAGGTCCTTGCCGGCCAGGTAGGCCGTCGCGCCGGGGCTCTGGCCCCAGTAGACGTCGGCGGGGCTGTCGGCGCCCTCCGTGCCGACGAGCAGGGCGAGGTCGTTCGTGTCGCCGTAGCGCACGTCCACCTCGACGCCCGTCTCCTGGGTGAACCGCTCGATGACCGGGGCGACCAGGCTCTCCGTGCGCCCGCTGTAGACGGTCAGCGCGTCGTCGCCGCCGCCGCCGCACCCGGCGGCGCCCAGGCCGGTCACCGCGATCACCACCGCCAGCACCGATGCGACCAGCGCTCGCCTCAACGTCGTCCCCCTGCGTCGGGTCTCCGGGTCCTGCCGCCGTGCGGCCGCCCGGAGTCTATGGGTCACGACGATTGAAATTAAGGGGCGCCAGAGATCGATCGTCAGGCGCGCCGACGAACGGTCCTCAGCTGAGGGCGGCCGCCGCCACCGAGGTGGCCGGCTCGGCCGGCGGCGTCGGCGCCGCGTAGGCCACCGTCGGCGGGCCGGTGAACGCCAGCGCCACGCGCGCGCCGGGCCGCAGGCGCGGCGCGCCGATCACGCGCGAGCGCAGCGAGCCGCCGCCGTCCAGGCGCACCCGGTAGACCGCGTCGTGGCCGAAGTACTCGACGGCGTCGACCGTGCCGCCGTCGCCCTCGGTGGCGAGGATGCGCTCGGGGCGCACCATGACCTCCACCGGGCCCTCGACCGGCCCGTGGAGGGCGATCGGCCCGATGACCGTGCGCGCGACACCCTCGTCGGCCGTCCCGGCGATGAAGTTGGCGTCGCCGATGAACGCCGCCACCCGGCGGCTGGCGGGCAGCTCGTAGAGTTGCGACGGGGTGCCCTGCTGGGCCACGAGCCCCTCGTCCATCACGGCGACCTCGTCGCCCACGACGAAGGCCTCCTCCTGGTCGTGGGTCACGAACAGGGCGGTGGCGTCGGTGGCGGCGAGCACCCGACGCACCTCGGCGCGCAGCTCGGCGCGCAGGGGGGCGTCGAGGCTGGAGAAGGGCTCGTCGAGCAGGATCACCGCGGGGCGCGGCGCCAGGGCGCGCGCCAGCGCGACCCGCTGCAGCTGGCCGCCCGACAGCGTGGCCGGCGCCCGGTCGCCGAAGCCGGCGAGGCCCACGAGCTCGAGCGCCTCGGCCACCCGCTCGTCGCGTCGCGGGTCGCGCCGCGGCAGGCCGTAGGCCACGTTGCGCGCGACGCTGAGGTGGGGGAAGACGGCCGCGTCCTGGAACACCATGCCCACCCGCCGGCGCTCGGGCGGCACGAACGCGCCGGGCCCGGAGACGACCCGGTCGCCCAGCCGCACGACGCCCCCGTCGGGCCGCTCCAGGCCCGCCACGCAGCGCAGCAGGGTGGTCTTGCCGCAGCCGCTCGGGCCGAGCAGGGCCACGATCGAGCCCGCGGGCGCGGACAGCTCCACCCCCCGCAGCACGGGGGTGCCGCCGAAGGCCTTCGTCAGGCCGCTGACCTGGATGGGTTCGGGCGGCGTGCGGGTCGGCTCCGTCGCGGGGCGGCCGGGGCTCAGCCGGGGAGCACGTACAGGCCGGCCGCCGCGCGCTCGCCGATCACGCGCTCCTCGCCCCCGACCGTGAGGGTGAGCTGGCCGGCGGCCTCGTCGACGCGGGTCACCTCGAGCTCGGTGCCCGGCACCAGCTCCTGCTCGTAGAACCAGTGCAGCAGGTCGCCGTCGTGCTCGGCCAGGCGCACGATGCGCGCCGGCCCGGACGCCACCTGGGAGAGCGGCCGCAGGTCGGCGTTCTCCTCCTTCTCCTGCGTCGTATCGACCGGCCAGCCGTGCGGGCAGCGGTCGGGGTGGCCGAGCTGGACGCTGAGCCGCTCGACCATCTCGTCGGTGAAGGCGTCGCCCATCTCGTCGGCGTGCACGTGCGATTCGGCGGGTGTGTAGCCCATGAAGTCGGTGAGGAAGCGCTCGATGATGCGGTGGTTGCGGACGATGCGCTCGGCCTCCTCGCGGCCGCGCTTCGTCAGCACCGGGCCCTTGCGCGGGCCGCGCTCCACGAGCCCGTCGGCCTCGAGGCGCTTGAGCATCTCGCTGGCCGTGGGCGGCGTCACCTGCAGCATCTCGGCGACCCGGGCGGCCGGCACGGGCGCCTCGCCCTTCACGAGCGGGCCGTACTCGCCGACCGGCGTCGCGAGGAAATAGATCGCCTCGAGGTAGTCGTGGACCGAGTGCGTGCGGGGGGCCATGGCCGCCATTCTACCGGCTCTTCGCCGGGCCATCCCTCCCGGGATCGGGGCCGCTGCGTCCCGGTCGTCGGCGGCCCGACCTCGGACCCGCCGGCTCACCGCATCCGCGGGTCCTCGGTCGCGTCGGCGTAGACCGGCGGGCACCCGCCGCCGGCGCCGGCGCGCAGCTCATAGTGCCAGGGTTCGTTGTCGTAGACCCGGCAGAGCCCGTACGCGGCGCCGTGGGCGACGAGCCAGGCCATCGCCTCGGCGGGCCCCACGTCGACCGCCTCACCCCGCACGTGGGCGGACGTCTCGAGGGTGGCCACCCACCGGGCGGCCTCCTCGGGCGAGCCGTACCGGAGGACCGCCTCGTGGAACAGGCGCCGCTGGTGCTCGGGGGGGGTGCCGGCCGACGCCATGCTGGCGCGGCTGGAGGCCCACGTGGCGGAGCAGCGGCGGTTCGCGGCGAACGCGTCGCACGAGCTGCGGACCCCGCTCGCGATCACCCGGACGCTGCTCGAGGTGGCCCGCGACGACCCGGACCGCGACGCCGGCGAGCTGGTCGAGCGCCTCCACGCCGTCATCGCCCGCGCGATCGACCTCACCGACGCGCTGCTGCTGCTGAGCCGCGCCGACCGCCGGGCCTTCACCTCGGGGCCCGTCGACCGTCGCTGGTCGCCGAGGAGGCCGCCGAGACGCTCCTGCCCCTCGCGGAGCGGCGCGGGGTGGACGTCGCGGTGGCCGGCGACGCGGCCACGGCGCTCGGCTCGCACGCGCCGCTGCTGCAGCTCTGCACGAACCTCGTCCGCGACGGCATCGTCCACAACCTGCCCCAGGGGGGCACGGTGCGGGTCACCACCGGCGTCCGGGGCGGCCAGGCGGAGCTCGTCGTCGAGAGCACCGGTGAGCCGCTCGCGCCGGAGCTGGTCGCCACGCTCGCCGAGCCGTTCCGGCGCGGCACCGACCGCGTGCGCACCGACCACGCCGGCGTGGGCCTCGGGCTGGCGATCGTGACCGGCATCGCCGAGGCCCACGACGGCGGCGTCGAGCTCGCGCCGCGGGCCGCCGGGGGCCTGCGTGCCACCGTCCGGATGCCCGCCGCGGGGGCGCCCGCGGGCGGTTGACGGGCGCCGCCGGCGGGGGCGCCCGCGCGGGCACCGGGCGAGGTGGCGCGCGCGCGGATGACAAGCTACATTCGGCACATGTCCCCGTCGGCAGCGCCCGGGGCAGGTCCCCGGCGGATCCTGGTCATCGCCAACGAGACGTGCGCGTCGCCGGCGATCGTGGACGAGGTGCGCTACCGGGGCGGCGACGACGCCGTCGTGCACGTGGTCGCGCCGGCGCTCGCGCGCTCGCGGCTGGAGCACTGGCTCACGTCCGACCTCGACCGCCGCCAGCAGGAGGCCCGGGAACGGCTGTGGGCGTCGATCGACGCGCTCCGCGCCGCGGGCTTCAGCGCCGACGGCACGCTCGGCGACCAGGACCCGCTGCAAGCCCTCGACGACGCCATGCGGGTGGTCGATCCGCACGAGGTGGTCATCGCCACGCATCCGCCCGCGCGCAGCAACTGGCTCGAGCGCCGGGTGGTGCAGCGGGCGCGCTCGCGCTACACGGTGCCCGTCACGCACGTGGTCGTGGACCTCGAGCAGGAGCGGGCCGAGTCGGACGGCCGGCCGCCCTCGCGGCCGAAGGAGCGTCCGCGCCGCATGCGGGTGTTCCACATGAGCGACTACGACGAGGCGATGGCGATCCGCGACGGCGGCTTCAGGGACCACCTGGGCGCGCGCGACTCGGCGCCCGGCGTCTGGGTCACGGACCGCCCGCCCGCGGGCGCCGCCGCGGGCGACGCGATCGTGTTCGCGGTCGACGTCCCCGAGGAGTCCGTCGCCTCGTTCGAGCGCGAGCCCGACGGCGAGGCCCGGCGCTTCCTGCTGCCGGCCGAGCTGCTCAACCGGCACGGACCGCCGGTCGCGCAGGACGACTGGTCCGAGTAGGCCCTACGCGGCGGCCGGCCGGGCGGCCTCGAGCTCCCGCAGGCGCAGGTAGGTGAGGGTCCAGGCGACCGCCACGAACGGCGCCGCCAGGCTGTTGCCGACGGCCGTCTGGATGAACGAGCCCGCCTCCGTGCCGAGCGGGGCGGCCACGATCGCCAGCACGAGCGCGAACGCCAGCAGCACGATCAGGGTCAGCACCATCACGCCGAACACCGGCCACCCGTTGCCGTGCACCAGCTCGCGGCTGCGGCCGAAGGCCTCGATCACCCCGCGGGCCTCCAGCATGATCACCGGCGAGAGCACGAGCCACCACGTCAGCAGCACCAGCCCCGGCACGACGAACAGCACGAGGCCGGCGATCACGCCCAGCGTGGCCAGGATCCCGGCGACGGCCAGCGTCACCAGGCGCTGCCCGGCGTAGCCGTACGCCTCGGCGGCGCTCGGGTCGCGCCGTCCCGCCCGGATGTCCTCGACCGCCCGCACCAGCGCCCCCTGCACCAGGAAGATCGCGGCGGCGTTCAGCACGTTCGCGGCCAGGATGCCCGGCCAGCCGACCAGCCCGAGCACGGCCGACGCCGCGCCGAGCGGCACGAACACCGCGGCGGCGATGACGATGAGGGGGCGGGCGTGGGACCGGTAGAGCTCCCAGGACCGGCCCAGGATGTCGCCCGGGTCCATCGCGCCGATCCTACGCGCGGCCGGGGGGCGCGAGCGCCCGCGGGCGGGCGCTCAGGTGCGGATCCCGACCCCGCGGCGGAAGGTCCACCACGCCCAGCCGGTCATGGCGGCGGCCAGCCCGAGCGTGACGCCGACCGACAGCAGGGGGTCGACGTCGGAGCTGCCGAGCATGCCGTGGCGCGCGGCGACCACCATGTAGAAGATCGGGTCGGCGTGGGTCAGCGCCCGCCAGGGCTCGGCGAGCGACTCGATCGAGTAGAAGACGCCGCCCAGGAAGACGAGCGGCTGGATCACCAGGTTGCCGACCACGTTCTGCTGGTCCCAGCCGGTCGAGTAGAGGCCCACCACCGTGCCGAGCGAGGTGAAGGCCAGGCTGGTGCCGAGCAGGGCCAGCCCCAGCACGAACGGGTGCTCGACGGGGAAGTCGACGAAGGCCCGGGCTGCGGCGAGCGTGAGCACGCCGATCAGCAGGCTGCGCACGACCCCGCCGGCGAGGTAGCCGATCAGCAGCTGGGAGGGCGTCATCGGGCTGCTCGCCGGGTCCTCGATGAAGCCGTCGTTGCGGGCCTGGAAGATCGACGTGGCGTTGTTGCCGAAGGCCGCGGTGGCCACCCCCATCAGCACGAGCCCGGGCACGATGAACTGCTCGTACGGCATGCCGTCGATGGTCGGGATGCGGCTGCCGAGCGCCACGCCGAAGACCACGATGAACAGCACCGCCGCGACGATCGGCGGCGCGATCGTCTGGCTCCACAGGCGAAGCACGCGCAGCACCTCGCGCTCCGACAGCGCCGCCACGCCGCGCCGCCGGGCGCGCCGGATCTCCGCGGTCGTCACCGGCCGACCACCTGCAGGTAGACGTCCTCCAGGCGCGGTGCCGCGTAGCGCTCGCGCAGGTCGCCCGGCGCGCCGTCGGCCACGATGCGCCCCGAGCGGATGAAGGCGACCCGCTCGCAGAGCGCCTCCGCCTCCTCGATGTAGTGCGTGGTGAGCAGGATCGAGGTGCCGTCGGCGTGCAGCGAGCGGATGTAGGCCCACAGGTCGTGGCGCAGCTCCAGATCGACGCCCGCGGTGGGCTCGTCGAGGATCACCAGGCGCGGCCGGTGCAGCAGGGCGCGGGCCAGCAGCAGGCGCCGCCGCATGCCGCCCGACAGCAGGTGCGCGTAGCTGGTGGACTTCGCCGAGAGGTCGAAGGCGCGCAGCATCTCGTCGGCACGCGTCCGGGCGTCGGCGCGCGACATGCCGAAGTAGCGGCCGTGCAGGGTCAGCAGCTCGCGCACCGGCACGAAGCGGTCGAGCGCGACGTCCTGCGGCGCGTAGCCGATCGTCCGGCGGGCCTCGGCGGCGCGCGGGCCCCAGGCGGGCACCCCGAACACGCTGATCGTGCCGCCGGTGGGCTCGGTGAGCCCGACGATGCTGCGGATGAGCGTCGTCTTGCCGGCCCCGTTCGGCCCCAGCAGGCCGAAGAACGCGCCCCGCGGCACCTCGAGGTCGAGGCCCGCGAGGGCCGTCACGCCGCCCCCGAACTCCTTCGTGACTCCCTCGCAGCGGAGGGCGGGGGCGGCCGCGTGATCCACGATGGGCGACGGTAGCGGGCCGCGGCCCGCCGCGCCCCGGGGGGTCAGACGGGCTCGCTCCCGGACCCGCGCAGCTTCTTCACCAGCATGTAGACGCCGCCGGCGACGGCGCCGAGCACGGCGATGCGGCCGACGAAGCGACCGAGGCGGCCCTTCTTGGTGGGCTGCTCGACGACCTTCGAGACCGCCCGCTGCAGGTCGGTGGCCGACGCCTCGACGCGCTTCTGCAGCTTCTTGTCGCGCGCCAGCTTCTTGGCGGCCTTCGAGGGGGGCTTGCCGCTGATCTCGCCCTGCACCTGGCGGCCCGTCTGGAACGCCTGGCGCAGCGCGTCGTGCAGCTCGGGGTCGTTCATCGCCCGCGTCACGATCGGCCGCGCCGCCTCGATCAGCGCCGTCGCGCGGTCGGCGGCGGCCGACGCGGTCCCCTTGGTGTTCCTGAACATGAGCACTCCCTCTGCCTCTCGGCGTCCGCCGGGGCGCAGGCCCTCGAGCCGGCGCGCGACCTCGCGCCGCGCGATCCGGCGCGCGACGCGGTACACGACGTAGCCGACGACGGCCTGGCGACGTTTGATCACGGCCCCACTCTAGTGCCGCGCCCCCTCCGCGTCGAAACACCCCCGGGACGGGCGATCCGGGGGTGGCGACGGCATGGGGGAGGTGAGGTACCATGCATCAGGCCTCGCTTGGCGAGGCCGATCGTGCGCCTAACCGAAGGAAGATCAATGGCTGAGGGTGTCGTGAAGTGGTTCTCGTCCGAGAAGGGCTACGGGTTCATCACGCCGGATGACGGCGGCAAGGATCTGTTCGTCCACTTCTCGGAGATCGCCGGCTCGGGCTACCGCAACCTCGAAGAGGGTCAGCGGGTCAGCTACGAGGCGACGGAAGGTCAGAAGGGCCCGCAGGCGTCGAGCGTCCAGGCGCTGTAGCAACAGCCGACGACCCTCGGTCTCAGGCACTGAGAGGAAGAGGAGAAGTTCTGGCGACGAAGCAGAAGGAAGAGGCGATCGAGGTGGAGGGGGAGGTCACCGAGGCGCTCCCCAACACCATGTTCCGCGTGGTCCTGGACAACGAGCACGAGGTGCTCGCTCACATGGCGGGCAAGCTCCGGCGGTTCCGGATCCGCATCAACCCGGGTGACCGGGTGAAGGTGGAACTGTCGCCGTACGACCTCTCACGAGGCCGCATCACCTTCCGCCTGAAGTAGTCCCCGCGCCGCCCGCCCGCCCCGCGCGCGACGCGCCGGGCGGGCGGGCGGGCGGCCCATACCGGCCCTGCGCCCCGCGGCTAGGTGTCGCGCCGCCATTCGGCGCGGTGCACCTCGTCGAGCCCGAGCAGCGCGCGGGTGACCTGGTCGAGCGCGGCGTCGTCGGACGTGCGCACATGGATGGTGACCGTGCGTCGTCCGCCGGCGACGGCGTCGTCGTCGACCAGGTCGAGCCTGCCGACCTCCGCGCCGGCGTGCTCCAGCTCGGACATGATGCGGCCGAGCGTGGCGTGGCCCGGCTGGTAGACGACCGTCACGGTCGCCACCTGCAACAGCTCGACCTTCACGAGCTCGAGGCCCAGCACCACCACGAGGGCCGCCCCCACGCCCACGAGCGCCAGCAGGTACGCGCCGGCGCCGGCGGCCACGCCGAGCGCCGCCGCCATCCAGAGCGTCGCGGCCGTCGTGAGGCCCCGCACGTTGACGCCGATCTTCAGGATCGCGCCGGCGCCGATGAAGCCGATGCCGGCGGCCACCTGGGCGGCGACGCGGGCCGGGTCGACGTTCTCGCTGCGGGCGATGTCCTCGAACCCGTACGCGCCCGCAAGCGTGAACAGCGCCGCCCCCACCGCCACGAGCGCATGGGTGCGCAGGCCGGCGTTGCGCTCCCGGATCTCGCGCTCGAGGCCGAGCGCCGCCCCGGCGCCGAGCGCCGCGGCGACGCGGCCGATCAGGTCGAGGGCCTCGAGGTCCACCGGCCCGAGGATTCCCCGCCGCGGCCCCGCCCAAAGCGGCCCCGGACGAGGGCTGCGGCCAGCCGCCGCCAGGCCGCCACGACGACGAGCGCGATCACCAGGCCGACGAGCGCGCCCACGGCGACGTCCAGCGGGTGGTGCACGCCGAGGTAGACGCGCGACAGCGCGACCAGCGCCGCCAGCGCCAGCGCCAGCGCGGGCCATCGCAGCCGCGGGTGCAGCAGCGCCACGACGCCCGCCGTCGCGAAGGCCGTCGTCGCGTGCCCGGACGGCATCGAGGCGTCCGCCGGCAGCGCGACCAGCGCGGTGATCGCGCCGTCGCCGAGCGGCGGCCGCGCGCGGTCGAAGGCGTCCTTCAGGCCCCACGACGCCGCCGACGCGAGCCCGTGCGCGAGCGCCGCGCAGACCACGACCGCGCCCGCGGCCCGCGCCGCGGCAGCCGGCCCGCGCCCCGCCCGCCGGGCCATGGCCAGCGCGCCCGTCACCCCGACCGCCGGGATCAGCAGCGCCTTCACCCACCAGGCCGACAGCGCCACCACCACCGGCGTCACCGCGTCGGCCCGCAGGGCCACGACGGCCTCGAGCACGGCCCGGTCGATCGCGACGAGGAGCTCGGCGGCGGCCACCCGGCGCAGGGTAGCGCCGCCGTCCCGCCCGCCCCGGCACGCCGATCGACTTCGGCGCGCCTCACTTGGGGTGTAGGGTGCGGCTCGGCGTGGCGAAGAAGTCGAAGAAGAAGATCAAGATCAAGAAGCGCTGCTGCGAGTCGAAGCGGATGTGCGCCGGCTGCCCGCTGCGCCCCGAGAACCGGAGTCAGCGCAAGCGCGACTGACGCCCCGGGGCCGGGCGGCCGCCCGCGCCCGGCGCCCGCCGGCGTCCGAATGGACCTCGCGCGCGCCCGAGTGGACCGCTGCGGAACGGGCGCGGCGGCGACCGCTGTGAGGCGCCCCCGCTCAGGCGGCGACCGCTGCGCCGCCGGGTCGCGGGCTCGTCGATGCCAAGTGGACCTCGGGCTCGCGGACAAGTGGACCCCACGTCCGGAACGCTTCCTGCGGACCGGCGCCAGGCGCGCTGCTCAAGGCCCCCGGCGCCTCGTGCCCCGGGCCGCGGGACGGTCGATGCCAAGTGGACCTCGGGGTCGCGGCCAAGTGGCACCCTCGTCCGGACGGGCCCGTGCGGCCGGTGTCAGGCGACGCTGCGCAGGGCCGCGATACGCCCCGGCCACGGCCCCTCCGCGGTGCGTCCAAGTGGACCTCGGGCCCGCGGCCAAGTGGCCCCCTCGTCCGGACGCCCCCCCGGCTTGAGGCGAGCGACGCTGCTCAGGGGCCCCCGACCCCTCCGCCGCCGCCCGCCCGCGCCGTACGCCGGAGTGGACCGCGGGCCCGGGTCCGATCGGCTCCGGTGCCGCCAGGCCACCCGTCGGCGGCGAGGGCGGCCCTCAGGCCGGCGGGGCGTACCGGTGGTGGAGGTCGAGGGCGTTGCCGGACGGGTCGAGGAAGATCGCCTGGTGGCAGACGCCGCTGTCGATCGTCTCGCTGACGAACACGACGCCCGTCGCCTCGAGCTCCTCGCGCGCCGCGGCGACGTCGTCGACGTGGAAGGCGATCGGGACGACGTGGGGGCGGAACTCCTGGCCGAAGGCCGTGGGGTCCATCACGGCGATGGTGAGCTGGCCGGCCTGGAACTCCTGGGCGGGCATGTCGCCCCAGCGCTTGCCGGCGGGCAGGCCGAGGACGGTTCCGTAGAAGCGCGCCGACTCCTCGAAGTCCCGGGCGGGGATCGTGACGAAGTCGACGCCGGAGATGCGGCTGGAGGCGCCGGCGGCGCCGGCGCCCGTGTCCGCGCTCGTGGTCATTGACGTGTGCTCCCGGTCGCGTGGGTCTGGGCGCCGATCGTCCCACGCCCGGCGGCCGGCGCGCGCGGCTCAGGCGCGGCCGGCGCCGCGGCCCGCGCAGAGGCGCTCGCCCAGGCCCATGCAGGCCGGGCAGGTGCGCGGGGTGAGGCGGCCGCCGCGGACGAGCGCGACGTAGAGGCGCCGCTGCCCCCAGCAGGTGCCGCAGGGCGCCCAGACCGACTCGGGTGGTGCGGAGGGGATGCGCATGGGGCGAGTGTGGCGGCGTCGGGCACCGCGGCCCTTGGCCGCCGGGCCGATCTTCGCCGGGGCGGTCCTCGACCGGTGGGCGGGGTGTAGCGTCCCCGGCCATGCGTGGCGTGAGCATCGGCGCGTGGGGAGCGCCGCCCGAGGTCGGCGAGCGGCCGGAGCCGGGCCGGGTCGCGGGGCGTGCGCTCGTGCGGGTGTCGCGGACCTCGGTCAACCCGCTCGACCTGGCGATCGGCGCCGGCCGCTTCTACGGGCCGCTGCCGGACCTGCCGTACACGCCGGGCGCGGAGGCGGTGGGGGAGGTGCTCGCCTCCGAGGCCCACGCGCCGGGCACGCGGGTGTGGTGCCTGCCGGTGGTCGGCGCGATGGCCGAGGTCGTGAGCGTGCCCGAGGAGTGGATGGTGCCGGTGCCGGAGGGGGTGCCGGACGACCTCGCCGTGGGCCTCGGCATCGCCGGCATGGCGGGGTGGATGTCGGTGCTCGACCGCGCCGCCCTCGTGCCGGGCGAGACGGCCGTGGTGCTGGGCGCCGGCGGCGTGGTGGGCCAGGTCGCGATCCAGGCGGCGCGATCGGCGGGCGCGGCGAGCGTCGTCGCCGTCTCGCGCGCCGCCGCGGGCCGCGAGCGGGCGCTGGCGCTGGGCGCCGACGTGGTGGTCGACGGCGGCGTGGAGGACCTGGCGGGCGCCATCGCCGAGGCCTGCCCGGACGGCGCCGACGTGGTGATCGACCCGGTCTGGGGGCCGCCGGCGATCGCGGCGATCCGCGCGCTGCGGCGCCGTGGGCGGCTGGTGCAGGTCGGCAACGCCGCCGCGCCGACCGCGGAGGTGCCGGCCGGCGCACTGCGCGGCGGGCTGCTCGACCTGCGCGGCTTCTCGCTGCTGATCGAGGACCCCGAGCGCGTCCGCGCCGCCTACTCGGAGATCGCCGCGGCGGCGCTGGCGGGCGAGGTCACGATGGACGTCGAGGTGGTTCCGCTGGACGCGCTGCCCGAGGCGTGGGCGCGCCAGTCGCGGGGAACGGGGGGTCGCAAGACCGTCGTCGCGGTGGGGTGAGCTTCCGCGACGACATGGCCGCCGGGTACGCCGCCGCGGGGGCGACCCTGCCGCTCGGGCGCCCGTTCCCGCCGGGCGAGGCGCCGGACACGGCCGTGGAGGTGGGCATCCCGCTGGCCCTGGCCAACCGCCACGGGCTCATCGCCGGCGCCACCGGCACCGGCAAGACGCGGACCCTGCAGCTGCTGGCCGAAGGCCTCTCCGCCGCAGGCGTCCCGGTCTTCGCCGCCGACATGAAGGGCGACCTCGCGGGCCTCGGCGCGCCCGGGGACGCGGGCGAGCGCGTCACGGCGCGCGCCCGCGAGCTGGCGGTGGACTGGTCCCCCGCCGCCGTGCCGGTGGAGCTGCTCTCGCTGACCGGCGAGGGCGGCGCGGCGGTGCGGGCCACGGTGAGCGAGTTCGGCCCGACGCTGCTGGCGAAGGTGCTCGGCTGCAACGAGACCCAGGAGGCGAGCCTCTCGCTGGTGTTCCGCCACTGCGACGCGGCGGGGCTGCCGCTGGTCGACCTCGAGGACCTGCGCGCCGCGCTGGCCTGGCTGACCGGCCCCGGCAAGGCCGAGCTGACGGCGATCGGCGGCATCCCGACCGCCACGGCGGGGGTGCTGCTGCGCAAGGTCGCCCAGCTCGAGGGCGAGGGCGGGGACCTGTTCTTCGGCGAGCCGGCCTTCGAGGTGGCCGACCTCGTGCGGACGAGCCCCGACGGGCGCGGCGTGGTGTCGGTGCTCGACCTGGTGACCGTCGCGCGGCGGCCGGCCCTCTTCTCGACGTTCCTGATGTGGCTGCTCGCCGAGCTGTTCGAGCGGCTGCCCGAGGTGGGCGACCCGGAGCGCCCGGTGCTGGTGTTCGTGTTCGACGAGGCGCACCTGCTGTTCGACGACGCCTCGGACGCCTTCCTCGACGCCGTGGCCCAGACCGTGCGGCTGATCCGCTCGAAGGGGGTGGGCGTCTACTTCGTCACCCAGCTGCCGACCGACATCCCCGACGAGGTGCTCGCCCAGCTCGGCCACCGGGTGCAGCACGCCGTGCGCGCCTTCACCCCGCGCGACGCGCGGGCGCTGTCGGCGGTCGTCGAGACCTTCCCCGCCACGGCGCGCTACGACCTGGCGGAGACGCTGCGCTCGATGGGCACCGGGGAGGCGGTCGTGACCGTCCTCGACGAGCGCGGCGTGCCGACGCCGGTGGCGGCGACGCGGCTCTTCCCGCCGCGCTCGCGCATGGCGCCGCTGTCGCCGGAGGAACGCGCCGCGGCGCTGGCGGCGTCGCCGCTGCCGGCCCGCTACGGCGAGCGCCTCGACCGCGAGAGCGCCGCCGAGCTGCTGGAGGCGCGCATGGCGGGCGACGCGGCCCGCGCCGAGCGGGTGCGCGAGTCGGCCCGGCGCACCCCGCCGGCGGGCGGAGGGGGGCGCCGCCGGGCGCCCGCCCCCAGCGACCCGTCGCCGCTCGGCCGCGTGGAGGAGGTGCTCGGCTCGCCGCTCGGCCGCCGGGTCACCCGCGAGGTGGTGCGCGGGATCTTCGGGATGCTGCTCCGCCGGTAGGGCCGGGGGCGCTCAGCCCCGCACGTCGACCGCGACCTCGTAGACCTCGACCGGTCCCCGGGTGCCCATGTCCCCGGGCGGGCTCATCGCCCCGAGGGCGGCGTCGCCGGTCCGCAGGTCCTCCTCGGAGGCGAACAGCACGATCGCGATCGCGCTGCCGTCGTCGCCCACGAGCAGCGTGAAGCCCTGCGCGGGCACTCCCTCGGGCGGACCGCCGTCCGCCCGGGCCGCGATCTCCCGCGCCGCGGCCCGGACGGCATCGGGGTCGCCTCCCTGCCATCGTGCGACTCGAGCCAGCATCACGCACCTCCCGGCTGACGGTGGTCCGCCCACCGTACGACCGCGCCGCCGCTGCCGGCAACGCCGCGATCGCCGTAGCATCGGGGGGTGCGCACCTCCCCCCGCCCGCCCCGCGCCCGCCGCAGCTGCCACGTCGTGCCGGGCTCGAGCTCGCGGATGCTCGCGAAGGCCGCCGGGCTGGCGGCCGACGAGGTGATCATCGACCTGGAGGACTCGGTCGCCGCGGGCGCGAAGGGCGACGAGGCGCGCGCGGCGGTCGCGGCCGCGCTCGTCGGCGGGCTGGCGGCGCGCACCCGCGCCGTGCGCGTGAACGCGGTCGACACGCCGTTCTGCCACCGCGACCTCGTGGGCGTCGTCGAGCGGGCCGGCGCGGCGGTCGACGTGGTGGTGCTGCCGAAGGTCGACGAGCCCGGCCACGTGGGGTTCGCCCACCACCTGCTGTCGGCGCTCGAGGCGGAGCTCGGGCTGGCGCCGTGCGCGATCGGCCTGGAGGCGCAGATCGAGACCGCCGCCGGCCTCGCCGCCGCGGAGGCGATCGCCGCGGCCTGCCCGGAGCGCCTGGAGGCCCTGGTGCTGGGCCCCGGCGACCTCGCCGCCTCGCTCGGCATGCCCGGCACCTCGATCGGCGCGCCCGTGCCCGGCTACCCCGGGGACGGCTGGCACTACGCGCTCGCCCGGGTGCTCGTGGCCGCGCGGGCCCACGGCCTGCAGGCGGTCGACGGCCCGTACGCGGCGATCGCCGACGGCGAGGGCCTCGAGGCGTCGGCCCGCCGCTCGCGGGCGCTCGGCTACGACGGCAAGTGGAGCATCCACCCGTCGCAGATCGCGGCCCTCGACGAGGTCTACGGCGTGCCCGCCGACGAGCTTGAGCGCGCCGAGCGGGTGCTCGCCGCGCACGCCGCGGCGGCCGCCCGCGGCGAGGGGGCCGCCTCGCTGGACGGCGAGATGATCGACGAGGCCACCCGCGCCATGGCCGAGCGGCTGGTGGCGCGGGCGCGGCTCGTCCGGGGGACCGGCCCGGCCTGACGCCGCGCAGGTTCCGGCGGTTCGCACCGCCCGGACTGGACGTTCGGCGCTCCGATCTACCCCCTCGGGCGGCCTCGCCGGCTTGCGGATACAGGCGCCGGACGAAAGGCTTTCGCAAGTGATTGGTCTCGAACAAGCGCGCATCCTCGTCGCCGAGGACCGCGAGGCCCTGGCGGACGCCGCCGTGCGGGTGCTCGCCGCCGCCGGCCTGCCGGTGGCCGCGCGGTGCTCGGGCGGCGCCGAGGGGGTGGCCCGCGAGCTGGACGCCGCCCCGGCCGACCTGGTCGTGCTCGCGAGCGTCGCGCCGCTCGCGACGGCGCAGCGGGTGCTGGAGGACGTCCGCCGCCGCCGCCTCGACGTGCCGTGCGTCGTGGTGTCGGCGGACGACGCCACCGACACGGCGGTCGAGCTCATCCGCGCCGGCGCCGTGAACTACGTGCTGGCCGACCGCGTGGCGCGGCTGCCCGCGATCGTCGAGCGCGAGCTGCGCGACCGCGCCGAGCGCGAGCGCCGGCGCCGGGCCGAGCAGGCGGCCGCGGGCCTCAACGACCGCCTGACCGGGCTCATGCGCGCCGCCCGCGGCATGGCCGTCATCATCGCCGACGCGCGCGGCCGGATCACCGACTGGGGCGAGGGCGCCGAGCGCCTGCTCGGCCACCCGGCCGCGGCGGTGGTGGGCGCCGCCGACCTGACGATCGCCCACCCGCCCGAGGAGCTCGCCCACCTGATGGCCGAGCTCGGCGCGGACGGCCCGCTCGACGCGCTGCTGCGCAGCGCCCGCGAAGGGCGGTCGGCGTCGGGCGAGTCGGCCATGGTGCGCGCCGACGGCAGCCGCGTGCCGGTGTCGCGCACGATCGTGCCGATCGAGTCGGCCGCGGGGCGGCCGACCGGCTACGTGGTGCTCGCCCGCGACATCACCCGCAAGCGCCGGCGCGAGGAGGAGGAGGCCGCGCTGCAGCGGGTCGCCACGACGGTCGCCGCCGAGATGGACGCGCAGGCGATCTTCGACTGCATCGCCCGCGAGGCGGCCGCGCTGCTGGGCGCCGAGAGCGCCGGCGTGACCCGGTTCGACGGCGACACCGCCGTGGAGGTCGCCGCCTGGGCGGCGCCGGGGGTGGCCACGATCGCGCTGGGGCAGACGACCCCGCTCGACGGCGACTCGCCGATCGCCCGGGTGGCCCGCAGCGGCCGCAGCGAGCGCATCGAGGACGTCGCGGCCCACATCGACGACGGCACCGCCGAGGCGTGGGGCGGCGCGCCCGACGTGCAGGGCGTGCTGGTGTGCCCCGTGCGGGCGCGCGGACGGCTGTGGGGCGCGCTGCGCGTGGGCTCCTCCCGCCGCGCGGCCTTCGGCCCGGAGGACGAGCGGCGGCTGGGCCGCTTCTGCGAGATCACCGGCCTGGCGATCGCCAACGCCGAGGCGCGCGAGCGCATCGTGGCCGAGACGGTCGCGGGCGTCTTCCGCGGCGAGCACGACGCCGGCGAGACGCTCGACATGATCGTCGCCTCGGCCCGGCGCGCCCTCAACCCGGACCGGGTGACCTGCTACGTGCACCGCGGCGGCAGCCCCGAGGTGACCGGCGTCCACACCACCGAGGCCGACCCGGTGCGGCGGGCGTACCTGCGCGAGGCCGTCGGGATGCCTCTCGAGCGGATGCCCGTGTGGCGGCTGCTGCAGGAGTCGGAGTCGCCGACGCTCGTGCTGGGCGACGTGCGCGCCCATCCCCAGATCCCCGACGCGGTCGCCCGCGCGCTCGGCGCCGGCGCCCTGGTGGGCATGCGCCTCGAGCACCCCTCGGTGGGCGCGGACGGCGGCCGCGAGCTGCTCGGCACCCTGTTCCTCACCTACCGGCGGCCGCGCGAGTTCACGCCGGGCGAGCGGGCGGTGATGGAGAGCCTCGCCGGCCTGGCGGCGATCGCGCTCGCCAACGCCCGCCTGAGCGAGGCGACGGCCCGCACGCGCGCCGAGGTCGAGGCGCGCTCGGCCACCGACCCGCTCACCGGGCTGGCCAACCACCGCGCCTTCCAGGAGCGGCTCTCTCAGGAGGCGACGCGGGCCCACCGCCACGAGCGCAGCCTCTCGCTGGCGCTCATCGACATCGACCGCTTCCGACGGGTCAACGAGGAGCACGGCCACGAGGTGGGCGACGAGGTGCTGGTCGGGATCGCCCGCCTGCTCACCGCGGCCGCCCGCGAGACCGACGTCATCGCCCGCGTCGGCGGGGAGGAGATCGCCTGGCTGATGCCCGAGACCGAGGCGATGGAGGCCTGGCAGGCGGTC
Organism: Miltoncostaea marina; assembly: GCF_018141525.1. Taxonomy (GTDB): domain Bacteria; phylum Actinomycetota; class Thermoleophilia; order Miltoncostaeales; family Miltoncostaeaceae; genus Miltoncostaea; species Miltoncostaea marina. The sequence goes on from NZ_CP064655.1 coordinate 1,123,858, forward strand.
GACCGCGCCCGCGAGGCGATCGCCCGCACCACCCTCCCCGGGGTGGGGCGCGTGACCGTGTCGGCCGGCGTCTGCGACCTCACCCAGTCCGGCTCGTCGGGCGAGCTGCTGCGGCTGGCCGAGGGGGCGCTCTACTGGGCCAAGCAGCACGGCCGCGACGTGGCCTTCCTCTACTCGCCCGAGGTGGTCGAGGAGCTGTCGGCCGAGGAGCGCGCCGAGCGGCTCCAGCGCATGCAGGCGCTCCAGAGCATCCGCGTGCTGGCCCGCGCCGTGGACGCGAAGGACACCTCGACGCGCGAGCACTCCGAGCGGGTCGCCGACCTGGCCGTGGCGCTGGCCGCCGAGCTCGGCTGGGACGGCGAGCGCCTGGTGCGGCTGCGCGAGGCGGGCCTGGTGCACGACGTCGGCAAGATCGGCGTGCCCGACCGCATCCTCTTCAAGCCCGACCGGCTCACCCCGGAGGAGTACGCCGACATCAAGCGCCACGCCGAGATCGGCGCCGAGATGGTGGCCGACGTGCTCACCGAGGAGCAGGTCGCCTGGGTGCGCGGCCACCACGAGCGCTGGGACGGGCGCGGCTACCCCGACGGGCTCGCCGGCGAGGACATCCCCGACGGCGCCCAGGTGCTCGCCCTGGCCGACGCCTGGGACGTCATGACCTCAGCGCGGCCGTATCACGTGCCGCTGGGGATGGCCGACGCCGAGGCGGAGATCCGCCGTTGCCGTGGCGCCCAGTTCGCCGACGCCGTGGTCGACGCGATGCTGCGCCTCACGTCGAGCGGTGCGGCGGCCGGCGCGGCGGCGGCGGTCCGCGCCTCCACCGCCGCGACCGAGGTGTCGGGCAGCCCCAGCGCGGCCCGCGCGCGGCGGTAGCCCGCGTAGAGGATCGGGCCGCCGATGAGCGTGGCGGCCTGCAGGCTCGTCGCGACGCCGCCGGCGCAGGTGATGCACACGGGAGGGACCTCCGGGTCGGTGGGGCGGGGCGGGCGCGACCCTAGCGCCCGGCGCGGCCGGCGGTCACGCCGACGGCAGCCGCACCACGAAGCGGCCGCCGTCCCCGCCGTCGGCAGCCTGCACGTCGCCGCCCGCGGCGCGGGCGAGCCGCCGGGCCAGCGACAGGCCGAGGCCGGCGCCGTCGCCGTCCGCCGGCGCGGTGGAGCCGCGCACGCCCGGCTCGAAGATGAGCTCGCGCTCGTCCTCGGGCACCCCGGGCCCGTCGTCGCGCACCTCCACCAGCACGTCCCGGCCCTCGCGGCGCACCAGCACCCGCACCCGCCGCGCCGCGTGGCGGCAGGCGTTCTCGACCACGGGCGCCAGGATGCGCTCCAGCACCGGCTCCTCGACGCCGGCGCGCGGCCCGTCCGGCACGTCGTCGATGGCCAGGTCGACGCCGCGCACGCCCGCCAGCGGCGCGCAGGCCTCGACCACCCGGCCGGCGGCCAGCGCCGGGTCGCCGGTGCCGCGCGGGCCGGACGTCTCGTGGCGCGCCGTGGCCATGAGGGTCTCGATGGTGGCCTCGATGCGCTGCGCGCCGGCCCGCACCCGCTCGAGGGCGGCACGGTACTCGGCCGGCTCGCGGTCGCGCCGCAGCGCCAGGTCGATCTCGGCGCCGATCTGGGCGAGCGGCGTGCGCAGCTCGTGGGAGACCTCCGCGGTGAGGCGGCGCTCGCGGCGCATGCCGGCCGCCAGGCGGTCGAGCAGGCCATCGAGGGTGGCGGCCAGGCGGGTGATCTCGTCGTGGGGCGGCCCCACGGCGAAGCGCTTGTCCAGGTCGCTCTCGCTCCACGCGCTCGCGTCGGCGGTCATGCGCGCCACCGGCCGCAGGGCGGCCCGCAGGATCACCGCCGAGGCGAGCGCCACGGCGCTCAGCACGACCAGGGCCAGCGCGACGGAGCCGATCAGCGCGATGACGCGGGTGCGGTTGTAGGGCGCCAGCGAGATGCCCGCCACCACGGTGCCGATGCGCCGGCCGCCCGCGGTGACGGGCAGGGCGTGGAGCAGGGCGTCGCCGTCCACCTCGTGCGAGCGCTCCGGCCCGCCGGCCATCGCGATCGCCTCGTTGCCCAGGCCGGCGTCGCCGACCGGGGCGGCGATCGCCCGCCGGCCCTCGAAGATCCAGACCCGGGTGTCGATGTCCGGGGCCACCGGGCCGTCCGGCACCGAGATGTGCCCGTCCTCGATCACCAGGCCGGCCAGCTCGCCCTGCGCGCGGGCCTGCACGACCTCGTCGGCGTCGTTGGCCAGCCCGCGCCCGAGCGCGACGTTGAAGGCCGCCACCAGCAGCGCCAGCGCCACCCCCACGGCGACCACCACCGTCACCAGCAGCCGGGTGCGCAGCGCGCGCCGCGAGCGCGGCGGCCCCGGCGCGCTCACCGGATGGTGTACCCCACGCCGTGGACGGTCTCGAGCCCCGGGGCGCCCGGCAGGCCGCGTAGCTTGCGGCGCAGGCGGGCGATGTAGGCGTCGAGCGTGTTGTCGTTGACGATCGCCCCGTGCGGCCAGCCGGCCCGCACCAGCTCGCGACGGCGCACCGCCTCACCCGGCCGCGCGAGCAGCGCCGCCAGGATGCGGAACTCCGTCGGCGTGAGGCGCTGCTGCACGCCGCCGCAGCGGAGGGCGTGGGCGGCGGGGTCGAGCTCCAGCTCGCCCACCCGCGCGACCGGCGCCGTGCCGGCGCGGCGCACGAGCGCGCGCAGGCGCGCCACCAGCTCGTCCAGCGAGAAGGGCTTGGCCAGGTAGTCGTCGCCGCCCGCGTCGAACCCGGCGAGCCGGTCGACCAGCGCGTCGCGGGCGGTGAGGAAGATGACCGGGGTCGTGTCGCCCCGCGCGCGCAGCGCCTGGCACACGTCGCGGCCGTCGCAGTCGGGCAGGCCCACGTCCACCACCAGCGCGTCGGGGCGGGCGTCCGGCATGCGCGCCAGCAGCTCGCCGCCGGTGGCGACCGCCTCGCACCGGAAGCCCTCCTCGCCCAGGCCGCGCGTCAGCACCGAGCGCAGGGCCGCGTCGTCCTCGACGATCATGACCAGGGGCGCGAGCATGGCCCCAGTATCGCTCGGCCGCGCCGTGGGTATGGCACCCCCGGCGCCGCCGGGACCCCGGCGGGCCGGCGCGGAGGGGCGCATGGGCGAGGAGATCGGCAGCGAGGCCTTCACCGAGCGGGACCACCGCCGCTTCGCGGAGCGCTGCCGCGAGGGCGTGGAGGCCCTCGGCGAGCTCGTGCGCCGGCCCGGCTTCGGGGCCGGGCCGCCGTCGGTGGGGCTGGAGCTGGAGGTGGGCCTCGTCGACGCGGCCGCGCGGCCGGCCCCGCGCAACGACGCCGTCATGGCGGCCGCCGCCGACGGGCGGCTGGAGCTCGAGCTGGACCGCTTCAACCTCGAGCTCAACTCCAGCCCGGCGCCGCTCGCAGGCCGGCCCTGGAGCGCCCTGCGCGCCGACCTCGCCGACGGCCTGGAGCGGCTGGCGGCGGCGGCCGCCCCGCTCGGCGTGCGCCCGGTGACGGTGGGGATCCTGCCGACCCTGGCGACCGGCGACCTCGGGGAGCAGGCGATGAGCGACTCGGCCCGCTTCCGCGCCCTGGGGCGGGCGCTGCGCGGCCTGCGCGGGGGGCCGTTCCGCATCACCATCGACGGCCCGGAGCCGCTCGACGTCGAGTGGGACGACCTCACCCTCGAGGGCGCCGCCACCGGCCTGCACGTGCAGCTGCGCGTGCCCCCGTCGGCCTTCCCGGCGGTCTTCAACGCCGCGCAGGCGGCGATCGCCCCGGTGCTCGCCGCGGCCGGCAACTCGCCGATCCTGCTGGGCCGGCTGCTGTGGGACGAGACCCGCATCGCCCTGTTCGGCCAGGCGATCGACGACCGCACGCCGATCAGCGAGTCGTGGCGGCCCTCGCGGGCCTCGTTCGGCCACGGCTGGATCGCCGCGCCCGACGAGCCCTTCGCCGAGAGCGTGGCGCTGCACGTGCCGGTGCTGCCGGTGGTGGGCGACGAGGACCCGCTGGCGGTCGTGCGCGCGGGCGGCGTCCCCGCCCTGGACGAGCTGCGCCTGCACCACGGCACGGTCTGGCGCTGGAGCCGGGCGGTCGTCCACCCCGGCGACGACCCCCACATGCGCATCGAGATGCGCGCCCTACCGGCCGGCCCGACGCTGCTCGACATGGCCGCCAACGCGGCGTTCCTCGTGGGCCTGACCATGGCGATGGCGCCCCAGATGGGCTGGATCGCCCGCTCGCTGCCGTTCGACCTGGCCCGCCGCAACTTCTACGCGGCGGCCCGCTCCGGCCCGGGCGCGATGCTGCTGTGGCCCTCCAAGGAGGCCCCCTCGCCGCGTCCCTGGCGGGCGGCCGAGCTGGTCGCCCGGCTGCTGCCGGTGGCCCGCGTGGGCCTCACCGGCTGCGGCGTCGACCCGGTCGAGGCCGACGAGCTGCTCGCGGTGGTGGGGGAGCGGGCGGCCTCGGGGGGCACCGGCGCCGCCTGGCAGCGCCGCGCGCTGGAGCGGCTGGGGCGCGGCCGCTCGCGGGCCGACGCCCTCGCCGCCATGACCGAGGCCTACCAGGAGCGCTCGCTCGCGGGCGCCCCGGTGCACGCCTGGGATCTGCCCGGCTGACGCGCGCGGGGGTCCGGGCCCGCCCGTGGCGGCCGGGGAGGCCGCCCCGCGGCTCAGGCCGCGGGGGCCGCCTCGTCCGGCGGCACGGGGATCGGCCGGCGGTCCTCGCCGATCGCCACCATCGTGAAGTGGCCGACGTTGCACAGCTCGCGCGTGCCCTCGATCGCGTTCTCGCGGTGCACCTCCACGCGTACGCGCAGGCTGGTGCGGCCCACCTCGACCACGCGGGCGTGGATCTCCACCAGGTCGCCCTGGACGATGGGCACCGTGAAGGCGATCTCCTCGATCGCCGCGGTCACCACCACCGAGCGGGCGCGCCGCATCGCGGCGATGCCGGCCGCGGTGTCCATCCAGGCCACCAGCGTGCCGCCGAACAGGTTGCCCCGCGGGTTGGTGTCGGCGGGGAACACGGACTCGAGCAGGCGGGCCTCCATGCCCGCGGACCCTACCGTCACGGGCGGCCGCTACCGTGGCGGTCGGCGACGAGGGGAGCGGCGGGTGGCGGACGGCGGCCTGGCGATCGAGACGCGGGGGCTGGAGAAGCGGTTCGGCGAGGTGCGCGCCCTGCGCGGCGTCGACCTGGCCGTGCCCGCGGGCACCGTGCTCGGCCTGCTCGGGCCGAACGGCGCCGGCAAGACCACCGCCGTGCGGATCCTCGCCACCGTGCTCGACCGCGACGGCGGCTCGGCGCGGGTGCTTGGCGTGGACGTGGCCGAGCGCCCCGACCTGGTGCGGCGCCGGATCGGCCTGGCGGGCCAGTTCGCGGCGGTCGACGGCAACCTCACCGGCCGCGAGAACCTGCTGCTCATCGGCCTGCTGGCCCACCTGCCGCGCCGCGAGGTCGGCCCGCGCGCCGACGAGCTGCTCGAGCGCTTCGGCCTGGCCGGCGCGGCGGGGCGCACGGTGCGCACCTACTCGGGCGGCATGCGCCGGCGCCTCGACCTGGCGGCCGCGCTGGTGCACCGGCCGCCGGTGCTGTTCCTCGACGAGCCCACGACCGGCCTCGACCCCGCCAGCCGCAGCGACCTGTGGGACACGGTGCGCGAGCTGGTGGCCGAGGGCACCACGGTGCTGCTCACCACCCAGTACCTGGAGGAGGCCGACCTGCTGGCCCACCGGATCGTGGTGATCGACCACGGCCGGGTGGTGGTGGAGGGCAGCTCGTCCGAGCTGAAGCGCCGGCTGGGCGCGACCGTGGTGGAGCTGACGATGGCCGACGAGGCCGCCGCGGCCGCCGCCGAGCCCGCCCTGGCGCGGCTGGGGACGGGCGAGGCGGCGCGCGAGGGCGCGGTGGTGCGCGTCAGCGCGCCCGACGGCGGCCCGGCGCTCGTGGCGGCCGTGCGGGCGCTCGACGCCCTCGGCCTCGAGCCCCGCGAGGCCGCCGTGCGCGAGCCCTCGCTCGACGACGTCTTCCTGCGCCTCACCGGCCACCGCGCCGAGGAGCCGCCCGCCGGCGAGGCCGCCTGATGGGCTACGCGGTCCGCGACGTGCTGGCGATGACCTGGCGCAACCTGCTGACGATCCGGCGCCTGCCGCAGCTGCTCGTGTTCGCCACCATCCAGCCGCTGCTGTTCGTGCTGATGTTCCGCTACGTGTTCGGCGGCTCGATCCGGGTGCCGGGCGTCGACTACGTCAACTACCTGATGCCCGGCATCTTCGCGCAGGTGGTGGCGTTCGGCGCGGTCAACACCGCGGTCGGGCTGGCCGAGGACCGCCACACGGGCCTCATCGAGCGGCTGCGCTCGCTGCCGATGGCCCGCCCGGCGGTGCTCGCCGGGCGCACCCTGGCCGACCTCGCGCGCAACGTGCTGGTGGTGGCCCTGATGCTGGCGGTGGGCTTCGCGGTGGGCTTCCGCATCGAGACCAACGCGGCGAAGCTGCTGCTCGGCATCGCGGTGCTGCTGCTGTTCGGCTTCGCCCTGTCGTGGATCTTCGCCTTCGTCGGGCTGTCGGTGCCGAACGCCGAGTCGGCCCAGGCGGCCGCCTTCCCGATCATGCTGCCGCTGGTCTTCGCGTCGAGCGCCTTCGTCTCGACCGACGCCATGCCCGACTGGCTCGAGGTCTTCGCCGAGCACCAGCCGGTGACCGCGGCGGTCGACGCGGTGCGCTCGCTGGCCCTCGGCGGGCCGTGGCTCGGCGACGTCGCCGTCAGCCTGGCCTGGACGGCCGGCGTGCTGGCCGTGTTCGTGCCGCTGTCGGTGCGCCGCTACCGGCGCGGGGCGGCCGCGGGGTGAACCCGGCGGTCGTCTTCGACATGGACGGCGTCCTGATCTCATCGGAGGAGCTCTGGGACGCCGTGCGGGCCGACCTGGTGCGCGAGGCCGGCGGGCGGTGGCTGCCCGGCGCGCACGAGGCCATGATGGGCATGAGCACGCCCGAGTGGACCGGCTACATGCACCAGGAGCTGGCCGTGCCGCTGCGCCCGCCCGAGATCGAGCGGGCGGTGGTGGCGCGCCTCATCGCCCGCTACCGCGAGGCGCCGCCGTTCATCCCCGGCGCGCCCGAGGCGGTGCGCGAGCTGGCCGCCCGCGGCGTGCCGCTGGCGGTGGCCAGCTCGTCGACCCGCGGGCTGATCGCGGCGGTGCTCGAGCAGGCGGGCATCGCGGACGCCTTCCGGGCGACGGTCTCGAGCGAGGAGGTGGCCCGCGGCAAGCCGGCGCCCGACGTCTACCTGGAGGCGCTGCGGCGCCTCGGCGCGCCGGCGGCCGGGGCGCTGGCGGTGGAGGACTCGGGGCCCGGCATCCGCTCGGCGGCGGCCGCCGGGATGCGCGTCGTGGTGGTCCCCAACCCGCACTACCCGCCGCCGCAGGACGACCTCGCGCTGGCCTGGCGGGTGCTGGAGTCGATCGAGGCCCTGCCGGGTCTGGTGGCCGGCGCTTGACCGGCCACGCGGCGCACGGATAGAGAGCGCCGGTGAGCGCGCATCCCGTCCACCTCACCCCGCTCACGCCGCTGGCGTTCCTCGAGCGCTCGGCCGACGTGTTCGCCGGGGCGACCGCCGTGGTGCACGGCGCCGAGCGGCTGACCTACGCCGGGCTGGCCGCCCGGGTGACCCGGCTGGCCAACGCGCTGCGCGCGAGCGGCGTGCGTCCCGGCGACCGGATCGCCTACTTCTGCCCGAACACGCCGGCGCTGCTGGTGGCGCACTTCGCCGTGCCGCTGGCGGGCGCGGTGCTGGTCGCGATCAACACCCGGCTGGCGCCGGCGGAGATCCGCGCCATCTGCCTCCACTCCGGCTCGCGGATGCTCGTGGCCGACACGGCGCTGGCGGGCAGCGTGGCGCCCGTGGCGGGCGGGCTCGGGGTGGATGAGCTCGTGTGGGACGACGACGCCGGGACGGGGACGGAGGTGCCCGGCACGCCGATGGCGGAGCTGCTCGCCCGGGGCTGCGACGACCCGCTGCCGTGGACGGTCGCCGACGAGGACGCCACGATCTCGATCAACTACACCTCGGGCACCACCGGCTCGCCGAAGGGCGTGATGTACACCCACCGCGGCGCCTACCTCAACGCGCTCGGCGAGAACCTGACCGCGGGCCACGGACCGGAGACGGTCTACCTGTGGACGCTGCCGATGTTCCACTGCAACGGCTGGTGCCACCCGTGGGCGATCGTGGCCGCCGGCGGCGCGCAGGTGTGCATGCGGGCGGTGCGCGGGCCGGAGGTCTGGCGGCTGATCGACCAGGAGCGCGTCACCCACCTCAACGGCGCGCCGGCCGTGCTCTCGGTGCTCGTCAACGCCGAGGAGGCCCACGCGCTCGGCCAGCCGCTCACGGTCATGACCGCCGCGGCCCCGCCGAGCCCGACGATCCTCGCCCAGACCGAGGCCCTCGGCGCCCGGGTCGTGCACGTCTACGGTCTCACCGAGACCTACGGCCCCTACACCGTCTGCCAGCCGCAGACGGTGTGGGCCGGCGCCGACGGGGCCGCGCGCGCCCGCCTGCTGGCCCGCCAGGGCGTGGCGATGGTGGTCTCCGACCCGATCCGGGTGGTCGACGAGGCCGGCCGCGACGTGCCGCGCGACGGCGCCACCGTGGGCGAGGTGGTGATGCGCGGCAACAACGTGATGAAGGGCTACCACGACGACCCCGAGGCCACCGCCGAGGCCTTCCGGGGCGGCGTCTTCCACTCCGGCGACCTCGGCGTCTGGCACCCCGACGGCTACGTGGAGCTGCGCGACCGGGCCAAGGACGTGGTGATCTCCGGCGGCGAGAACATCTCGACGATCGAGGTCGAGCAGGCCGTCGTGAGCCACCCCGCGGTGCTCGAGGCGGCGGTGATCGGCGTGCCGGACGAGCGCTGGGGCGAGCGGCCCAAGGCGTTCGTGGTGCTGCGCCCCGGCGCCGCGGCGGGCCACGACGAGCTCGCCGCCCACGTGCGCGCGCGGCTCGCGGCGTACAAGTGCCCCGACGCCTTCGAGGTGGTCGAGGCGCTCCCGCGCACCTCCACCGGCAAGGTCCGCAAGTTCGAGCTCCGCGAGTCGGCCTGGGCGGGCCGCGAGCGGCGCATCAACTGACCCGCGCCGGGTAGCGTGCCCGGCGTGACCGATCCGCCGCAGGTCGAGCGCGTGCCCGACGACGACGAGACGCCGCGCCGCTCCGTGCTCTCGCACCGGCGCGAGTCCGGGCGGGCCACCGCGGCGCTCGTGCTGGGCGTGGCCGGGCTGTTCCTGCTGCCGCTGGTCTGCTCGGTGATGGCGATCCGGGTGGGCGGCCAGGCGCTGCGCGAGATCGAGGCGCACCCGGACCTGGGCGGCGCCGAGCGCGCCCGCGCCGGCCGCGCGCTCGGTTGGATCGGCATCGTCGCCTGGCTTGCGGCCGTCGTGCTGGCGATCGTCATCCTGGCGAGCTGAGGGGCCGTCACGCGACCGGTCACGTCCACGCCGGCGGCGCCCCGCCGCCCGGCAGACACAGGGAGAGGCACATGAAGGACGCGTTGCGGGACTTCAAGGAGTTCGTCCTCAAGGGTGACGTGGTCTCGTTGGCCGTCGCGGTGGTCATCGCGGCCGCGTTCGGCGCGGTCGTGACCGCCTTCGTCGCCAACATCCTCACGCCGCTCCTCGCGGCGATCGGCGGCCAGCCCGACTTCGCCGAGCTGGACTTCACGGTCAACGGCAGTCGCTTCCAGTACGGCCTGCTGATCAACGCGATCATCAGCTTCCTGATCATCGCCGCCGTGATCTTCTTCCTGGTGGTGCGGCCCTACAACTCGATGCGCAAGCGCTTCGAGAAGGGCGACGACCCCGACGTGGAGCAGCCCGAGTACGCGGTGGAGACCGGCAGCGCGTCGGCCCTGCCCGAGCGCCTCACCGCCCGCGCCGCCGACGGCTGGCGGGTGGTCTCGGTGAGCGAGAACGGCGACGGCCTGACGGCGGTGCTCGTGCGCAACGAGGGGTAACCACCGGGCATGCCGCCCCTGCCCGCCCCGTCCGACGACCCCACCGGCGGCCGCCGCCTCACCCGCCGCCTGGCCCGGCTGATCCCGGTCTGCCTGGCGGCGGGGCTGGTGGTGGGCGTGCCGCTGTCGTTGTGGGCCGACGACTGGCGCCCGGCGGTCGCGGTGCCGCTGGCGCTGGCCGCCCTGGCCGGCACGGTGGCGGCCGCCATCGAGGACGGCCGCGTGCAGCGGGGCGTCGACGCCTCCACCGGCCCCAGCACCGCGGCGGGCCTGCGCATCGCCCACGACGCCGCGCACGCGGGCGACGTGCAGGCCGCCAGCGCCGAGGTGGAGCGGGCGCTGCTGCGCGGCGCGACCCCCGGCCGCGTGGTGGCCGCGCTCGACCACCCCGACTGGACCTACGAGCGCGTCTCGGCGATGGCCCGGGCGCTGGGCGTGACCGACCCGGGCGGCAACGGGCGCGCCTCCGTCTGACGTCTGTGTATGGACTCCGGCTCCGCCGCGAGCTCAGACGCAGCGGCGTTCTCCGCCCTGCCCGCGAGCGGGCCTCCCGTGCGGTCGCCGGGGCGGGCAAGGACGCCGGCGGCGCTCCTGTCCGTACTCCCCGCGCGCGAGCGTTTCGCGTCTCCCGGCACCTCCGGGCGACGGTCCTCGAGTTCGGCATCCAGGGCGATCCGGCCGTCCGCCCAGGCGGCCGGCGCCCCGGCCGTGTCCGTGTCGCGGTCCGCGCTGTCCCCGCGGCCGGCGCAGGTGAAGGTCCGCTCGGAGCGCGGCACCGCAGGGCCGGCCTCGCAGGCGGCGATCTCCATCCAGGCCCGCGCGCTCGCGGCCGAGCCCTCGTAGGAGCGCGAGAGCCTGCGCCGGCGGCCGAGGCGGACGAAGGCGTCCCCGATGCGCCAGAGCGGGCGCAGCGGCGTGAGGCGAGAGGCGCCCTTCGGCGGCACCGTGGTGTCCGGCTGCAGACCTCGACGCCGACAGAGCGCCGCCAGGCCGCGGGAGCCGCGGTCGGCGACGATCGCGCGCACCGCCGGCATCGCATCGATCACGGTCCCGAGTAGCTCGCGCGCGACGCGCACGTCGTGCGGCCGGGCCGGGTCGACCCGCACGGCGACCGGCGAGCCGGTGATGTCGAGCGGCAGCGTCCGTCTCACGCCGTTGGTGCCGCCGCCGCGACCGCCCGGCTCGTGGGACGACGGGCCGGCGCGGCCACCGCGGGGGACCCGGGCGTCGACCATCGGCATCGAGGGGTCGAGCGTGCGGCCCTTCCTCAGCCCGGGCGATCTGGCCAGGCGGGTGAGCAGCTCGGCCCACACGCCTGCGTCGCGTCAGCGGCGGAACTGCTGCCAGACCCTGCCCCAGGCCGGATACTCCGAGGGCAGGTAGCGCCACGGCGAGCCCGGTGCGGGCGAGGTGGAGGATCGCGTCGGCGATCGCGCGGCGCGAGATGGCAGGCGGACGCCCCCCCGCCGGCCCGGTGCGTGCTCCGGCAGGTCGCAGACCAGCCACCACTCGTCGTCGGTGAGGTCGCTCGGGGTGGGCCATAGCGCACCGTTTCCATCGGTGCGGTGGCCGAGATCCCTGATCGGTACCGGGATCAGCTCATCCACAGGCCCTGAGCCGCCCCCCGCCAGACCGTCAGACCAAGCCGAGCCCGCGGGCGGCCGCCACGGCCTCGCGCTGCGAGTGGCTGCGCAGCTCGATCAGGATCCGCCGGACGTAGTTGCGCACCGTCGCCTCGCTCAGCCCGAGGCGCGCGGCCACCGAGCGCACGGTGAGCCCCTCGGCCATCAGCATCAGCACCTCGTGCTGGCGGGGCGTCAGTCGCACGTCCCCGGGGTCGCCGGCCGGCCGGGCGGGCGCGTCGAGCGGCTGGATGAGCACCGCGAACCGCGCGGGGATCGCATCGTCCAGCGAGAGCATCGCCAGCCGCACGGCGCGGCGGGGCCCCTCGGCGGTTCGCACCCAGGCCTCCTGCGCCGGGGGAGGGCACCCGGTGCACGCCAGCCGCCCGCGCTCGCAGCCCGGTCGGCAGAACCGCGTCCCGTCGGCGCAGATCGCGTCGAGCGCCGTCCAGCAGGGCGACCCGGTGACGTCGTGTTCGGCGAGCCCCGTGAGGGCCGCCGCCGCGGCGTTCCAGAGGACGACGCGCGATCGCCCGTCGCACGCGACGAGCGGATCCGTGCAGTTCACGACGGCGCCGGGGTGACGGGCATCGCCCGATGATGCGGCGCCTGCGCGGCCGGGTCAGCCGTAATACCCCGCAAGCCCGGAGCGGACGACTACCGGATCAAGATCGCCCCGGTCGGCGGTGAGCGGCGGACCCTCCCTCCGCGGGGCGCGCGCCGGGGCGGCGGGGCGCCAGGCTCCCGGTCATGACCACTCACCTCGCACGACTCAGATCATCCGTCGGACCGCTCGCCTGCGTCGCGGTCCTCGGCGCGGCGGGCGCGGCCGCGGCCGCCCCCGGCCCCGGCCTCATGCCCGACCTGGTCGCCGATCCACCGGTCGGCCCGGTCACCAGCGTCGAGCCGGTGCACGGCCGGCCCGGTCACCGCCTGCTGCTGCGCTTCGACGGCCACGTGCACAACATCGGCCCCGGCAGGCTCGAGATCGTGGGGCAGCGCCCGGCCGGCTCGTACGGCGACGACACGCTCCGCATGACCGACGTCCGCCAGCGGATCTACGACGCGTCCGGCGCCCTGGTGGACGAGCTCCCGTCGCCCGCGGTGGTCCCCCACGCGGGCCCCCACGCGTCCGACCGTCACAGGCACTGGCACACCGACCGGGCCACCGCCTACTGGCTGGTGGAGGGCGAGGGCCTCGCCGACGTCGTCGAGAGCGACAAGGTCGGGTTCTGCCTGGCCGATTCAACGCCGATCGAGGCGCCGGACGACGAGCCGCCGCGGTACTGGGCGAGCCACTGCCGGGGGCTCGACGCCGCCGGCCGGTCACTGGACTACGCCCAGTCGATGGACGCGGCCACGGTCGTCATGGGTATCTCGCCCGGCTTCCGGGACCTCTATGCCGCCCGCTACTTCACCCAGTGGGTGGACCTGACCGGGCGGGTCGCGCCCGGTCGCTATCGGCTGAAGGCCGTCGCCGACCCCACCGGCGCGATCGCCGAGGCGGACGAGGACAACGCGCCGGCGTACTCGACCCCGTTCGCCCTGCGGGGCTGGCTGGCCCAGCCGGTCGCCGCCGCGCCGGCCCCGTCCGGCGCCCCGCAGCGCATCGCACTGACGGCGCGCGCGGTGGTCGGAGCGGGCCTGCCCGCGGGCGATCCCTATCTCGGGGAGCCGGACCCGGCGATGTTCGTGCTCGCCACCCCGCCCGCCCACGGGACCGTGACGATCTCGGGCGACGTCGCCACCTACACCCCCGCGCCGGGCCACGCCGGACCGGACCGCTTCGCGGTGGCCGCGCTCGAGGAGGAGAGCGCCCTGGCCGCGCCGCCGGCGACGGTCGACGTCGGCGTCCTGCCCGGCCCCGCGGCGGCGGCGCCGCCCGCGCCGCCCGCGCCGCCGGTCGCGCGCCCGCAGGGCCGCCCCGGGCCGGCCGGCCGCCCGGGCGGCGCCCGCTTCAGGCTCAGCGCCGCGCAGCTGCTGATCAACCAGCGCATCGGGCAGGCGGCCATCCGACGGCTGGCCGCGGTCGCGGCGGCGCTACACGGTGCGGCTGACCGTGGGCCAGCTGCGGATCAACCAGCGCATCGGCCAGGCGGCGGTGCGGCGGGCGAACGCCCTGGCGGAGCGGGTCGCCGGCTGACCGCCCGGGGGCTGCGCTACGGTGGGCGCTCGTCGGCCGGCGAAGCGGGGGACGTATGCCCATCGTGCGCGCGGAGTACGAGCTCCAGCCCGAGCTGATCGCCCAGCGCGGGCGCCTTGCCGCGCACCTGGGCGACGCGGCCCGCGTGGCGCCGCTGGCCTCGGCCGGCGGCGGCGCGCCGCCCGACGGCCTGCTGGTGGAGCTCGACGTGGAGGGCGACGACCCGCTGGCGGCGATCGGCGTCGCCGCCAGCCGGCTGGCGGCGGCCTTCGACGCCCTCGGCCTGCCGGTGCGCGCCGTGGCCCTCGAGTGCGAGGGCCTGCCGCCGGTGCGCATCGAGACGCGGCCCGACGTGCACCCGTTCACCGGCTGACGCCGGCGGGCGCCGCTACGCGGTCAGCAGGCGGATCTCCCGCGCCAGGTCGGCCGGGGAGTACGGCGCCCCGGCGGCGTAGCGCGCCACCTGGCGCCCGTCGCCGTCGATGAACACGATCGGCGCCGAGTGCACCGACTCGCGGTGGCCGCCCGAGCGGTCGTCGGTCTGGGCGGCGACGCCCCAGGCCCTCCAGACCGGCTCCAGCTCGGCCCGGCTGCCGACCATGTAGCGCATGCGGCCCCGCAGGCCGTGACGATCGAGGAACGCCCGCACCGCCGCCGGCGTGTCGCCGGGCGGGTCGACGCTGATCGCCACCACGTCGATGCCCCCGGCCGCCGGCCCGGCCGCGTCGAGCGCGGCGGCGATGCGGCTCGCCACCAGCGGGCAGACGTCGGGGCACTCGGTGAACAGGAACGTGACCATCGCGGGGCGCCCGTCCGGGGAGGGCAGGCGCACCGGCGCGCCGTCGGCGTCGCGGCCCGCGGTGGCGGGCGCGTGCAGCACCGGCCCGGCCCCCGTCCGCGCCGGGTCGCTCCCGCCGTCGCCCGCGCGGGCGAGCGCCAGGGCGCCGGCCAGGCCGCTCGCCACCACGAGCGCGAGCAGCGGCAGCAGCACGCGCATCGGCGGCCTGCCGCCCCGCGAGGGGCGCCGCGCCGGCTGTCCGGAGGTCATGGGTCCGACCATAGCGAGGGGGCTCCGCGGCCGATGATCCCCGGGCGGCCGATCCGTCATGTAGGGAGCAACGACACCACGACGAGGAGGCGGCATGGCGAGGCTGACGTACGCGATGGGCGTGTCGCTCGACGGCTACATCACGGACGCCGACGGCGACTTCGGCTGGGGCGCGCCCGACGAGGCCCTGCACCGCTACTACAACGAACAGACCCGCGGGCTGCGGGGGTTCGTCTTCGGCCGTCGCGTGTACGAGCTGATGGAGCCCCACTGGCCGCGGCTGGCCCGGGACGAGGCCGCCGGCGGGGCCGAGGCCGAGTTCGCCCGCATCTACGTCGGCATCCCGCGGCTGGTGGTCTCGGACACCCTGGCGGACGTCCCGGACGGCGTCACGCTGGTGCGCCGGGCCGACGCCGCCGCGCAGGTGCGCCGGCTAAAGGAGGCCGGCGAGGGCCGGCTGGGCATCGGCGGGGCGACGCTCGCGGCGGCGCTGTTCGACCTCATCGACGAGTTCGAGCTGCGCGTCCACCCCGTCCTGGTGGGCGGCGGCACGCCCTACTTCCCGCCCCTCGGCGACCGGGCGGAGCTGCGCCTGGTGGGGTCGCGCACGCTGTCCGGCGTCGTGATCCTGCGCTACGAGCGGGCGGGCGCCGGATCGTGAACGGCGCCGTCGGAGAGGAGCGGGTGAGGGGAGTCGAACCCCCGTCAACGGCTTGGAAGGCCGTCGCTCTACCGTTGAGCTACACCCGCGCGGCGGGCGGCGGCCCGCCGGGTCACTGTACCAACGCGTCCTCCAGCTCCTGCCCGGCGGGCGGGGGCGCCGCGGCGCGCGGCAGGCTGGCGACCGCGTTGCGGCCGGCGCCCTTGGCCAGGTAGAGCGCCCGGTCGGCGCGGCGCAGCAGGCCCTCGGTGTCGCGCGCGTCGCCGGGCAGGGTCGCCACGCCCAGCGAAGCCGTCACCGCGATCTCGGGCACGGTGGCCGCCGCGGTGCGCTGCACCCGGGCGCGCACGCGCTCGGCGATGA
Source organism: Miltoncostaea marina (assembly GCF_018141525.1). GTDB lineage: Bacteria > Actinomycetota > Thermoleophilia > Miltoncostaeales > Miltoncostaeaceae > Miltoncostaea > Miltoncostaea marina. The sequence continues at coordinate 1,139,693 of NZ_CP064655.1, forward strand.
CGAGCGCCTCGTCGCGGTCGGCCTCCTGGCAGAGCAGGATGAACTCGTCGCCGCCGATGCGGCACAGCAGGTCGCCCAGGCGCATGTCCTCGGCGACCGCCGCCGCGATGGCGCGCAGCAGCTCGTCGCCCGTGCCGTGGCCCAGGCGGTCGTTGACCTCCTTGAAGTGGTCGAGGTCGAGCGCGACCACCGACAGCGCGTGGCCGCCCCGCAGGGCGCGGGCCACGGCGCGGTCGGCCTCCTCGGACAGGAAGCGCCGGTTGTAGGCGCCGGTCAGGGGGTCGGTCACCAGCAGGCGGTCGCGCTCGGCGATCAGCCCGCGCGCCACCTTCAGGGTCTCCATCGCGCGGGCGGCCATCAGCACCGCCGCCGCGCCGGCCGCGGCCCGCGCCTCCGGCGTGCTGACGGTGACGCCCGCGGCCACGACGGCGGTGCCGAGCAGGAAGGGGATCGTCTGGCTCCAGGCCGGGGGGGCGTCGTGCACGCCCGCGCCCCAGGCGCGCTCGGGCGCGCGGCGGCGGGCCACGCCGGCCGCGATCCAGCACCAGGCGGCCGCCACGTAGGTCGCGGCGGCGGCGAGCCGCATCGGCTCGCCGACGACGGTCTCCAGCAGGTAGAGCAGGCCCGCGGCCGCCTGCAGGGCGAAGGCGGCGACGAGGTGGCGCAGCCAGCCGGGGGCGTCGTCGCGGTGGCGCAGCACGATCCAGCCGAGCGTGGCCAGGCACACCAGATCGAGGGTGGGGTAGAGCGAGCCGACCGCCGCGTCGGCGAGCCCGTCGCCCGAGCGCTCGGCGGCCGGGGCGATGGCGGTCATCCAGGCCAGCGCGGCGAGCGCCACGGTGGCCAGCAGGCCGTCGAGCGCGCCCTGCCAGCCGCGCTCGGGGCGCAGGCGGCGGTAGAGCAGCACCACGGCGGTCAGCACCGGCACGTAGAAGCCGAGCCAGCCCGCGTCGAGCGGCCCCACCTCCGGCACCTCGATCCCGGCGCCGAGCAGGCCGGCGTAGAGGCCGTCGGTGAGCGCCCACAGCGACTGGCCGGCGGCGAACAGGGCCCACACCAGGCGGGCCCGCCCGCGGGTGTGCGCCGCGGCGGCGGCGCAGGCCGCCGCCGCGCCCGCCTGGGCCAGCGACTGGGCCCAGTGCCCCAGCGCGGCGGCCTCCACCAGCCGGGGGGCGACCAGGCCCGCCGTGACCAGCGCGGCGACGGACGCGATCGCCCAGGCGACGAGGATGCGCGGGGGCCTCATGCAGAGGGGATCGGCGCCGGCGGGCATTTCCTTACTGGCGCTCAACTATCTGCCGACGTCAGGAAATCAACGCGCGGCGAGGCCCTCGGCGTGCAGCCGGCGCACGCGGGCCATGTTCTCGGGGTCCGGGCCCGTGCCGTCCATGCCCGGCACCTCGAGGATCACCGGCAGCCCCTGCAGCTCGGGGCAGCCCAGGATGCGGCGCATGCCGTCCTCGCCGATCTCGCCGTCCCCGATGTTCTCGTGGCGGTCGCGGTTGGAGGCGAAGCCCACCTTCGAGTCGTTGAGGTGCAGGCAGCGCAGGCGCTCCAGGCCCAGGGTGCGGTCGAAGTCCTCCAGCACCCGGTCGATGCCGCCCTCCTCGTGCACGGGGTAGCCCGAGGCGAACAGGTGCTGGGTGTCCAGGCAGAAGCCCAGGCGGTCGTGGTGGCCGGCCGCCTCGTAGACCCGCCGCAGCTGCTCGAAGCTGCGCCCGATGGTGTCGCCGGCGCCGGCCGTGTTCTCGAGGAGGACGTGGCAGTCGCCGGGCGCGGTGTCGAAGGCCTCGGCGATGCCCGCCCCGATGCGCGCGATGGCCTCGTCCTCGGTGGAGCCCTTGCACGAGCCCACGTGCAGCACCACGCCGGCCAGACCGAGCCGGTCGCCGATCGTCAGGTGCTGCACCAGGCTCTCCACCGAGGCGCGGTAGATGTTGCGGGTGGTGGTGGCCGGCTTGCCCGGCGGGCCCGAGGGCACCTCGCGGTCGGGCGCGCCCAGGTTGATCAGGTAGAGGCCGTGGCTCACCAGCGGCGCCAGCCCGGCCTCCTCGGCGCCCGCGCGGAAGGCGGCGATCTCCTCGGCCGTGTGGTCGATCGGCCGCCAGGTGCGCGGGTTGTGGGTGAACACCTGCAGGCTCTCGCACCCGAGCGCCGTGCCCCGGCCGATCGCCTTGGAGATGCCGCCGGAGGATGAGACGTGGGCGCCCAATCGCACATGGCTATCCTACGGACGTGGCACGCAACCGACCCGACATCACCGCCCCCGCCCGGGTGCGCTTCGCGCCCAGCCCGACGGGGAGCCTCCACGTGGGCGGCGCGCGCACCGCCCTCTTCAACTGGCTCATCGCCCGCAACACCGGCGGGACCTTCGTGCTGCGGCTGGAGGACACCGACCGGGAGCGCTCGACCCCCGAGAGCGAGGCCGAAATCCTGCGCTGCCTCGCCTGGCTGGGGCTCGACTGGGACGAGGGCCCGTTCCGCCAGAGCGAGCGCGACGACGTCTACGCCGCGGCCGTGGAGCGCCTCAAGGCCGCCGGGGCGATCTACCCGGCCTACGAGACCGACGAGGAGCTCGAGGCCCAGCGCGCCGCCGCGCGCGCCGACAAGCGCGCCCCGGTGGTGCGCGGCCGCCGCGACCGCGACCCGGCCGAGATCGCCGAGCTCGAGGCGGCCGGCCGCCGGCCGGTGTGGCGCTTCGCGGTCGACCCCGGGGGCGAGACGACCATCGAGGACTACGTGCGCGGCACCGTGCGCTTCGGCCACGGGGCGATCGAGGACTTCGTGGTCGCCCGCTCCGACGGCACGCCGACCTACAACCTGGCCGCCGCGGTCGACGACCTCGAGATGGGCATCACCCACGTGGTCCGCGGCGAGGACCACATCTCCAACACGCCCAAGCAGATGATGGTCATCCGGGCGCTGGGCGGCCAGACGCCCGACTACGCCCACATCCCGCTCATCCTGGGGGAGGACAAGAAGCGCCTCTCCAAGCGCCACGGCGCGGCCTCGGTGGAGGACCTCGAGGCCGCCGGGTTCCTGCCGCGCGCCGCGATCAACGCGCTGGCGCTGCTCGGCTGGAGCTTCGACGACAAGACCACGATGTTCACGGTCGACGAGCTGGTCGAGAAGTTCTCGATCACCCGGGTCTCGAAGAGCCCGGCGATCTTCGACATGAAGAAGCTGAAGGTCATCAACGGCCGCCACCTGCGGCTGATGGCCAACGACGAGTTCACCGATGCGCTCGCCGGCTGGCTGCGCTCGACCGGCTACCTGGACGGCAAGGGCCCCGAGGCCGAGGAGCTGGTCCGCGCCAGCGCGCCGCTCGTGAAGCGCAAGATCTCCACCTTCGCCGAGTACGACGACCTGGCCGGCTGGCTCTTCCGGCCGCTCGAGATCGAGCCCGAGGCCTGGGAGACGCTCACCCGCGACGTGCGCCACTCGATCCAGGTGATCGGCGGCGGCCTCGGCCGGCTGGAGCAGCTGCCCGAGTGGACCGTCGAGGCGATCAAGGAGGCGCTCCAGGACCAGCTCCACATCATGGGCGAGGCCGCCCGCGACTTCCTGGAGCCCCAGCGCATCGCCATCACCGGCCGCACCGTGTCGACCGGCACCTACGAGAGCCTGGCCCTGCTCGGGCGCGAGGAGTCGTTCCGCCGCTACCGCGAGACCCTCGCCAAGCTCGCCGAGCTGTGGGCCGCGGCCTGAGCGGGCACGTGACGCGCATGAACTTCGGCCCCGGCACCTACCGCTCGCTGATGATCGCGGCGGCCTGGATCTTCGGCGTCTTCCTCGTCGTGGCCTTCGTCTGGCGGCGCGCCGACGCCGATCAGGACACGCTCGGCATCGTCGCCGGCGTCGCCGCCTACCTCTTCCTGGCCGTCGCCGCGGTGATCCTGGTGCGCGGCTGGCGCCGGCGCGGCGCCGACGCCCTCGGCGCGGCCGCCCGCTACGTCGACGGCCACCCCGAGATCCTGCGGGCGGTGGGCCGGCCGATGGCCATCGGCGAGCCCGAGGGCGAGGTGCCCGGGGGCGAGGGCGCCGCACAGGCCAACCTGGTGGTGCCGGTGCAGGGCCCGGCCGAGGAGGGCGCGGTCGAGCTGGTGATGGCGCGCATCAGCCGCGACTGGGAGGTGCTGTCGGCGACCCTCGTGATCGACGGCGACCGCGTGCGCCTCTCCGAGGGCCGCGCGGGCTCCCCGGTGGACGACGACTGACCCGGGCGGCGATCCTGGGCGGGGGCGCGAGGCCCACGCACGCGTAGCACCACCTCGGGGCGGGCACTCCCGGGGTGGCACCACAGGGCGACGGACGACCGGGAGGCGGGCATGGCGGAGTCGAGCGCGGGGCTGCACGAGGCCAGGGAGGACATCCGGCCGGAGACCCTCGACCGCCACCGGGGGATCGTCTCGCTCATGGAGGAGCTCGAGGCGATGGACTGGTACGACCAGCGCATCGACGCCACCGGCGACGGCGAGCTCAAGGCGGTCCTCGCCCACAACCGCGCCGAGGAGACCGAGCACGCCGCGATGAGCCTCGAGTGGCTGCGCCGCCACGACCCCGAGCTCGACACCCACCTGCGCCAGTACCTGTTCGCCGACGGGGACATCGTCGCCGTGGAGGAGGCGATCGAGGGGGGCGGTGCCGACGCCGGCGCGCCCGGCGCCGGCGCGCCCGACGGCAGCCTCGGCATCGGCGACCTGCGCGGGACGGTGCGGCCGTGAACCACCTCCACCGCGAGCTCGCCCCGATCGGCGAGCGGGCCTGGGACGAGATCACCGAGGAGGCCGGCCGCTCGCTGCGCCACTTCCTCACCGCCCGCAAGCTGGTCGAGTTCGACGGCCCCCACGGCTGGGACCGCGACGCGCTCGGCCTCGGCCGCGTCACCCACGAGCCCCTCGAGTCCGACGTCGAGGGCGTGGAGCCGCGCGTGCGGCTCGTCCAGCCGCTCACCGAGCTGCGCACGCCGTTCACCCTCAGCCGCGACGAGATCGACGCGGCCGAGCGCGGCGCCCCCGACGCCGACTGGGACCCCGTCATCGACGCCGCCCGGCGCGCCGCGCTGGCCGAGGACCACCTCGTCTTCCGCGGCTCCGCCGCCGCCGGCGTGCGGGGCATCGTGCAGACCTCGCCGCACGAGCCGATCATCATCGGCCACGACTACGACGACTACCCCAAGCACGTCGCCCTCGCCATCGAGCGCCTGAAGCGCGCCGGCGTCTCCGGGCCCTACGCCATCGCCCTCGGCCCCCGCTGCTACACCGGCGTGATCGAGAGCACCCAGCACGGCGGCTACCCGGTGCTCTCCCACCTGCGCCTGATCGCCGAGGGCCCCGTCCTCTGGGCCCCCGCCGTGGAGGGCGCCATCGTGATGAGCCAGCGCGGCGGCGACTTCGAGCTGGTCGTGGGCCAGGACCTCTCCATCGGCTACCTCGACCACGACGCGACCAGCGTGCGGCTCTACCTGGAGGAGTCGCTCACCTTCCGCGCCGCCGGCCCGGAGGCCGCGATCGCGCTGAGGTACGAGGACTGACCGGGCGTCAGAGGTCTGTCAGGAGAACCATGAACGCTGCCGCCGCGCCGGAGACGGCGAGCACGGTGACCGGCCAGAGCGCGGACCTGATCGCCCTGCGCAGCCGGCCGCGCTGTCCGGGCATGCCCGGTGCGTGGCGGGCGGCTGCGCGGGTGGGCGCCTCGCGAAGCTCGCCCGGGATGTCCGACAGGTCGCGGGCGAGCGCCTGCAGCGTCCGGAGCGACTCAGCCAGGGAGCCCCACCGCCCGTTTCCTCGGCGATCGGCCGTCTCGGGCAGCCCCGAGGTGTCTCGACTCATGACGGAGCCCGGGCGGTCAGGAGCAGGTTCATCGGCAGCGTCCGGCCCGAGCGGGCCGTGCGCTCGTCGAGAAGGGTCATCGCCGCGCAGGCGCCGTTGAGGGCGACGTACACGGCCGCGAACGTCGCGCGGATCACGGCCCGCGCCGGCCCGCGGGCGAGGATCGTCTCGAGCCCGCTGAGCATCTCGCCGGTGAGCGTCGCCCAGGCCACGGTGCGCCCACCGTTCTCCACGATCGTGACGTCGTCCCAGGCTCGGAAAAGGGCGGCCAGCGAGGGCCCGGTCCAGCGGTGCTCCAAGACCGCGCGGTCGTACTCCCACACCAGCGGGACGGCGATCACCGCGTGGCCGCCCGGCCGCAGCACCCGGGCGATCTCAGTGACCGCATGCGGCGGGTCGGGGGCGTAGTGGAACGCTTCGATGCACATCACGACGTCGAACGAATCGTCGCCGAACGGCAGGAACTCGCTGCTCACAACGTCCGCCCGGCCGTATCGGTCCTCGATGTCCATCCCGGTGATGCGGGAGCCGGCCGGCAGGAGGTCGTCGTAGGGCCGGCTGCCGCAGAAGACGTCGAGGACGTCCAATCCCCCCGGCCGGGGTGGCAGGGCGCCGAGCGCGCCGCTGAGATCGCGTACGAGCCGCCGGATGTGGAGGTAGTCGAACTGCGTCGGGCGTGGTCGCCGCCGGCTGCGGCGAATCCGCTCGACCTCGTCCAGCGCGATGCGGCGGCGTGACGCCTCCCTGGCGCTCCCGTCCTCCCGGAGCCAGTCCGGCGGGGCGGTGTCGTCCGCCGGCTCGCCGCCACCATGCCGTCGATCGAGCGTCCCGATCAGGGCGTCGCCGGGACCGCCGAGCAGCGATGCGCCCGCGCGCAGGAGGTTTCCAGGGCTCCGGCCGGCCCACGCGGCGCGCAGGTACTCGCGCGCCGCGGCGCGCCGACGGCGTCCGCGTCGGAACGCGGTCGCCGTCCACCCGTGGAAGCGCACCGAGTCGATCACCACGCCACGCGCCGCGGCCAGATCGCGATGCTTCGAGCGAACGTGGCGAAATTCCTCGATGACATCATTCGGATCGGTGAGCACCATGTTGGTCGGATGGAGGACGTATCCGACGAGGATCTCGGGGCAGGCGACGGCTTGGCCTGCGGCGGCCAGCCGGATCCACATGTCCCAGTCGGCGCACTGGAACAACCGCTCGTCGAAGCCGCCGAGCTCGCGGACGAGGCTGGTCCTCGCCATGACGGTGGATGCCCCCGCATGCACGACGTTCCCGGCGAGCAGCTGCTCGAGGATCGCCTCGTCGGACGGCGCGGCGTGCCGGGCGAGCGGGCGTCCGGCGGGGTCGACGTCGACGACGCCGCAGTACGACCACTGCGCCCCGGCCCGTCGCAGGGCGCCGAGCTGGGTGCTGAGCTTGTGAGGCGCCCAGATATCGTCGTCGTCGAGGAAGGACACCCACTCCCCGCGTGCGTGCGCGATGCCGAGGTTCCGGGCGCGCGCCACGCCGTTGCCGTCCGCGCGGAGCGTCCGGACGCGCGAATCCGTCTGCTCCTCGAGCCAGCGGGGCGTGTCGTCGATCGAACCGTCATCCACGACGACGACCTCGAGCGAGACGTCCTCCTGTCGCAGCACCCGGTCGAGCGTCGTGGCGAGCATCGCGCGTCGGTCGCGGGTGGGGAGCACGACGCTGATGAGCGGCGGCGCGGCTGAGGTGCCCATGCGGCTCCAGGGTATCTCAGGCAGGCGTGGCGCTCCGGCACCCGAGGTAGGTTTCGCCGACGTGGTGCGCGTCATGCCGGGGCACGACGGGCGCGTCGCCGTCATCGGTCCCGATCTCGGGGCCTTCGGGACGGCGCTGACGCGCACGGGTGCGCACGTCGTGCTCGCCGCCGATCAGCGGGCCGCGCCGGGCGGCGAGGCGTTCGACCTGGTCGTCTGCGACGCCCGCTCCGTCGAACCCGACGTCCTCGCAGGGCTGCTGCGGCCGCACGGCGCGGCGCTGATCAGGATGCCGGGGCCGCTGCCCGTCGCCGGTGCGCGCCGCGGCCGTCCGCGTCGCCGGTACCCGTCGGCGCTCGACGCGCTCGGGATGCCCCATCGCCTACTCATCCCGCTGCCGACCGCGCTGCGCCCCCGCATCGTCATCGACGAGCGCGACTGGACGGTCGGCTTCCCGTTCTACATGCGCCATCTCTACCCGCTCAGCACGACGCCGCGGCGGGTGCTCGCCCGCGCGCTGACGCACGTGCCCCGCGCGGTGCTCTGGCGGCTCCTGCCCGACACGTGGCTGGTCGCCGGGCGCGCCCGCCAGCCCGGTCCCGTGCCGACGACGATCGTCGGCGCGCCGTCCCCCGAAGGCGAGCTCAAGCTCGTCGATTGGGATCGGGGCACGGTCACCGGCAGCTTGCGGACCACCGGGGAGCAGGTCCGCGTCGAGCGACTCGTCGACGGATGGAGCGCCGAGCGCTGGACGACCTGGCCGCTGCGGTCCGCCGGGCGCGACGAGCGGCGCACGCGGCTGATGGCGTCGCTCGGCGCGTACCTGAGGTCCCTGCATCTGCCCGAGCGCGAGCCCGAGGTGCACGAGCGCTCGCTCGCCGACGCGCGCCGCGGCCTCGCCTCGGTGGGGTCGCCGCTCGCCCGCGCCTGGTGCACCGACCTGCTCGGGCGATTCGCGGCCTCGCCGCCCGTGCCGCAGGCGCGCGAGCACGGCGACCTCCAGCTGCGGAACCTCGTCGTCAGGCCGGACGGGCGCCTCGAGGCCATCGACCGACCCTACGACGAGCAACGTGCGATCGCGGGGACTGACGCCACGACGGCCCTCGCCGACCTGCTCTCCCGCTGGAGGGGCGAGGAGTGGCTCGACCTCGGCGCCGCGACGGACGCGCTCGACCGCGTCCCTGACCCGCTGCGAACGGCGGTCGGGCGGTTCCTCGTCACGGCGCTCGCCACCGCGGACGCCGATGCGCTGGCCGACGCACTGGCGTTCGCGGTGCTGCGCAGCGCGCGGCATCATGCGGCGTACGGGACCGACGCCTTCCTCGAGGCGGCTGCGCGCGGGCGACTGCACTCGGGGCTCGAGCGTGTCCTGGAGGGCGCGTGACGTCCGGGCCTGCGCCCGTCCTCTGGCTCGCGGACATGCCTGCGGGCTTCCACAACCCGGAGCCCTGGCGCAAGATCGCCGCGCTCCGTGAGGCCGGGCACCGTGTGCTGTTCATCGAGCCGATCGGCATCGCCAATCCCCGGCCGCGCAACGTCGGCAAGGTCGTCCGCTTCGCCGTCGGCATGGCGCGACGCGCACCGGCCGCCGGCGGCGAGGTCGAACATGCGGGGGACGACGTCGACTCGCACGTCGTGGGCGTCCGACTGCCGGAGCGCGTCCGCGATCCGCTCGTCGCCGACGGCGGAGAAGCAGACGATGATGCGATCGATCTGGCCGCCGGCTAGGACAAGGGGGAGGTCATCGATCGAGCCGAGGAGCGGTGCTCGTCGCTCGCCGTCGGCGGCCGGGGGGTCGTCATCGAGCGTGCCGACGATGTCGAATCTGCATTCGGGGTGCCGCGAGACCAGCACGGTGAGGTGCGTCGCCACACGGCCGCTGCCGATGAGGAGGACGCGCTCGCGCCGCGGGCGATCGATCGCGACTCGGCCCATGGTCCAAGCGATAGGCAGTGCGAGCGAGACGGCGATGAGCTGGGCCGCCTCGGCCTCGAAGCCAGCGAGTAGACCGGCTGTGAGGGTCGTCCAGCCGGCGACGGCGGCGATCGCGCCCAGGCGGACGAGCGCCGACGCGTGGCCGCCCAGGCCGCTCTCGCGCCCCCGCACCATCGCGAGGCCGACGAGCGAGGCCACGAGGAAGACGAGGGCGGGCCACGAGAGCATGCCGGGAAGGGCGGCGGCGGCCTCGGAACGCGTTTCACCGGCGCCCGGGTGGAGCGCGTCGATCCTCGAGGTGAACGAGAAGGCCGCCGCGGTCACGACGACATCCCAGGCGAAGAGCAGGCGCGACCGCGGGAGTCGGAAGGGCAGCCGGACGGGGGCCGACGCGGGCTGTTCGACGATCCACTCGACCTCGGAGACCTTCGTTCCCACAATTTCTCCCAATAGACACCCGAGACATGACAAGGAAAAGCCATGGCCGCCACCGCGTCACTGACCTTCGGGGTAGGTTTCCGCGCCCGCCGATTGGTCGTAGGTCGGGTGTCGTCCGCCGGAACGGGGAGTAGCGTCGGGGCGTGCGCTTGAGCGTGAGCATCGCGTTCGTCCTCCTTCTCGCGGCTCCCACCACCGGGGTAGCTGCGCTCGTCGTCCCGGATGCCGGCATCCGCGTTCTCGCGAGCGGGGATGACTACGAACGTGAGATGGACGCGGCGAAGGCCGCAGGCGTCCCGTGGATCACGCTCGCGACCGGCTGGGCGGCGGTGCAGCCGACCGCCGACGCCGTTCCGGGCCCCGATGGGGCGGGCGGTGCGGCGTGGCGTCAGCTCGAGCAGCGCCTGCGCTACGCGCACTCGATCGGCCTCAAGACGTTCGTCCAGTTCACCGGCGCGCCGGCCTGGGCGACCGACGGGCGGCCCGCGAACGCGAAGGGCAACGTGCCGCCGCGGCCCGACGCCCTGCCGGCCTACGCGGCCTTCTTCGATGCCGTCGCGCGCGGCCTCGGGCCCTGGATCGACGCCTACTCGCCCTGGAACGAGGTCAACCAGCCGGACTTCTGGGACCGCGAGGACCCGGTGCTGTTCGCGCAGCTCCAGCGGGCGGTCTACCCGGCGATCAAGAACGCCGATCCGTCGGCCCTCGTCGTCTCGGGGACGGTCTACAGCAAGGACGGCTCGTTCGACTTCCTGCGGCGCGCCTACGCCGCCGGCCTGCGCGGTGGCTTCGACGTCGTCGGCTGGATGCTCTTCCCGGCCGTCGAGCCCGAGAGCCCGCCGCGGCCGGGGCAGGGCTTCCCGCAGCGCAACCTCTCGTCGATCCTCGACCTGCAGGGCCTGCTGGCCGAGCTCGACCCCGGCCGGCGGATCTGGGTGGTCGAGTACAGCTACAGCACCTGCGAGCCGCGGCCGGGCCGGGCCTTCTGCGTGAGCGAGGCCCAGCAGGCCGACTACCTGACGCGGGCCTTCACCTACATGCGCCGCTACCTGGACGTCGAGCGACTGTTCTGGTTCTCCCTGCGCGACAAGGAGGTCCGCGACATCATCGAGGCCAACTACGGCCTGCTGCGCTTCGACTTCAGCGAGAAGCCCGCGTACTCGGCCCTGCGGGCGCTCCGCGTCGAGGTGCCCGGGGGGGCCGCCGGCCCGCCGCCGGGCGGGGTGCCGCCGCCCGCCCTGCCGGCGAGGGCGGCGCGCGCGCCCGACCCGGCGTCGTTCGCCGCCGGCGGCGCCCGCGTGGCGCTGGGCAGGCCCAAGCTGACGCTGCGGCGCGGCCGCGTCACGCTGGCGGTCGGCGTGACGGTGCGCGGCGGCCGGGTGCGCGTGGCCGTGCAGGGCTTCCGCGCCGGCCGCTGGCGGCCGATCGCGTCCGTCCGGCTGGCGCGCTCGAGCCGGCTCACCGTGCGGTTCCGCGATCGCGGCTACCTGGCCATCCGGCTGCGCGCGACCCGGCCCGGCACGTCGACGTGGGCCGTGTCCCGGGTCGTCCGGGCGCCGGGGGTGCGGGTGGCCCGCGCGCGGGCGGGCGCCGCCCGCGGTGCCGCCATCCGCCTCACCGCCGGGCAGCTGCGCATCAACCAGCGCATCGGGCAGGCGGCCGTCAGGCGGCTCAACGCGCTGCGGGCGCGGCTGGAGGGGCGGCCCGCGCCCGCCGGTCGCGCGGCCCGGCCGGGGACGGTCGCGCTGACGGCGCGGCAGCTGCGGATCAACCAGCGCATCTACCAGGCCGCCGTGCGCCGGGCGAACGCGCTGGAGGCGCGGCTCGAGGGGCGGCGCCCGCCGGCGGCCGCGGGCGGCGGCAGCCGCGGCGCGGTCCGCCTGAGCGCCGGGCAGCTGCGCATCAACCAGCGCATCGCACAGGCGGCGGTGCGCCGCGCCGGCACGCTCGCCGCGCGCGTGCCGGCCTGACCCCGCGGCGGCCGCCGCGCTACCATCCCGCCGACCGTTGGGGAGTATCCCGGGACGGTCTCATCGTCAGTACGGCCCGCCCGCCCGGGCCCGGTGAGATCGGCCCCGCCGGCGTCGGCGGGGTGGGAGAGACCTTCGGCGCACGCCCGAAGCCCGCGTCGAAGGAGCCACCGCCCGCATGGAGCCGCCCCTCTGGGCCTGGATCGCCCTCATCGGCGCCGTTCCGGTGCTGGCCGCGATCGACATCCTGCTGTTCGGCCGCGGCGCCCACGAGGTGCCGGTCAGGAAGGCGGCGATCTGGAGCGCCGCCTGGATCGCGGTGGGCCTGGCGTTCGCCGGCATCATGGGCGCCACCCAGGGCGGCACGGCGGCCGGCGAGTACCTCTCGGGCTACCTGATCGAGTGGAGCCTGTCGCTCGACAACCTGTTCGTGTTCGCGGTGATCTTCGGCTACTTCGCGGTGCCGAAGGACATCCAGCCGCGGGTGCTGCTGCTGGGCATCCTGGGGGCGCTGGTCTTCCGCGGCATCTTCATCGCGATCGGGGCGGTGGCGCTGTCGGCGGCCCACTGGGTGATCTACATCTTCGGCGCCTTCCTGGTGGTGACGGCCTACCGGCTCGCCACCAGCTCGGGCGAGCAGGTCGACCCGAGCCGGAACAAGCTGCTGCTGCTGGTCAACCGCTTCGTGCCCTCGACGAACGCCTACCGCGGCAACCGGGTGTTCGTGCACGAGGGCGGCCGCCGCCTGGCCACGCCGATCTTCGCCGTGCTGCTGGTGGTGGCGAGCACGGACGTGCTGTTCGCGATCGACTCGATCCCGGCGATCTTCGCCGTCACCGACGAGGCGTTCATCGTGCTGGCGGCCAACGTCTTCGCCCTGATGGGGCTGCGGGCGATGTACTTCGTGATCGTGGGGATGCTGACCCGGTTCCGTTACCTCAACTACGGGCTGGCGGTGGTGCTGGGGCTGGTGGGGGTCAAGATGCTGCTGTCGGACGTGTGGCACCCGCCGGTCTACGTGACGCTCGGCGCGGTGGTGGTGGTGCTGGGCACCGCGGTGCTCGCCTCGCTGTGGGCCACGCGCAACGACACGCCTGAGGACCTGGAGTTCGATCCGCCGCCGGGGGTCACGCCGGGCGCCTGACCCGCCGGGGCGGCGGGCACCCCCCGCCGGTCCAGCGCATTTCCTATCCGCACGCCCGTCGTCAGGGATCACCTGCCTGGCGCACCATCGACGCCGATCGGTGGATCTGGCGGAATCGGCGGTGCGGAACATGCGGGTACGGCTGCGCGGCGGGGGACGGGGACGGCGGCGGGGCCTCGGGGCGCTGGCCGGCGCGGGGGTGGCGGCGGCGGCGCTGGCGGGCGCGCCGTTCGTGCTCGGCGGGGTGGAGGGCGGCAGCGACCCGGCCGACCTGGCCCGCAACGAGGGGCGCGCCGGTCACGCCTACCACTCGGCCCAGTCCGACGAGGGCCGCCTGGCCCAGGAGCGCGCGCTCGCCCGCTGCGAGGACGACGCCGCCTTCCGGGCCGCCAACTGGGAGGGGTGCCCGGCGTCGGCCGGCCCGCCGCCGCCACCGGCCCTCGGGGCGGCGGCGGGCGATGACCCGGCCCGCGACGGCCGCTGGGGGCCGCTGTTCGACGTGCCCTCCTCGGCCATCCACGCGACGGTGCTGCCCACGGGCAAGGTGCTGTGGTTCAGCCGCGTGCCGAAGCACAAGGGGGCCGACTCGCATCTGTTCGACCCGGTCACCGGGACGGTGCGCGAGGTGGCGATCCCGGACGTGGTCTACCCCGACGGCGTACGGCTGCCGGCCAACATCTGGTGCGCCGGGACGGTGGCGCTGCCCGACGGGCGCATCCTGGCCGCGGGCGGCAACCTGCGCTACACGGTCGGCGAGGGCGACCCGGCGACGGGCGAGGGCTTCCAGGGCGCCGCCTGGGTGTTCGTCTTCGACCCCTGGACCGAGACCTGGTCGCGGCTGCGCCGGCCCGACGGCACGCCGTGGGACATGGTCCACGGCCGCTGGTACCCGACGCTCGTCAGCCTCTCGGACGGGCGGGTGGTGATCGTGGGCGGCTGGGACGAGAGCGGCCACCACCGCGACGTGGCCGAGGTGGAGGTGTTCACCCCGCGCGCCACGCCGGACGGGCGCGATCGCCTCGAGACCGTGGGCACCCTGCCGGCCAGCCAGCCCTGGGTGAACATCTACCCGCACATGTTCCTGCTGCCGGACACCACCGTGGCCGGCCGGGGGGCGGGCGACCGGGTGCTGCTGGCCGGGCCCGGCGTGCGCGACGCCTTCGTGCTGCACACCGAGGACTGGAGCTGGCACGCCCTGCGCGGCGGCCCCGACCGCTCGCGCTTCTGGGGCACCGCGGTGCTCGAGCCGGGCGGCCCGGACGGGCCCACCCGGGTGTCGCTGACCGGCGGCTGGGACGCCGACTGGGCGGCCGGGCCGCCCGACCGCACCGCCACCACCGAGTACCTCGACCTCGACGACCCCGGCTTCGCGGCCGCCCGGCCCAGCCCGGCCTGGCGCCCGGGCCCCTCGCTGGCCACCGCGCGGGCCCACTTCAACACCGTGCTGCTGCCGGACGGCGCCAAGCTCACCAACGGCGGCGGCCTGGGCCAGGCGCCCGACGGCTCGCTCTACGAGGGGCCGGTCTACCAGGCCGAGCTGTCCGACCCGGCCACCGGCGCCTGGCGGCCGGTGGGCAAGGAGGACGACGAGCGCACCTACCACTCGACGTCCGTGCTGCTGCCGGACGGCCGGGTGCTGTCGGCCGGGGACGACCGCCCCGACCAGCTCCCCGAGCCCTACGGGGGCGGGCCGACCGCCCAGATCTGGTCGCCGCCCTACCTGTTCGCCGGCGCCCGCCCCCAGGTGACCGGCGCGCCCGCGGCCGTGCGCCACGGCGCGACCTTCCAGGTGGCGGTCGACCGGCCCGCCGGGGTGGCGCGCGTGGTGCTGATGCGGCCGGGGTCGGTGACCCACGCCACCGACATGGACCAGCGCCTGGTGGAGCTGGCGATCGCCTCGCGGCCCGCGGCCGGCCCGGTCGTGCGGGCGCCCGCCAACGGCACGATCGCGCCGCCCGGCTGGTACATGATGTTCGCGCTCGACGGCGCGGGTGTGCCCTCGCGCGCCCGCTGGATCCGCATCGACGACGACGCCCCCGCGCCGCCGCCGCCCGATACGACGCCGCCGCCTGGCACCACGCCGCCGCCCGGCACCACGCCGCCGGCCGCCCCCGCCCCAGGCGCCGCGCCCCGCGCCGGCGGCGCCGCGATCGGACGCCGCCCCGGGGACGGCGGGCGAGCACGCCGCCCCCGCGCCGCGGCTGCGCGCCGGCCGGGCGCTGCTGCGCGGCCGGCGCCTCGTGGTGCGCCTGCGCATCGAGACCGCCGAGGCCCTGCGGGTCTCGGCCGCCCTGCGCCCGCCGGGCGCGCGCCGCCGGCTCTCCGGCGCGCGCCCGGTGGTGCGCGCCCTGCCCGCGGGCGGGCGGGCGACGCTGACCCTGCGGGCCCGGGTGGCCGGCCGGGCGCCCGCGCGCGTGCTGGTGCGGGTGACGCTGCGGCGCGCCGGCGGCGCGCCGGCGGTGCGGACGATCCCGGTGCGCGTGGCGCGGCGCTGAGCCGCGCCGCCGCTCAGCCGGGCAGGCGGGTGTGGCGCAGGTTGCGCACCCAGCCGGTGCCGAGCGCGTTGGGCTGGGCCAGGGCGCCCTCGAGCGTGCCCCGCAGGCGGAAGTCGAGGCCGGCGGCGTCCACGTCGTCGTACCAGAGCACGGCGCGCAGCAGCGGGTAGGAGGTGCGCAGGGTGGCGAGCGTCTGGCGCACCCAGGTGCGCGCGTCGCCGCCCATGCCGGTCGTGCCCATCTCGGAGATCATGATCGGCTTGCCGAAGCGGGCGAGCGCCTCGTAGGTGTCGCGGTAGAGCTGGTCGGCCGTGCGCCAGGAGCTCCACTCGTAGGCCGTGCCCCAGTTGAAGCCGCTGGTGGAGACCCAGTCGACCCAGCGGTCGCCCGGATACCAGGCCGCGATCGCGTGGTCGGCGCCGGGGATGCGCTCGAGGTTGTTGATCGACCACACCCAGCTCACGTTGTCCGCGCCGGCGGCGTCGAACACGCGGTGCACGTGGCGGTAGGCGCGCACGTAGTCCGCGGCGCTGTTGCCGTTGACCGACACGCCCCAGGGGTACCAGTCACCGTTCATCTCGTGCATGAGGCGGATCAGCACCGGCTGGCCGTACTCGGCCACGTCGCGCGCCCAGGCGCGCACCACGTCGTCGTGGGCGCCGTCGGCGATGCGGGCCAGGCTCACGTCGGGCTGCTCGGCCACGTGCAGCTCGCCGGCCGGGGCGTACCACGGCTCCCAGGTGATCATCGGCACGGCGCCCGCCTCGGCCACCCGCCGCGCCCAGTCGGCGCGGAAGCGGCGCTCGCCGCTCAGCCACTGCTGGAACCAGTTGACGATGCGCGGCCGGGGGCCGTTGGCGCGCGCCCACGCCTCGACGCCGCCGTCCCGCGCGGCCAGCTGGTGGTTGGAGACGCCGAGGTAGACGCCCCGCTCGGGCGGCGCCAGCCGCCGGCGCGGGGTGCCCGGCTCGGGGCCGGCGGGCGCAGCTCCTCGGGCCAGGTGAGGGGGCTCGCGGCCGCCTCGGCCCGCACCGGCTCGCGGTCGTCCACCAGCCAGGGGACGGCGAGCACGCCGGCGCCCGCGGCGGCGATCGCGACGCCCGCCAGCGTGCCCAGGATGCGTCTGCGCCAGCGCGAAGGGGCCATCGCCCCATCGTCGGCACGGCGGCGGGCCGATGTGAGCCGTCCGCACGCGACGTGCAGGATTCCATAGGCTCCAGGAATCGGGCGCCGTGCCGATATGGGCGCCACGTGGGCCACCTCGACATCCGTGACGCCATCGCGCAAGCGCCCCACGCGGCGCCTCGCCCCGCTCGCGGCCGCGCTCGGCCTGGGCGCCGCCCTGCTCACGGCCGGCGCCGCCGGCGCCGCGGCTGAGGACGGCGTGGCGGCCGGGGCGACGAGCGCGACGCGCGGCGTCACCGCGGCGGCCGGCGCCGCCGTGGCCCCGCACGCGCGCCCGGCGGTGCGCCAGGTGCGGCGCTTCCGGGGGCGCACCGTCAACCCGCTGTCCGGGGGCTCACCGCTCTACGTGGAGCAGGCGGGCAACGCGGCCGCTCAGGCGGCCGAGTGGCGCGCGATGCGCCCGCAGGACGCCGAGCTGATGCGCCACATCGCCGAGCAGCCGCAGGGCTTCTGGATCGGCGACTGGGTGCGCGACGTGCGCGCGAGCGTCGCCCGCCGGGTGGCCGCGGCCCGGCGCGCCGGCACCGTGCCGGTGCTCGTGCTCTACAACGTCCCCGCCCGCGACTGCGGCCTGCACTCCTCGGGCGGGGCGGCGAGCGCCGCCGCCTACCGCCGCTGGGTGGACCGGGTGGCGAGCGGCATCGGCCGCGCCCCCGCCACGGTGATCGTCGAGCCGGACGCCCTGTCGGCGCTCGACTGCATGGGCCGCGCCGCGCGCGCCGAGCGGGTGCGGCTGCTGGCGTGGGCGGTGCAGCGGCTGTCGCGCCAGCCGGCCGCGGCGGTCTACCTCGACGCCGGCAACCCGGGCTGGAAGCCGGCCGGCGTGGTGGCCCGCCGCCTGCGCAGCGCCGGCGTGGCCCGGGCGCGCGGCTTCGCGGTCAACGTGTCCGGCTTCGAGACCACCGAGCGCGCGCGGGCCTACGGGCGGGCGATCTCCCGGCGCACCGGCCGGGCGCACTTCGTCATCGACACCAGCCGCAACGGCAACGGCCCGGCGCCGGGCGGCGAGTGGTGCAACCCGCCCGGGCGGGCGCTCGGCCCCGACCCCACCACCGACACCGGCGACCCGCTGATCGACGCCTTCCTGTGGGTCAAGCGGCCCGGCGAGTCCGACGGCGTCTGCAACGGCGGCCCGCCCGCCGGCCGCTGGTGGCCGGAGTACGCCCTGGCCCTGGCCCGGGAGGCCGCCGGGCGCTGAGCGCCGCCGGGCCGGTTTCTCCCGGCCCGCGACGCGAAAGTTCCGGTGCGGAGCCGCCGATGAGGCGGCGATGCACACCCTCGGCAGTGAGCGGACGGCCCCCGCCGTCCCGGCCCGGCGACCGCCCCTTGAGCCCGCCTCGCGCCTGGCGCAGGCGCTCGTGCTCATCGCGCTCCTCGCCGGCGCCGCCTACCTCACCTGGCGCTGGGGCTTCACCCTTGACGGCGCGGCGACCTGGCTGGCCCTGCCCCTGGTGGTGGCCGAGACCTACGCCGTGGCGATGCTCGGGATGCTGGCCTTGTCCGCCTGGCGGCTCGCCAGGCGACCGACCCCACCGCCGCTGCAGGGGCAGACGGTGGCCGTGCTGGTGGCGACCTTCGACGAGGACCCGGACGTGCTGCGTCCGACCGTCGTGGGCGCGCTGGCGATCCGCAACGACCCGCGGCCCGAGGTGTGGGTGCTGGACGACGGCGCGCGCGACTGGGTGCGCGAGATGTGCGACGAGCTGGGCGCGAGGTACCTGTCGCGGCCGCCGCCGCGGCGACATGCCAAGGCGGGGAACATCAACCACGCGCTGGAGCGCGTGGAGGCGCGGTTCCTCGTCACCCTGGACGCCGACCACGTGCCGCGGCCCGAGCTCCTCGAGCGGATGCTGGGTCACTTCGCCGACCCCTCGGTGGCGGTGGTGCAGGCGCCCCAGGCCTTCTACAACCGGGGCTTCGGCCATCCGCGCAGCGAGGACGACCCGCTGCGCAACGAGCAGAGCATCTTCTTCGACGTGGTCTGCCGCGGGAAGGACCGCAACGGCGCCGCCTTCTGGTGCGGCTGCCCGTCGGTCATCCGCCGGGCGGCGCTCGAGCGGGTGGGCGGCGTGGCCGTCGACACCGTGGTGGAGGACGCCCACACCAGCATGCGCCTGCACGCGGCCGGCTGGCGCACCGTCTACCACGACGAGGTGATGGCGCTCGGCCTGGCGCCCGAGGAGATCGGGGCCTTCGTCGTGCAGCGCGCGCGCTGGGCGCGCGGGTCGCTGCAGATGCTGCGCCTCGACCCGCCGCTCCTGCGGCGCGGCCTCACCTGGCGCCAGCGCCTGGAGTACACCGCGAGCTGCCTGCACTTCCTGGAGGGGCCGCAGCGGCTCGTCGCGCTGCTGGTGCCGGGCGCCGTGCTGGCCACGGGCGCGCTGCCGCTCGCCACCGACCCGCTGCTCTACGCGGCCGTGTTCGTGCCGCCCGCGGTGCTGACGCCGCTGGCCTCGATCGCCATGACCCGCGGCCGCTACCGGGTGCTGGAGGGCGAGCGCTACTCGATCGTGCGCATGGAGGCCTACCTGCGGGCGCTGGCGGCGCTGCCGCGGGGCCGCGGCGGCGGCTTCCGGGTGACCCCGAAGGGCGCCCGCGCGGGCGGCTCGCCGGTGGCCCGGGCGATGGCGGTGCCGCTCGCCGTGGCCGGGGTGACGCTCGCCGCGGTCGGCTACCAGACGGCCGCCCAGCTGCTCGACCTGCCCGGCCGCCTGCCGGCGGCCGCGTCCACCGTCACCACCCTCTGGGCGTTCCTCAACGTCGGCCTGATCGCTTACACCTACGCCTGGGCGCGCGGCGTGCAGCACCGCCGGCGCAGCCACCGCTTCCCGGTCGCCATGCACGCGGCCTACTCAGGCGACGACGGCGGACCCGCGATCGACAGCCGGGTGACCGACCTGTCGCGCCACGGCGCCCGCCTGGTCGTGCGCGAGCCCCGCGAGCCGGGCGAGCGGCTGCGCCTGGTGCTGCTGCTGGACGACGGGCCGGTGGAGGTGACCGGCGTCATCGCCACCGTCACCGCCGGGGTGCCTGGCGAGGGCTGGACGATCGGGCTCGACTTCGATCCCGTGGACGCCGCCACCGCCGACGCCATCGTGCGCTGGTGCTTCCGGCACCCGTTCGGCCTGGAGCGGCCGGTCGGGCCGCCGCCGCCGCCGGTCGCGGCGCCGGCCGACCCGGCGCCCTACTTCGCCTCCATGCTCGCCGCGGCCCAGACGGCGGCGACCGAGGCGCCCGGCGAGCGGGGAAGGGGGCCGGCCGGCGGATAGGCCCGCGCGCGGTGGGCTACGCTGGCCCCGGACCCGGGACGTGGCGCAGCCTGGTAGCGCACCGCCTTTGGGTGGCGGGGGTCCCCGGTTCGAATCCGGGCGTCCCGATAGTGATTTGCAGGGGTTTCTAGTTCGCCGGCGCCGCTGCTTCCGCGCCGCACCTCCGTTCTACCTCCAACATGCGGGCGTCGAGCCGGGCGAGCATCTCGGCCCGCGGGCGCTCCAGCAGGTGGCCGTAACGGTCCATCGTGATCTGGATGGAGGAGTGCCCGAGCGTGTCGGCGATGAGCTTCGGGTGCGTGCCCAGCTCGATGAGGATGGCGGCGCAGGTGTGGCGCAGGTCGTGGAAGCGCAGGCGGTGCTTCTCTGCCGAGAGCGCGCGCCTGACCGCGGGCCGGAAGTCGCGCCGGGTGAAGTTGTGCCGGTCGAGCAGGGCGCCGCGCGCGCCGGTGAACACGACGCCGTCCGGCCCGGTGCCGCCCTCGGTGTAGCGCTCCCAGTGCCGCGTCAGTTCTTCGCGGAGGAAGGCGGGCAGGTCCACGGTGCGCGCCTTGCCGTTCTTCGGCGTGGTCCACTCGGCGGCGCGCCTGTCCACCTGCGAGAGCGACTCGGCCACGGTCAGCCGCCCGGCGAGCAGGTTCACGTTCCGCCGCCGCAGGCCCGCCAGCTCGCCGAACCGTAGCCCGGCGAAGGCGGCCGTCAGGATCATCGCCCGGTACCGCGGCGGCACGGCGCCGGCCAACGTCCAGACCTCCTCGGGCGAGAGATAGAGCTGCTCGCGCTCGCGCACCCGCGGCATCGGCACGCCCGCGGCGGGGTTCACCGGCAACCAGCCGAGGTACACGGCGTGGTTGAGCGCCTGGCGCCAGACGCCGTAGACCTTGCCCACGGTCGCCGGCGAGCGCCGCCCGCGGCTCAACTCGACCACCCAGGCGTCCGCGTCGGCCCGGGTGATCCGGCTGAGCTGCACCTTCTCCCAGCGGGGCAGCACGTGGACGCGCAGCACCGTCGCATACCGCGCGGCTGTCGAGGGCTTAAGCCCCGCCCAGGCCTGCGACTGCTGCCACCGCTCGACCAGGGCGCCGAACGTGACGCGGCCGAGCATCGGGTCGCGCAGGGTGCCGAGGTCCGCCTCGTGCTCAACCTTGCGACGGAACTTCTTGGCGTCCCCCTCGCGGCGGAACGTCTTTGTCCTTTGCCGGCGCCGCCCGTACTCGTCGCGCACGTCGTAGCGGACCTCCCACCGCGACGGGTCTTCCTTCGGCACTCCCCGTATGTGGGCCATCACCGCACCTCTCTTCTTGTGACAACTGTCACAATTGAAAGGTACGCCAGCGGTGGGCCGCTGGAGGTAGCGATCGAGGTGGAGTAATCCATGTTCTTCGGTCCTCGCAGGGAAATCGACGTCTACGACCCGGGCCTGGCAGGAGCGGGGCCAGCCGCAGCCGACCCCGCTTCCGCCGGGCGCTCAGGTCGTCGGGCTCACCTCCGTTCCGGCTTGCGGTAGGGGTGCAGCTCGTCGTGGTAGACGCCGAGCGGCTGGCCCAGCACCTCAGCCTCAACCAGGTTCTGCAGGCTGTGCACGTTGGGCGGCTCTTCCTGCGCCTCGTCGTTCCAGAGGAAGTAGACGTCGCCGCTCTTGGTGTTCCAGGCGACGACAGGGAACGAGGTGCGGTCTTCCATGAGGACGTACCAGCCCGGGTACGCGGGGACCGCGCTCATGACGCCACCTGCTGTCCTCCGTCCGCCCACTTGCGGTGGTCGTCCCGGTAGATCACCGGGAAGATGATGGAGCCCCACGGAACGATGAGGGCGCCGGTGTCCTCAGGCAGGGGACCGGGCGTATCGAGCAACTGGGCCAGCTCCCAGAGCATCGACTCGGCTTCGCAGAGGGCGCCGAGGAACCAGTCCTCGGCCTCGTGCGAAAGGTCGTCCTGGATGTCAAGTGTCTGCTGTGCCATTGCGGAGCACCTTTCCCTCCCCGACGGGGAAGTTCGGATGCTCGACGGGCCGGCTCAGCTCGGCGCCCCTTGCAGGATGGGTGGCGGCGCCACCTCTGCGAGCGTTATTCGATGAGGCGACGCCTCTGACTAGGACGTCGCGCGCGCACTATCCCACAAACCCGGCGGGGGCTGTCAAGCGTCGTCCGGTTCGGCCTCAATGCGCCCAACGCTGTTGAGCGGCGCCAACTCGATCAATGCCCGCCCGATGAGCTTGACGGCGTCGTCCGGATCGCTTTCGGCTCGTGCCAGCAGCATCGCCGCGGGCCGCGTGCGCCCGGGGTCGGGGCTCGCTTCGAGCTTGCCGCGCAGGAGCGCCAGCTCGCCCCGGACGTTGTCGCCCTCTGCCGCATGGCGCTGGACGGCCACGAGCGATTCGTAGAAGTCGCTGCCCTTGCCGTAGTCCGCGAACTCGTAGTGAATCTCTCCCACGACGTCTCCTTCCCTCACTGAGCTTGCTCGCCGGGTAGCAGTACCGACGAGAGATCGATCGCCTCCACTTCCGGGTCAGCGCGCAGGCGGCGTGTGACTCGCACGATGCGACCGTTCACGTAGGGGTTGTGGTCGTAGAGCCGCTCGACGGTCGCTCGGGACAGCCGGAGGGCCTCGGTCACGTTGAAGTCCTCGTCGAAGATCACGATGAGCAGGTAGTCGTAATCGGCGTCCCGGATCGGACTGAGGTTCGTCCGCTTGCCGGTGCTGGTCGTGCGCAGCGCCTTGACCTGGATGCGCTCGCCGGCGGGCGTGAGAACGTCCCACCCGGCCTGACTGAAGCTGCCGCGCGTGCCTCCGTAGTGCGTCGCCACGACCGCCTCGGCGATGTCGCCAATCGGGCTGTTGTTGGTGCGGATGACGTCGCGGTGGCGCAGCGCGCGCATGATCGCCGCCCAGTCGGCCAGCAGTTCTCGGGTGGTCCGGCTCTCGGGGTTGTACGTCATCGGCTCGATCCTGGTCGGAGGTGCCGCTGGAGGTGCGGCGACGCGTGCGAGCAAGTGTATGCGCGTCTCGGGCGGCATCCGGCGTAACCGACTCCCGCCTACGTCGGGCGGGACACCTTCTGGCCGGCCTCCCAGCGGGGGTCCGGGCGCCGCGCGCCGGCCAGCCCGCACGGGTGCTTTGCGGCCGAGGGAGGCCCGCACCCCTCGCACCCATATCAACGGGCCGCACAACCCGCGGGGAGCCCCACATATCGGCCCGTCGAGGCCTGACACGCCGCTATGGCCTGCCCCGCTGGAGGGCGGGGTCCTGAGGCCATGGCGCGCCCTTCTCCGGGTGCCGCTACCTGCCGCTACTCCGCTACCCACGGCCGTCGCTACGTCGCTAACGTCGCTAGATTTCGGCTAAACCCTACGCCCGTCGCAAGTGACCCATTTTCTCTGTTGCTTCCTAAGAAAGAAAAAAGGCAGCGCGTAGGGTTTAGCCGAAAGCTAGCGACGTAGCGACGGTTAGCGACGTTACGGCGACACCGCTTTGAGCCGGCCGCGGGCGGCGGCCTTCGGCTGGTCTAACCACCGCAGCTGGATCTCGCGCCGCGTGCCGTGCTTGAAGCTGACCGCCAGCCGCCGCGCGCTGCGGAGCTGCGGCTGCATCCGGCGCAGCCGCATCGAGAGAGCGCGCGCGTTAGCCGGGTAGTTGCGGCCGTCGCTGTGGATCGGTTTCAACGCCGCGTGCAGCTCGCTGGACGTCCCTGTCCAGCGGGGCTGGCCGTGCATGAACGCCAGCAGCGTCGCCGTGAGTGGGTCGCTCTCAAGCACCATCTCCACGAGGTGCTCCTGCCCCGCGGTGTACGCGTCCAGCGAGTGCGAGCCGGTCGCCGCATCGACCGCCGCCATCACCTCTGCGGCGTCGGCCATGCGGGGCGGCTTGGGCAAGTGGACCGGCTCAGCGACCACCCGCGCCACGAGGTCCAGCAGCCCGCCCAGCATGGCCGGCAGCGCCGCGGCATAGGCCTGGTCCAGCGCGCGCTCGGTCATGCGCTTGCCGCGCAGCGGGCGCAGCTCGACGGGCATCAGGCGCTCGCCGAGGTCGCCGCGCAGGCTGCCGGGGTCGATAGACGTCAGCAGCAGAGCACGCCGGAACATCGTCACGACGAGGTCGCCGTCGGTGTAGAGCTGCCGCTTAGCCGAGCCTTCGCCGGTGACCGCCCGACAGAAGGCGTCCGAGAGCGGCTCGTCGATGCGCGAGATGTTGTCGAGGCCGACGACGCGGCTTGCCGAGGCCACCGCCAGCCACTCGGCAAGGTCGCGCGGCGCGGAGCGCAACGCAGCCGGCGAGGGGTCCACGAGGTTGACCAGCGCCCGCCCCAGGAACGACTTACCGGCGCCCTGCGGCCCCGTGAGCGTCAGGATGGGCACCGGCACGTCCGCCAGCCATGCCATCGCGAGCCAGGCCTGCGCGAGGTCCCATGCCTCCTCGCTCAGGTTCACGAGCGTACGGAGCGTCGCGAGGCCGCCGCCGCGCTTCGGCTTCGGGAGCGGGGAGGTCAGGCGCGTGCGGCGGAACACGATGCCGTCCGGCGGCGCCTTGCGGATCGCCCAATGGCCGCCCTCGATGACGATGACCTGACCCGTTTCGTCGCCCAGGTCAACGACGACGCGATCCTGCTCGCGCACGCACCGGAGATGAACGGCGATGCGCTCCCGTCCGTCGGCCTGGGCCTGGAGAACCTCCATAGCGTTGGCGAGAGCGGTCTTCGATGGCGTGCTGCCGGTCCGCTCGAAGTACTCGCGGGTGAGATGGGCCGACAGCGACCCGCCCTTGCCGAGCACCGGCCGGGCGATGCGCGGCCCGCGCCGCGGGACGCCGTACACCGCGCCGGTGCCGTCGGGCGCGATCTCGTAGAGCTTCTCCGCCATCTCGACGAGGATGACCGCCTGGGGCTTCTTGCCCTTGCCGCTCATGTCGCCACCGCCCCGCTCCAGCGGAGCAACCGGCGCAGCTCGGCAGCCGTGCGCCCGGCGCGGAACCAGTCGGTCAGGTCGCCGCCGTGGGGCAGGGGCAGCCGCACGACGCGCACCTGGGCGCCGGCCGCGCGCAGCTTGCGCGCCGTCGCTGCGGCCTGGTCCTGCTCGCCGGCGTCGTACACCACGGCGATGCCCCGGCCCGCAGGCCGCAGCGCGGCGACCAGGGCGCCGGGCAGACTGGCGCCGCAGGTCGTCGTCACGGCGTGGATGCCGTGCTGCCGGGCGATGAGTGCGTCGAACTCGCCCGCGCAGAGGACCACCCGGCGCCGCTGGGGCGGGGTCGGGTAGAGCTGCGACCCGCGCCCGCCGAGGCCGACCATCTTCGGGCCGGCTCCGGGATCGAGGAACCGGCGCCGCAGGTTGACCAGGCGCCCGTCGGCGTCGCGCACCGGGAGCGTGACGGCGCTGCCGTCGTAGCCGAGCTGGTGACGGTCGATCGTCGTCCAGTCCAGGCCGCGAGCGTGCGTGACGTACAGCCGCGCCGCCCGGCTGCGCTCCAGCGCCCGCTGCCACCGCGCGATCTGGCGCTCGCTCGGCAGGGGCGCCGGCTCACGGTCGGTCGCGCGGGCGGCCTGCGGGTCGCCCAGGTACGTGAGCGGGTCGTCCAGGAGCAGCCCGCCCGACCCAGGCGGCAGGTCGAGCGCCTCCGCAAGCAGCGCGAGGTACTCACCCCGCCCGGGACACGCCCAGCACCGCACCCACCAGCCGCCGGTCGGCTTCCGGTCCACACTTAACTTCTGCGGACCACTACACACCGGACACGTGTATAGGTAGCCACGCGCCGCGCTGTTAGCTATACTCACGGTGCCCTCCACTTCCTCTCGTGAGGGCTGGCGAGCATGGCGTTGTCTGCGCCCCCGAGGCCCTTCCCCTCGGGGGCGTCCTCTTTGTAGCCATCAGTCCACCGCCTCGACCTTGTTCGCCTCGATGTAGGCGTCGAGGTCGTCGGGGTCGAAGGCGACGAACTTGCCCATCTTGAGGTAGGTCAGCCGGCGCTCGGCAACCGCGCGCCGCACCCACCGCTCCGAGCGACCGAGGTACTCGGCAGCGCCCTTGAAGTCGAGGGGCGGCCTGTGTGTCTTTGTGGTGCTCAACTCTCAACCCTCCGAACTAGCGAACGACGAAGTTCGTGTTCGAGTTCGGCTGCTGGGAGGAGCTATGCGGCGGAGTGCGCCACTGCCACCCGTAGGCGACGGCGGAAACTGTACGCCAAGCCGTACAAGCTGGCAACTCGCCCGCTATAAACCGTACGGCGCCTGGGACCTACCCCTCGCCGAGGGCCATGCCGGACAGGTCGTCGCCCTCGTTGAAGCGCCCGAGGTGGTACCGCACGACGTCGGGTGCGCGCTGCATCTGGTCCTGGTCGAGGTCGAGGTCGTCGAGCACGGCCTTGATGAGCTCGCCCATCAGCCGGCCCCAGCGCTGCGCGAGCTGCACCTGGCCGGCGTCCACGCCCGCATCGAGCGCAGCCTTTGCCACCTGGGCCAGGCGGTCGCGCTCCTCGCCGTACAACGTGACGAGCATCGCAGTCTGCTCGGCCGTGAGGTCCTCGGCCGCGCCGACTTGCTCGTGCAACCACGCCACGTGCCCTGATGCCGCATGCACCAGCCAGATCAGCGCCTCGGCCGCAGTGACGTCCATCGGCATTCCCATCGTGATCATACGCCGCTGCGTCTCGTGCCGAATAGCTGCCTTGATGTGGTTCGGTGTTGAGCCGCCGTGAAGCTTACATTTACCTATCCCGGGATGTGGAGTGCCCCAGCCCGCGTACAACTTGCAGGTTTCGCCCTGGCGGTTCCGGGCGCCGCACAAGGTCTTCCCGTGGCGCAGGTTCGTAAGTGGGTCGGTGGGGCGTGAGGGCATGCTGACTTGCCTCCGATACGTCGCCATGTGTAGCCGGGCCGTGACGTATATTGTAGTGTAATGCGTGCATGCACAGGGGTACTGGGGCGGGATCCCAGTACCTAACTCATTTCCAGAGGTAACGCCATGAGCCTTGATATCGACGACGTGAGAACATCACGCAAAGCCGGGTGGTTGCCGGCGAGCACCGGGTGGCCCGAGGTGGAGGAGCTGCGCGAGCGCCACGTGGCAGCCGTTGCCATCCACCGCGAGGCGTCGGATGCCCTCAGCGCCATCCGCGCCAAGCACGACCAGGAGGACGCCGAGCGCAAGCACGCGCTCGCCAGCGCAGCCCGTGCCGGCAAGCGGCCGAAGCTCCGCCAGCCCGACCGCGCCGCCCGCGAGGCCGAGCTTGCCGGCGCCCAGGAGCGGCTCGACGCCGCGACCGAGGTCCTGGAGGAGGTGTACGCCGAGGTGCTGGCGGCCTTGCGCGAGCTGGCGCCCGAGGCCGCCGCGCGTTTGCAGAGCGCCCAGGCCGAGGCCGAGGAGGAGCGCCGCCGGGCGCGCGAGGCGGTGCTCGCGGCAGAGCGCGAGGTGCTCAGGGTGCGGCACCTGGCCCAGTGGTTCGACCGCACGGTCAACAAGAGCTCGTCCTGGCGGGCGGCATTCGACGAGCTGCCGGTGCCCGAGCCAGCCCCTGAGCCCGACTGGGCCGCCATCATCGGCACGGGCGGGGTGATCGCCAATGCCTAGCCCCGAGCACGTCCGCATCAAGGCGAGCGACATGGGCCTTGCGCCCTCCGTGCGGGCGACGCGCACCGTCGCCACGCGGGTGATGGCAAAGGCGAGCGCCGCTGGGGCCGGGGAGGGGGCGTACCCGTCCGCGTGGCTGCCCGGCCTCGCGCCGGTGCCGATCGCCAACGCCCCGGCCATCGCCGACCCTGCGCCCATCACCGCCGTGCGCACCGAGGCCGCGTCCCCAGCGGAGGGCCACTACCCGGCGGGCTGGCTGCCCGAGCTGCGGGTGCAGGCGGGCGCCGTGGTGGGGTTGTCATGAGGACGGCCGAGCGCATCGCCTTTCTGGCCCGGCGCTACCGCCTGCTGGCCGAGCGCGAGGGCCTGTGCAGCCTGCGCCGCAGCCGGGAGGCGCGCGCCGACTACCTCGACCACGCCGAGGCCCTCGGCTACCCACTGATGGACGCCGTGCAGGTGCTCGGCGCCGGCGAGCTGGACTTCATCTGCGCGGCGGCGGTGCGCGAGCTGGCCCGCCCGGGCGCCCGCACCGAGCACGTCCTGCGCCTGTTCTCCTGGCTCGACCACGAGCGCCTGGTGGCGATCGCCTACGCGCTGCCGGAGGACAGGCGCCACGTCGTTCAGCGGCACGGCGTCTGGGCCTACGCCTACAACCACGCGCCGTCCGGCATGGCGGCGGCCGTGCGGCGCGTCGCCGAGGTGAACGCGATCGGCCGGGTGACGAGCGTCGGCCGCTGGTTGCTGAGCGAGGCGGAGACCGACCTGACGACGGAGGTCCCGGCATGAGCGCCGACGAGGTCGCCCTGCGGGCCGAGCGCCTGCGGGTGCTCTACGTCGTCAACGGCGCCGAGGCCGAGCTCGACGCGCGCGAGGCACCCCTGCCCGCGCTCAGCGAGCGCGAGCAGCGCCTGATGATGGAGGCGACCGAGGAGGACCTCGCCCTGGCCGCCGAGGTCATCGGGGCCGCGCGCTGGCAGCGCCGGGTGCAGTGGTACGCGCTGGAGATCCTTCTCGGCTATCTGCAGCCGGGCGAGCGGCCGTGGGAGGCCTTCGAGCGGCTGGAGAACGAGGAGCGCCGCTACTTCCTCAAGCTGCTGGCGGCCTCTGGATGGTGGAAGCCGGCGCCCGATGCAACCCTCTGAGGACGACGAACAGCGCTGTCCGGCCTGCGGCGAGGTGATCCCCGAGGAGTGGTGGGTCTCGCACCTCGCCGGGGCGGACCGGCGCCGCATCGACTGCCCGGCGCAGGACCTGGTCGCGGTCGCCCGGCGCCAGCAGCCCGGTACCGCCTTCGCCCAGTTGGTGCAGGCGCCCTGGTAGCCCCGCCCCTGCGGCCCACGCTATGGGGCCTAGCGTGGGCTGTACGGGCGTTTGATCTGAGGAGAGGCTACAGGGGAAGGGCTAAGTCCCCGCAGCGGTCCAAGTCGGGGTGCAGTCCTCCGTACGAGTCGCTGCCCCGTACAGGGCGCGGTACCGATTGTGTCGGCGGCGCTTGACGGCGTGTTCGTACCGTGCAAATCTCGGTGCGACATCTGGTGCGAACGGGACGAAGGAGGACCTATGGCTGGTCAGATTGGTTCGGGGACCGCGGACGGGCTCATGGAGTTCTTGGACTACATGGTCAAGAGCGGGTATGCGCCGGTGGGCGCGATGAACGCGTGGAAGTCGGCGACGAAGCAGGTCTTCGTCAAGGTTGAGGGCGAGGACTTTGGGACCGTGGACGTTCGGTCGTTCGATCCAGACGAGTATCTGGATCGCTTCGAGACGATCGTGATGGGCCGGTACAAGCGAGAAAGCCTCGACGCGTATCGGGTTCGCTTCAGGAAGGCGATAGGCGCCTACCGCGAGTATCTCGCCGACCCGAAGAACTGGAAGCGACCGACCTTCAGGGCATCGTCTCGTCAGCGGCGAGTTGCGAACAGCGATTCGCCGGCGACTCCAGCGACGTCGGCGGCGACGCGCACGAGCAATGGAACGTCCGCGAAGGTGGAGAGCGACCAGGGGCTCATCGACTATCCGTTCCCACTGCGGTCTGGGCAGATGGCTCAGCTGCGCCTACCCGCCCGGCTGGACAAGACGGACGCTGAACGGTTGGGCGCCTTCCTGCGAACGCTGTCGTTCGAGCCCCAGGGGCAGCTCCCGTCGTCTACGAGCGACGATGAGGGCTCCGATGAGTGACGGCCCCGAGCAGTATGAGGTCGACGACAAGCTGACCGAGATGGTCCACGCGTGGGAGGACGTCGAGCGCGGCCTCGTCGCGCGCTATTCGCGGGGCATTGAGAAGAACGGCCTTCCCAACGCGATCAAGCTCGCGCACCGCGTCGAAGCGGAGTATTTCGAGGACAGCTGGGGCGAACCCGCGACGCAGTACGTCCTCATGTTCGACGTCCACGATTCGGCAGCCCGGTTGGCCGCGAACAGCGTCAAAGCCTACGAACGCGTCCTCAGCGACGAGGTGCGCAGGCACGTCCAGACCTGGAAGACGCACCCACCCTTCCGTATTCAGAGGATCTCCCGCGATCGCAGCGGCGGCGGTCGCGCGTGTTCCCGGCACTTTTCGGCGCCAGCGACGCCCGAACTTGTCGATGCTCCAATCCCAAAGCCGATCGGCCGAGGCCCGTACATCGAGCGCGACGACTACTCGTTGACGCCGATCGAGGTTCCCATCTACGAGGCGCTCCTCGAGACCGGCCTGACGTTCTCGGTGCAGCCGTTCATCCAGGGCACCGACAGGCGGTATCGGCCCGACTTCTTGGTCTTCTACGGAGGCAGCGCGGTCGCCGTTGAGTTGGACGGTCACGACGCCCACAAGACGAAGGAGCAGAGGTCGAAGGACGCGGAGCGAGATCGCTGGCTGAATGCTCGCGGCATCCGGACCCTCCGCTGGACAGGGAGCGACGTTCATCGGA
This sequence comes from Miltoncostaea marina, assembly GCF_018141525.1. Classification (GTDB taxonomy): domain Bacteria; phylum Actinomycetota; class Thermoleophilia; order Miltoncostaeales; family Miltoncostaeaceae; genus Miltoncostaea; species Miltoncostaea marina. Next base: position 1,170,148 of record NZ_CP064655.1, read on the forward strand.
ACCCGCAGGCATGCGTCCGCGAGCTGATGGACATCGTTCGAGGGTCGGCGGCGCGCCCCTAAGTTCCCGGCCGAGCGGCGAACGGTTGTTCCGTCCGGGCGGTGTGCTTACGTCTCTCTATCGGCACGCGCAGGAGGTGGACAGTGGCTAGAGGCAACGACAACGATCGGTACGTCCAGCCGCGACCCGACGGCGGATGGGAGGTCGTCAAAGAGCACCACGAGCGCGCCAGCGCCGTGACCAGTACGCAGCGAGAGGCGATCGACCGCGCTCGACAGATCGTTCAGGGAGCCGGCGGCGGGGAGCTGCGAATCAAGGGCCGCGACGGGCGGTTCCGCGACTCGGACACCATTCCGCCTGGGCGCGAGTCACCGGCCCGGGACACCAAGTAGAGGCAGCTCATGGCAGCGCGGCGCCGCGCGATGCCGACACTTGGCGAGCATCGGCACGCGCTGCGGTGGCACGCGAAGATGCTGGACGAGTACGGGTGGAGCAATCCGGACGCCCAGGATCGCTGGCTGATCCCGCTCTACCACCTGGTCGACCTCCTTCCCGAGGGGCACGATGGCGTCATCGCTGACGACACAGGGATGACGCCCAGTGACGCGCGCCGACTCAAGCGAGCGGGCGCCTGGTACGTGCGTGGGGCCCACCGGGAGCACTGGCCGTGGTGGAAGCGCCTTCTGCTCCCGCTCGGGCCCGCTCGGCGCACGCGGCGGAAGATCGCAGCCCAACGGGCGCACTGGAGCGAAGACGACCAGGCCTTCAGGTGGCGATGGTAGGTGCGGGCGCGCACCTCCATTCGCACCTCCACCCAGCGGCTCAGAGCGGTCTGGAGCGGGCTAGAGCGGTCGCGCCGCTGGAGGTCGAGAACCCGCTAGCAGAGCGGCATCTGGGCCGGGAACGGCTCCCCTAAGCGGTTCCCCGGGGAGCCGGTCGGCGGCCTTTGGGTGGCGGGGGTCCCCGGTTCGAATCCGGGCGTCCCGATGGGGTTTCGCAGGGCCTTCAGTAACCGGGTGCCGCCGGATGCCGCACACTCCGGCTCGGTGCCGAGCAGTGCGGAGATCGCGACTGTCGGGGGTCTCGGGCGCGTCCTGCCTCGGTCTGCCGGGGAGTGCTCGGGTTGCCAGAACGGCTCGCTGCGCGGGGCTGCTCGCCGGTGCGCATCCTCATCAAGCGTGCTCGCCGGGCAGCAGGACGGAGGACAGATCGACCGCCTCGACCTCGGGGTCAGCGCGCATGCGGCGCGTCACCCGCACGATCCGGCCGTTGACGTAGGGATCGTGGTCGAAGAGCCGCTCGACGGCCGCCCGGGGCAGTCGGAGCCCCTCGGTCACGTTGAAGTCCTCGTCGAAGATGACGATGAGCAGCTGGTCGTACTCGGCGTCGCGGACCGGGCTGAGGTTCGTCCGCCTTCCCGTGCTCGTCCGCCGGAGCGACTTGACCTGGATGCGCTCGCCGGCGGGCGTCAGCACGTCCCAGCCCGCCTGGCTGACGCCGCCCCGCGTGCCTCCGCAGTGCGCCGCGACGACTGCCTCGGCGATGTCGCCGATCGGGCTGTTGTTCGTCCGGTGACGTCGCGATGGCGGAGCGCGCGCATGATCGCCGCCCAGTCGGCCAGCAGTTCTCGGGTGGTCCGGCTCTCGGCGTCGTAGGTCACTGGTTCGTTTCCGGGGTCGGGGCGCCGGTGGCTCTGCGGGGTGCCGGCCAGCGGGTGGGGCCGGCCGGCCGTCTCCGCTGACGGCCATCGCCGGTTGGAATCCGGGCGTCCCGATCGATGCCGCAGGCGCCCGCGCGCCGCGGCGGGTCAGCCGATCAGCTCGATCCTGTCGATGTAGACGGCGTCGCCGGCGACGGCGCTCTTCTGGCCGATGTAGATCTCGATGCGGTTGCCGCTGGCCCCGGCCACCAGCTGGGCGTCGACCAGCTGGAAGGTGTCGGTCAGCGTGACGGTGCCGCCGGCGACGGTGCGGATCAGCGCGTTGGCCGAGTTGCGCTCGCGCAGGAAGATCTCGACCGGCTTGCCGACCGCCGAGGGGCTGGCGGCCTTCATCCAGGCCCGGCCCGTGTAGGTGGTGCCGCCGACCGCGTTCATCACCGAGGTCGGCGAGTCGTCGATCGTGAACGAGGTGCCGGCGGTGCGGGTGACCTTCACCGCGCGCTGGCCGCTGGGGGCGTCGGCGAGCACGTCGCGCGACAGGCTCGCCTGCCAGGTGGTCCAGCCCGACACGTCCGACTCGAAGTCCCCGTTGGTGACGAAGTTGGTGCCCGAGCCGCCGCCGGTGGCGACGGTGAGCGCGCGGCTGGCCGTGGCGGTGGCGCCGTCGTCGTCGGTCACCCGCAGCCGCACGGTGACCGGGCCCGCCGCGGAGTAGGTGAAGGTCGGGTTGGCCGCCGTCGAGTCGTCGTACTGGCCGTCGCCGTCGAGGTCCCAGGCCCGGGCGGCGATCGTGCCGTCGGCGTCGCTGGAGCCGTCGGTGAAGCTGACCTGCTGGCCGACCGTCGGCGTCAGGGTGCTGGCGGTGAAGGCGGCGGTCGGGGGCTGGTTGACCGGCGCCGTGGAGCCGACGGTCAGGTCGCGGCTGGCCGTGCCGGTGGCGCCGTCGTCGTCGGTCACCCGCAGCCGCACGGTGACCGGGCCCGCCGCGGAGTAGGTGAAGGTCGGGTTGGCCGCCGTCGAGTCGTCGTACTGGCCGTCGCCGTCGAGGTCCCAGGCCCGGGCGGCGATCGTGCCGTCGGCGTCGCTGGAGCCGTCGGTGAAGCTGACCTGCTGGCCGACCGTCGGCGTCAGGGTGCTGGCGGTGAAGGCGGCGGTCGGGGGCTGGTTGACCGGCGGCGGCGGGGCGCCCGAGCCGTCGCTGAGCTCGATCCTGTCGATGTAGACGGCGTCGCCGGCGACGGCGCTCTTCTGGCCGATGTAGATCTCGATGCGGTTGCCGCTGGCCCCGGCCACCAGCTGGGCGTCGACCAGCTGGAAGGTGTCGGTCAGCGTGACGGTGCCGCCGGCGACGGTGCGGATCAGCGCGTTGGCCGAGTTGCGCTCGCGCAGGAAGATCTCGACCGGCTTGCCGACCGCCGAGGGGCTGGCGGCCTTCATCCAGGCCCGGCCCGTGTAGGTGGTGCCGCCGACCGCGTTCATCACCGAGGTCGGCGAGTCGTCGATCGTGAACGAGGTGCCGGCGGTGCGGGTGACCTTCACCGCGCGCTGGCCGCTGGGGGCGTCGGCGAGCACGTCGCGCGACAGGCTCGCCTGCCAGGTGGTCCAGCCCGACACGTCCGACTCGAAGTCCCCGTTGGTGACGAAGTTGGTGCCCGAGCCGCCGCCGGTGGCGACGGTGAGCGCGCGGCTGGCCGTGGCGGTGGCGCCGTCGTCGTCGGTCACCCGCAGCCGCACGGTGACCGGGCCCGCCGCGGAGTAGGTGAAGGTCGGGTTGGCCGCCGTCGAGTCGTCGTACTGGCCGTCGCCGTCGAGGTCCCAGGCCCGGGCGGCGATCGTGCCGTCGGCGTCGCTGGAGCCGTCGGTGAAGCTGACCTGCTGGCCGACCGTCGGCGTCAGGGTGCTGGCGGTGAAGGCGGCGGTCGGGGGCTGGTTGACCGGCGCCGTGGAGCCGACGGTCAGGTCGCGGCTGGCCGTGCCGGTGGCGCCGTCGTCGTCGGTCACCCGCAGCCGCACGGTGACCGGGCCCGCCGCGGAGTAGGTGAAGGTCGGGTTGGCCGCCGTCGAGTCGTCGTACTGGCCGTCGCCGTCGAGGTCCCAGGCCCGGGCGGCGATCGTGCCGTCGGCGTCGCTGGAGCCGTCGGTGAAGCTGACCTGCTGGCCGACCGTCGGCGTCAGGGTGCTGGCGGTGAAGGCGGCGGTCGGGGGCTGGTTGACCGGCGCCGTGGAGCCGACGGTCAGGTCGCGGCTGGCCGTGCCGGTGGCGCCGTCGTCGTCGGTCACCCGCAGCCGCACGGTGACCGGGCCCGCCGCGGAGTAGGTGAAGGTCGGGTTGGCCGCCGTCGAGTCGTCGTACTGGCCGTCGCCGTCGAGGTCCCAGGCCCGGGCGGCGATCGTGCCGTCGGCGTCGCTGGAGCCGTCGGTGAAGCTGACCTGCTGGCCGACGGTCGGCGTCAGGGTGCTCGCCGTGAAGGCGGCCGTCGGCGGCTGGTTGACCGGCGCCGTGGGGCCGACGGTCAGGTCGCGGCCGGCCGTGCCGGTGGCGCCGTCGTCGTCGGTCACCCGCAGCCGCACGGTGACCGGGCCCGCCGCGGAGTAGGTGAAGGTCGGGTTGGCCGCGGTCGAGTCGTCGTACTGGCCGTCGCCGTCGAGGTCCCAGGCGCGGGCGGCGATCGTGCCGTCGGCGTCGCTGGAGCCGTCGGTGAAGCTGACCTGCTGGCCGACCGTCGGCGTCAGGGTGCTGGCGGTGAAGGCGGCCGTCGGCGGCTGGTTGGGGTCGGGCTCGGTCACGACGATCGAGCGGGTGGCGGTGTCGCTTGCGCCGTCGTCGTCGGTGACCCGCAGGCTGACGGTGACCGCGCCGGGGGTCGTGTAGGTGAAGGTCGGGTTGGCGGCCGTCGAGTCGTCGAACTGGCCGTCGCCGTCGAGGTCCCAGGCCCGGGCGGCGATCGTGCCGTCGGCGTCGGTGGAGGTGTCGGTGAACTGGACCTGGTGGCCGACGGACGGGATCTGCGTGGAGGCCTCGAAGTCGGCGTCGGGCGGCGTGTTGGTGGGCGGCGGCACGGCGCCGTCGGTGAGCGTGATCTGGTCGACGTAGAAGGCGCTGCCGGTGCCCGCGGCGGTGTGGTCGAGGTAGAGGTCGATCCGGTTGGCCGCCGTCGCCGGCGTGTACTGCGCCGTGACCGTCTGCCAGCTGTCGGAGAGCGTGACCGGCGCGCTCGTCGTGGAGTCGACCCGGTCGCCGTCGGCCTCCTGCTCGCGCACGATCAGGCGCACGCTCTTGCCGACCGAGGCGGCGGAGGCGGCCTTCACGAAGGCGCGGCCGGTGTACGTCCTGCCGGCCACCGGCGCCGTCACCGAGGGCGGCGTGTCGTCGATGGTGAACGCGGTGCCGCCGGTGCGGGTGACCTTGGCGACCCAGACCCCGTTGGGGGCGTCGGCCATCTGCTCGCGCGACAGGCTGGCGTTCCAGGTGGTCCAGTTGGCCAGGCCGCTCTCGAAGTTGCCGTTGACCACGTGGTCGGTGCCGGGGTCGGGCGCCGGGTCGGGGTCGCCGGGGTCGGTGATCCCGATGACCACCTCGTCGAACGCGGTCGGCGTCGCCGTGCTGGTGGCGCGGATCGTCACCTGGCCGCCCGGCGGGACGGCGGCGGGCGCCCCGTAGAGGCCCGAGGCGGAGATCGTGCCGACGGTGGCGTTGCCGCCGGCGACCCCGTTGACCGACCAGCTGACGCCCGCCGGGCCGTTCGTGACGGTCGCGCTGAGCTGGGCGCTCGTGCCGAGGTCGAGGCTCGCCGGCGCGCCCGAGATGTCCACGCTCACCTGGCCCTGCCCCTGGCCGACGTTCATCGTGACCGCGGCGGCGGCCGGCGTGCGGGGGAACTGGCTGGCGGCGTCGCGGGCCGAGTAGGTGAACGAGTCGGGGCCGCTGTAGTTGCTCGCCGGGGTGTAGGTGAGCGAGGTGCTGGTGGTCTCGGAGCCGACCGCCAGCGCGGTGGTGCCGGCGCGCAGCGTGCCGTGGGCGGGGACGCTCTCGATGCGGAATCGCCGCTGGCCCAGCCCGCTGCCGAACTGGTCGGCCGCGAGGGTGACCGTCGAGGCCTGGTTGAGGGGGAGGGTCCCGGCGTTGACCGCCTTCGCCCGGTAGCCGCTGACGGTGGTCTGGGAGGTGGCGAACGTGACCTGGTTGTTGGCCTCGCTGACCTCCTCGATCACGTCGTCGGTGTCGATCTCGGCGGCGAGCCAGTAGGTGCCGGGCTGGACGTCGGACACGTCGACCCACTGCAGCGCCAGCTGGGCGCCGTAGCGGTCGCGCCAGCCGGCCGAGATGCCCATCTGGATCGAGCTGGCGTTGGGGTTGCCCTGCCAGCAGAAGTTGTTGTTGATGTAGACGGGCGTCGAGGGGCCGACGTTGGTCTCCCGGCGCTGGGTGTCCTCGAGGCAGAACCCGACCTTCTGCCCTGGCGCCACCTGGGCCGTCTTCGCCGAGTTCCACAGCGAGTAGCGCGCGATGCGCATGAGGTGGAAGTGGTTGTGGCCGTCGGCCGTCTCGAAGATGATCTGCGGCGGCCCGTTCGGCCGGGGCGTGGTCGCCTCCATGCCGTCGGGCGTGCGCACGTACTGGCGGACGGTGGTGAACTCGGCGCCCACGCGGTTGGAGCCGCGCACCTCGAACGGGCCGGGGCCGATGTTGTGCACGTAGCCGTCGAAGCGCAGCAGCTTGGCCTGCGTCCCGTCCGGATACGTGTAGTCCTCGAAGACGGGGAAGGCCGGCGGGTCCGCCACCAGGTCGGGCAGGGTCGCGCCCGGCGGCGCGGAGAAGCCGACGATGGGCACCGCGGCGGCCAGCGCGGCCGCGATGATGAACAGGCCCATGACGAAGCGCCGACGTATGCCCATCGCGAGCGACTCTCCCACCTTCTGGCGGATGGGGTCACCTAGCCGAACGGGTGGGCGGCGACCTCGACCCGGCTGGGAGACATGAGCTTCAGCTTCGACCTGACGGTGAGCAGATGAGCGCCCGTCCCCCGCTCCGGGTGGGCGACGTGGTCGGCGTGCCGATCGGCGACGGCGTGGTGGCGGCGACGGTGATCGAGGACCGCGGCCCCCTCGGCCCCGGTGGCGAGCGGGTGGTGCGGCTGGCGCTCGGGGCGGGCGCCGGGCCTATGGCGCCGGGCTACCGCCTGGAGCTGCCCGTGGGCCGGCTGGTGGACCCGCCGCCGGACTGGGGCGCGCTCGTTGACAGGTGACCTTTGGGTCACATAACGTCGCCGCCATGGACGCGGTGTTCAGGGCGCTGGCCGACCCCACCCGGCGGGCCCTGCTCGATGAGCTCTTCCGCCAGGACGGCCAGGCGCTGGGGGCGCTGGAGGCGCGCTTCGCGATGTCGCGCTTCGGCGTGATGAAGCACCTGCGGGTGCTGGAGGAGGCCGGCCTCGTCGTCACCCGGCGGCGCGGCCGCGAGAAGCTGCACTTCCTGAACCCGGTCCCGATCCGGCTCGTCCACGACCGGTGGGTGAGCAAGTACGCCGAGCCCTGGGCCGCGGGGCTCAGCGACCTCAAGCAGCGACTGGAGACCGTCATGGAGAAGGTGTTCGAGATCTACATCCGCACCACCCCGGAGCGCCTCTGGGAGGCGATCACCGACGGCGAGACCCGGCGCAAGTACAACTTCGGCGTGGCGGTGGAGTCGGAGTGGACGCCGGGCGCGCCGATCACCACCACCCACCCGAAGGCCGGCGGGCCGCTCGGCGAGGGCGAGGTGCTCGAGGTCGATCCTCCGCGCCGCCTGGTGCACACCATGCGGGCGCTGTGGAGCGACGAGGTGCGCGACGAGGGGTTCTCGCGGGTCACCTGGGAGATCGAGCCGGTGGGCGACTCGTGCCGGCTGCTGCTGACCCACGACCGGCTGCGCGAGGGCGCCAGCGCGGAGCTCTACGGCGGCTGGCCGATGATCCTCTCTGGCCTGAAGACCTGGCTCGAGACCGGGGAGCTGCTGACCACCCCGGGCTCGCTGATGTACGCCTAGGAGCCTGTCGAAGAAGTCGGCCACGCGCCCGCCGGCCGCACACCGTCGCCCTCCGGCGTCCGCGTCAACGCCGATGCACCCGGCATCGGCCGCGGCCATCCGGATGGCCCGGTGTTCGCTCGGCGGATCGCGCGCCCTCTGTTCTCCGACGTGCTCCTAGCCCGCCTCGCCCCCGGCGGCCGGCTCGGCGCCCGCCCCGGTGGCCCTGAGCACCAGCAGGGCGCGGTCGTCGCGCTCGCCGCGGCGGTGGGTGAAGTCGGCGACCGCGCGCTCGAGGGCGTCGGCGAGCTCCTCGGCGGAGCCGCCGGCCGCCCCGGCCAGGGCGCCCAGCAGGCGTTCGTCGCCGAACAGCTCGCCGTCGTCGCCGCGCGCCTCGGTGTAGCCGTCGGTGTAGAGCACCAGCGCGTCGCCCGGGGCCAGCGTCACGTGGGCGTCGTGCACCCGCATCGGCGTGCCGGCCGCGAGAAGGGTCCCGATGCGCCCGACCGGCTGGGCGCCGCCGCGGCGGCGCACGAGCACCGGCTGCGGGTGGCCGCCGAGGGCCACACGGGCATCGGCGCCGGCCGGGCCCGGGCGCATCACGACGAGGGCCAGGGTGAGGAAGCGGTCGGTCTCGGGGTGGTGCTCGCGGATGATCCGGTCGAGCTCGGTGACGGCGGTCGCGGGCTCGCCGGGGTGGCGCTCGATGAGCGGCACGAGGGTGTAGCGGGCGAGCGCGGTGACCGCGGCGGCCTCGACGCCCCTGCCGCAGACGTCGCCCACGAACGCGGCGACCCCGAACGCGGGCCCCCACAGGACCTCGTAGAAGTCGCCGCCCACGTCGAGTGCGCCGCTGGCCGTGGCGTAGCGGGTGGCGATGTCGAGGCCCTCGACCGGCGGGATGCCCCGGGGCAGCAGGCTCTGCTGCAGCGCCATCACCAGCCGCTCGCGCTCGCCCTCGGCGGCGGTGCGGGCCGTGATGTCGACCACGAAGACGCCGAGGCCGGCCACCCGCCCCGAGCGGTCGCGCAGGGGGTAGACGCGCTCCAGCCAGACGCCCGGCTCGCCGGTGCCGGTGATGCCGTGGACGTGGAACTCGGTGGTGCGCCCGCGCAGCGCGTCGCGGAAGTAGGGCAGGTATGCCTGCGGCGGCAGCTGCGGCAGGAGCTCCATCGGCGTGCGGCCGATGTGCTCCTCCACCGTGAAGCCGTTCATCGCGGCCAGCTCGCGGTTGACGCGCACGAAGCGCATCTCGCGGTCGAACTGGGCGAACCCGACCGGGGCGTGCGTGATGATGCCCTCGAGCAGGTGCTCGACGTCGCGGCGCTCGGTGACGTCGACGCCGGAGGGCAGCAGCCGGGTGACGCGCCCGTCGGCGTCGCGCAGCGGCTCGATGCGGAAGTCGACCACCATGCGGCGGTCGTCGGACACGCGCACCTCGGCGTCGTAGCGCACGCCGTCGCCGGCGGCCGCGCGGGCGACGGCGGCGCGCAGGCGCTCCTGCTCCGGGCCGCTCCACGACCACCAGGGGGTCTCCCAGAGGGGCAGGCCGATGACGTCATCGGGGCGCAGGCCCGCGGTCTCGAGCGCGGCGGAGTTGGACTCGACCACGACGCCGTCGGGCCTGAGCAGCCCGGCGAAGGCGACCAGGCTGTCGAGCACGGCCACCACGAGGTCGCGCTCGGAGCCCGCGTCCGCCAGGTGCCCCGCCCCGGCTTCGTCCGTGACCATCGCCCCCCGTCCGGTGTCGCGCTGCGGCGTCGATTGTACGGCGCGCCGTCCGGGCGGACGCGCTACTCTGCGCGCGGCGGGCCAACCGGGTCCGCCGGAATCGCGTGGATGATGGGACGTCGGTGGGCCTCGGCTCGGCGGGTCTTCAGTTTCCTCGCCGAGTACGAAGGATGTGCAATGCCCGAAGGCGTCGTGAAGTGGTTCTCGCAGGAGAAGGGGTACGGGTTCATCACCCCGGACGACGGTGGCAAGGACCTCTTCGTCCACTTCTCCGAGATCCAGGGCAGCGGGTTCCGCAACCTGGACGACGGCCAGCGCGTCAGCTTCGAGGCCCAGGAGGGCCCGAAGGGCCCCCAGGCCGCGAACGTGTCGCCGCTCGCGTAGGACCACCTGCGATAGTGCGTGACCGCGAGGCCGCCCCACGGGGCGGCCTCGCGCGTTCCGGGGACCGGACGGGGGAGGCCTGATGGCGGGGATGCGGCTCTACCACCGCTGGAAGTGCCCCTGGTGCGCGGCGGCGCGCCAGGCGATCGAGAACGTGGGGGCGCCGGTGGAGCTGGTCGAGGTGCCCTACGACCGCGCCGAGCGCGACGAGGTCGAGCGGGTCAGCGGCCAGCGCCGCGTGCCGGTGCTGCTCGACGGCGACGAGGTCGTGGTCGACTCGCGGCGCATCGTGCGCCACCTCTACTCCCGCCACGGCGACGGCTCGTTCGCCCGCTCCATCGCCGAGCTCGACGCCGACATCGCCGCCGACGGCGAGCCGGACGCGCCCGGCGACGGCTGACCCGGGCGGTTACCGAATCCCCCGGACGGGGGAAGATGCGGGCGACCACCACCCGGTGGCACATCCCGAGGAGGGACTCACATGGCGGACACGCGCATCGGCGGCATCGGCCTCGGCGGCATCCTGGTGATCGCCGGCATCCTGGTCGCGATCTTCGGCTCGTTCTGGCTCGGCCTGATCATCGCCCTCGTGGGCCTGATCGCCTTCGGCGGGTTCGCCAAGGGCAAGTGGTACTGACGGCGTAGCCCGCCCCGCCGGGCGACGGCGGGGCGGGCGCGGGCGCCGGCGGCGCGGCGCGGGGCTGGACGCGTCTGACAAGATCACCCGGTGCGCCGACGCGTCGTGATCACCGGGGCCGGGGTCGTGAGCCCCATCGGCTCCGGCGCCAGCGAGTTCTGGGACGCCCTCGCCGAGGGCCGCTCCGGCGCGGCGCACGTCGAGCTGGAGGGGGTCGGCCGGATCGTCGCCTTCCCGGTCGCCGAGGACGAGGCCAGGGAGCGCTTCGGCCAGCGCGACGCCCGCCGCATGGACCGCGCCGCGCGCTTCGCGGCCGTTGCCGCGGCGCGGGCGCTCGAGGACGCGGGCGACCTGGGGGTCGAGCCGGAGCGGGTGGGCGTGTCGATCGGCAGCGTCCACGGCGGCGCCGACACGCTGCTGGAGGCGCACCGCACCTTCCTCGAGCGCGGCGCCGACCGGGTGGGCCCCCTGGCGATCCCGATGTCGATCACCAACCACCCCTGCGCGGCCGTCGCGCGGGTGCTGGGGCTCCGCGGGCCCTCGGCGGCGCCGGCCACCGCCTGCGCGGCCGGCTCGGACGCCATCGGCGCGGGGCTGTCGATGCTGCGCGAGGGGCGGGCCGACGTCGTGGTGGCGGGCGGGGCCGACGCGCCGCTGTCGCCCGTCGTGATCGCCGGCTACCAGCGGGTGGGCGCGCTGACCCCGAGCACCCGGGCGCCCGAGGTCTCCTCGCGGCCGTTCGACATCGGCCGCGACGGCTTCGTGATGGGCGAGGGATCGGGCGTGCTGGTGCTGGAGGAGCGCGAGCACGCGCTGGCGCGCGGGGCCCGCATCTACGCCGAGCTGGCCGGCTACGGCAGCTCGTGCGACGCCGGCCACCCCACCGACCCCGACGCCACCGGCGAGGGGCCGGCCCGCGCGATGACGCTCGCCATCGCCGACGCCGGGCTGCTGGCGCGCGACATCGGCTACGTCAACGCGCACGCCACCTCCACGATCGCCGGCGACATCGCCGAGGCGCGCGCCCTGGCGCGCGCGGGGCTGTCGGGCGCGGCGGTCTCGTCGACGAAGTCGGCCCACGGCCACCCGCTGGGCGGGGCGGGCGGCATGGAGGCCGTCGCCACCCTCATGGCGTTCGAGCGCGACATGCTGCCGCCGACGCTCAACCTGGAGGACGCCGACCCCGAGGCGCCCTTCGACCACGTGCTGGAGCCGCGCCGGGCGCGGGTCACCGCGGCCGCCTCCAACTCGTTCGGCTTCGGCGGGCACAACGCCTGCATCGTGATGACCCGCCACGAGGAGCGGTAGGGGGCTCCACCCGGCGCGGGCGGGCGCGTGCGATGCTGCCGCGCATGCCGATCCCCGACGACCTGCGCGCGATCGCCGAGCGCGTCTCGTGCTCCGCGATCTGCGACGCCATGATGCGCCGCCACGCCCACCGGGCCCACGTGGTGGACCTGGTGAGCCCCGCCCCGGAGCGATGGCTGCTCGGCCCGGCGCTCACCATGCAGTTCCTGCCCCTGCGCGCCGACCTGCTCGAGCCCGGCCGCCACGACTTCGGCGCCCTGCTGCTGGAGGCCGTGGACGACCGCGACGCGACCGGCCACGTGCTGGTGGTGTCGAGCTGGGGGCACGTCGACCAGCCGATCGCCGGCGGCAAGAAGCTGTCGCGCCTCGCCAACCTCGGGCTGGCGGGCCTGGTGGCGGACGCCCGCCTGCGCGACTTCGCCGAGGTGGTCGACCTGGGCATCGGCGCCTGGTGCCGCGGCGAGGCCGTGCGCCAGGGCGGCGAGGCGATCATGCCCTTCGCGGCGAACGTGCCCGTGGCGGTGGGCGGCGTGACCGTGACGCCCGGCGACTGGGTCTACGCCGACGCCTCGGGCGCCGTGGTCATCCCGCCCGACGACCTGCGCCCGGTGCTCGAGGAGGCGGCCCGCATCGAGGAGCGCGACGCCGCCGAGGTGGCCCGCACCCGCCGGGAGGATCTGGCCCGCCGGTAGGCCGCGCCGCCGCCCCCGCTCGTTCAGGCGCGCGTCAGGCGACCGTCGGCACCATGGGGTGACGGCTGGCCCGCGACCTCCTCTCCGGTCGCGGGCCGTCGCCGTCCCAGGGGCCGGCTACGTCCGGGCCAGCAGTCGCAGGTCGCGCGCGACGGCCGCGGCGTCGAAGCCCACCGGGTACGCGGTGACCAGCTCGCCCGAGGCGCTGACGCCGTAGATCAGGGCGGTGTGCTCGATGAGCGCCGGGTCGTCGGCGGGCACGTCGGTGGCGACGTTCCAGCGGCTCCAGACCGCCTCGAGGGCGGGCCGGTCGGCCACCAGGTAATCGACGAAGCCGTCGACGCCCCGCGCGCGCAGGAACGCGCGCACCACGGCCGGCGTGTCGCCCTCGGGGTCGACCGACACCGCGAGCACCCGGGTGCGCCGGCCGAGCGCGCCGGCCTCGCGCCGCGCCCGCCTGAGGCTCTCCATGATGAGCGGGCAGACGTCCGGGCAGGTGGCGTAGACGAACGTGACCAGCACGGGGTCGCCGCGCAGGTCGCGGATGTCGACCAGCTCGCCGTCGACGTCGCGCAGCCGCAGCGCCGGCGCCTGGCGGCGGGGCTCCACGATGCCGCCCTCGGGCGCGGTGGCGGCGTGGCCGTGGGCGGCCGTCGTGGCCGGCCCGGCGGCGGCGCCGTCGCCGCCCGTGTCCGACCCGCAGCCGGCGGCCAGCGCGACGGCGCCGAGCAGGGCGGCGAGCGGGGGGAGAAGGCGCATCGCGGGAGCCTACTGCCACGTGGCGCGTTCGGTCAGCGGGCCGCGCGCGACCGACGGAACCCGCGTCCCATGCGGGTTCCTGGACCTCCGTACAGGGAGGTACAGGTTTTGCGCGCGTCCCCCGGACGAGGGATCCGCTCGCCGGGGGCGCCGTCGATGTGCCCCGTGCGGGACGGCGTCGCCGGAGGGACACCCGGACGGCGCCGCACGCGGAGGGGGCGGGTGGGCTCCGCCCCCTCCGGCACGACCCCGCTACTGCGGCAGGGCCACCACCAGCAGCTTCGGCTCGGTCATGCTCTCGACCGCGAAGCGCGGCCCCTCGCGGGTGTTGCCGCTGTCCTTCACGCCCCCGTAGGGCATCTGGTCCGCGCGGAAGGTGGGCGTCTCGTTGACGAGCACCCCGCCGAAGTGCAGCCGCCGCGCCCACACGAGGGCGGCGTCCGCGCGCGCGGTGAAGATGCCGGCCTGCAGGCCGAACGGCGACGAGTTGGCGAGCTCCAGCGCCTGGTCGATGTCGCCGTAGGAGGCCAGGCCCACCACCGGCCCGAAGACCTCCTCGCAGGAGACCTTCATGCTGGGGTCGATGCCCTCGATGACGGTCGGCATCAGCAGGCGGTCGCGCACCTCGCCGCCGGTCAGCACCTCGCCCCCGGAGTCGCGCGCCTCGTCGATCCAGTCGACCACCCGCTGCCGGTTGTCGTCGTCGATCAGCGGGCCCACGTCGGTGCGCTCGTCCATGGGGTCGCCCACCACCAGGCGCCCGACGGCCGCGACGAACAGGTCGCGGAAGCGGTCGATGGCGCGCTCCTGGACGTAGACCCGCTGCACCGAGATGCACGACTGGCCGGCGTGGGTGAACCCCGAGGCGGCGAGCTTGGTGGCGGCCAGCTCCAGGTCGGCGTCGGCCTCCACGATGACCGGCGTGGAGTTGCCGAGCTCCAGGGCCACCTCCTTGCGCGGCTGGCGTTGACGGATGTCCCAGCCCACCGGCGGGCTGCCGGTGAACGAGATCATCGGCACGTCGGGGTGGTCGACGAGCGCGTTGCCCACCGTGCCGCCGCCGCCGATCACCACCGACAGGGCGCCGGGCGGCAGGCCCGCCTCGCCGAGGGTGCGCGCCAGCAGCAGCGCCGAGAGGGGGGTGGCCGAGGCGGGCTTCAGCACCACCGGGCAGCCGGCCGCGATCGCCGGCGCCACCTTGTGGGCCACCAGGTTGAGGGGGAAGTTGAAGGGCGAGATCGCGCCGACCACGCCGATCGGCTCGCGCACGATGACGCCGAGCTTGCCGGCGCCGGCGGCGCTCGCGTCCATGGGGACCATCTCGCCGGCCACCTTGCGCGCCTCGACGGCGGCGAAGGTGAGCGTGTCCACGCAGCGGGCCACCTCGGCGCGCGCCTGCTTGAGCGGCTTGCCGGCCTCCAGGCAGATCGTGCGCGCGAAGGCGTCGGCGCGCTCGGCCACCAGGCGGGCGGCCCGCTCGAGCACCTGGGCCCGCTCGGCCGCCGGCGGCGGCGGCAGGTGCTCCATGGCCGCGTCGACCGCCGCCGCGACGTCGTCCGGCCCGCCCACCGCCACCGTGGCGATCGTCTCGCCGCTGTACGGGTTGGTGACGGCGAGGTCCTCGTTGCGCTGGTCGAATGCCCCGTCGAGCAGCAGCCCGGTGGGCTGGGACGGGTCGAGTGCCGGGCTGGTGATCCCCATGCGAACCCCGCTCCTGTCGGCGTCGGACGTTGAATACGATACCCAGGCGGGTACCCCCGGACGGCCGGTCGAAACGAGGGGGAGTCTCACGTGCAGGCCGCCGAGCTGATGGTGCGCTGCCTGGAGGCCGAGGGTGTGGAGCGCATCTTCGCCATCCCGGGCGAGGAGACGCTCGAGATCATCGACGCGCTCAGCCGGTCGCCGATCGACGTGGTCGTGGTGCGCCACGAGCAGGGGGCCGCCTTCATGGCCGACGTCCACGGCCGGCTCACCGGCCGGGCGGGCGTCTGCCTGGGCACGCTGGGCCCGGGCGCCACCAACCTCATCACGGGCGTCGGCGACGCGTACCTCGACTACGCCCCGATGGTCGCGATCACCGGCCAGGTGAAGCTCGACCTGGTCCACAAGGAGAGCCACCAGTACGTCGACGTGGTGGACATGCTGCGGCCGGTCACGAAGTGGAACGCGCGCATCGAGCGCCCGGAGACCGTGCCCGAGGTCGTGCGCAAGGCCTTCAAGCTGGCCGAGGCGGAGCGCCCGGGGCCGACCCACCTCGAGCTGTCCGAGACGATCGCCGCGGCCGAGCTGCCCTCCTCCGCCCGCCCGCTGGCCCGCAGCGCCCCGGTGCCGAGCCGGCCCGACGACGCGGCGGTGCGCCAGGCGGCGGCGATCATCCGCGAGGCCCGCCGGCCCGTGGTGCTGACCGGCAACGGGGTCATCCGCGGCGGCGCCGCCGGCGCGCTGCGTGAGCTGTGCGCGCACGCCGGCATCCCCGCCTGCCCCACCTTCATGGGCAAGGGCGCGCTCGACGACCGCTCGCTGCTGTCGCTGCCCGCCGTGGGGCTGCAGGCGCGCGACTCGGTCACCGCCGGCCTGGACGAGGCCGACGTCGTGATCTGCGCCGGCTACGACCTGGTGGAGTTCGGCCCCGCCGCCTGGAACCCCGACACGCTCAAGCGGATCATCCACGTCGACCGCCGTCCGGCCGAGGTGGACGGCCACTACATCCCCGAGGTCGAGATCGTGGCCGGCGTGGCCGACACGCTGCGCGCCCTGCGCGACGAGCTGCCCGCGCGCGACGAGCCGGCCTACGCCACACGCCTGCACGTGGCGGTGGCCACGGAGCTGCGCGCCACGCTGGAGCGGCCGGGGATCGTGACGCCCCAGGCGGCGATCGGCGCGATCCGGGCCGCCATGGAGCCCGAGGACATCCTCATCTCCGACGTGGGCGCCCACAAGCTGTGGCTCGGCCGGCTCTTCCCGGCCTACGAGCCGGGCACGGTGATCATCAGCAACGGCTTCGCCACGATGGGGGTCGGCCTTCCGGGGGCGATCGCGGCGGCGCTCGCCCTGCCGGAGCGGCGGGCCGTGACCGTGTCGGGCGACGGCGGCTTCCTCATGAACGTGCAGGAGATGGAGACCGCCGCGCGCCTGAGCCTGCCGGTGGTCGTGGTGGTGTGGGTCGACGGCCGCTACGGGGTGATCGGCTGGAAGCAGGAGCGCCGCTTCGGGCGCACGAGCGCGATCGACTTCGGCACGCCCCACTGGCCGAGCCTCGCCCGCGCCTTCGGCTGGGAGCACGAGGAGGCCACCGACGCGCCGGCCCTGACCGCGGCCATCCGGGCCGCGACGGCCCGCGGCGGCCCGTCGCTGGTGACCGTGCCGATCGACTACCGCCAGAACGTCCGCCTCGCCAACCTGGGCGAGCCGTCGCTGGGCGCATAGGCTCGCCCCACCGACCGCTGGAGGAGGGCGCCGATGGACGACCCGACCGTCACCGACCCCGACACGTACCGGGTGGTGTTCGAGAACCACCGCGTGCGGGTGCTGGAGTACCGCGACCGGCCGGGGGCGCGGACCCGGCCGCACGACCACCCGGACAGCGTGATGGCGACCCTCGCACGCGCTCGTCGTGGAGCTGTCGGGGGGCGCGGGGGCGGCGCCGCCGCCCGGCGGGGCGCTGGGCTCCGCCGCGGCCGGGTAGCACCCGTGACGACACCGGACCGGAACGCTGGAGGGGGCGGACCATGAGCCAGGCGAACCCGCAGGACGAGCACCTCGACTACCGCGCCACGGTGGCCAGGCTGGAGGAGCTGGTGGGCCGCGAGCTGCTGGTGGAGCTGCGCATCGGCGACCCGGGCGGGCCCTTCCGGGTGGCCGCCCGCGGCGTGCTCGAGGGGCACGCCGACGGCCAGGCGGAGCTGTCGGCCCGCCGCGGGCCGGGCGACGACGTGGCCAGCTTCATGCTCGCCTCGGGCGGGTTCTTCACCGTCTACGAGAAGCCGTTCCGGGAGGGGCGGTGGTGGGCCGGCCACGACGACGGCCGCGACCACCCCGACCAGCCGCACCTCAAGATCCTGTTCGACGACTCCGTGCTGCACGTGGCGGTCTACGGGCCGTCGCCCGGGCCGGCCGCCTAGGGCGTCGCCACCTCCACCAGCACCTTGAGGGCGCGGCGCTCGTCCATGGCCGCGTAGCCGGCCGGCACCTCCTCCAGCGGCACGCGCGTGTCGAGCACGGGGGAGGGGTCGAGCCGGCCGGCCAGCACGTCGGCGAGCAGCTCGGGGATGTACGCGCGCACCGGCGCCACCCCGCCCACCAGGCGCACGTTGGTGCCGTGCACCGGCATGAGGTCGACCGGCTCGGCCGGCACGCCCACGTGGCCCACCGCGCCGCCGGCGCGGGCCGCGCGGATGGCGGTGTCGAACGAGGCCGCCGTGCCGACGCACTCCACCACGTGGCGCGCCCCGCCGCCGGTCATCTCGCGCACCTGCTCCACCGCCTCCCGGCCGCGCGCCGTGACCACGTCGGTCGCCCCGAAGCCCCGGGCGATCGCCAGGCGCTCCTCGTGGTGGCCGAGCGCGATGATGCGCGCCGCGCCCAGGCGCCGCGCCGCCAGCACCGCGCAGAGCCCCACCGCGCCGTCGCCCACCACGACCGCGGTCGCCCCGGGTCCCACGCCGGCCGACACGGCGCCGTGGTGGCCGGTGCCCATCACGTCGGTGAGCGTGGCGACCGCCGCGGCGAGGCGGGCGTCGCCCAGCTCGACCTCGTCGGGCAGCGGCACGAGGGTGCCGTCGGCGAGCGGCGCCCGCACGGCCTCGCCCTGGCCGCCGTCGTTGGCGAGCCCGCCCCAGTAGCCCCCGTGCACGCACGAGGTGTGGAGCCCCTCCTCGCAGAACTCGCAGGAGCCGTCGGAGAAGGCGAAGGGCGCGATCACCCGCTGCCCGGGGCGGATGGTGCGCACCTCGTCGCCGACCGCCTCGACCACGCCCATGAACTCGTGGCCCGTCCGCCCGCCGGGCGGGCCGTAGATCGGGACCTGGCCGCGGTAGGGCCACAGGTCGCTGCCGCAGATGCAGGCGTGGGTCACGCGCACGAGCGCGTCGGTGGGCTCGCGCAGCCCGGCGTCGGGGACGTCCTCGACCCGCATGTCGCGGGGTCCGCGGTAGACGGTGGCTCGCATGGCTGCTCCGGTCGGGTGGCGGGTCGCTATCAACGACGGCTATCATTCCCGCCGTGCGCCAGATGATCACCCGCGTCGACGATCACCTGCACGCCCGCGCGAAGCGGCGCGCGAAGGATCTCGGCCTGACCCTCAACGAGCTCGTGGTCGCGGCGCTCGAGCGCGAGCTGGCCACGGGGGCCGACCCGCTCCCCGACGCCCGGCGGCGCGCGGAGGCGCTCGGGCTCGCGGCCGCCCCGGCGCGCGCGCCGGGCGAGGCGGCCCCGGACGGCCGCGACCGGGTCATCGCGTCGGCGCGCGGCACGGGGCGGGCGGTGAGCGAGGCCCTCGAGTGGGCGCGTGGCTGATCCCGGGCCGGGGCTGATCTACGCGGACACCAGCGCGATCGTCCGCGCGTACATGCCGGACGAGCCGGACCACGCGCTGATGCGCGCGGCGCTGCTGGACGGCGACGCGCCCGTCGCGACCTCGGCGCTGGCCGAGCTCGAGCTGACGTCCGCGATGCGCGCGGCGCACCGCGCCGGCCGCCTGGCCGATCCGGATGCCATGCTCGACCAGATCGCGGCCGACGCGTCCGCGGAGGGGCCGCTGATCCTGCTCGCCCTCGACCCCCTGCGCGCCCTTCCGCGGGCACAGGAGCTCTGCGACCGCCACCCGCTGCGCGCGCTCGACGCGCTCCACCTGGCGGTCGCGCTGGACGACGCGTCGCGCATCGCCGGCCCGGGCGGGCTGGCCTTCGCGACCTGCGACCGCGCCCAGGCCGAGGCGGCGCGGGCCGAGGGCCTCGCCGTCCTCTGACCGGGCGCCGCCCTCAGGCCGCGGGCGGCTCCAGCGCGATCTCGGCGGGCAGGTCGCCGCGGCGCTCCTTCGGCCCGCCGGCGAGCTCCTCGCCGACCCGGATGTCCAGGTAGGCGTACGCCGTGGTCAGCGCGACGAACGGGATGACGAGGGCGTAGACCACGCCGGCGACCACGTTGGCGGTGGTGCCGGGCAGGTCGGTGAAGAAGATCATCAGGGCGCCGGCGAGGGGGCCCACGACCAGGGCCACGGCGGCGCCCACGATCGTGAGGCTCGCCACCTTGAGCCAGTCGCCGCGCACCAGCAGGCTGCTGCGCGCGAGGGCCACGCGCGGCGGCACCCGCTCGGCCGCGATCACCGGGGCGATCAGCGACCAGCGCACCGCCAGCCAGATCGCGAGCGGCAGCAGGATGACCGAGGCGCTCAGCAGGGTCACGACGACCACGGCGATCGCGAGCGCCGCGCACAGCGGCAGGAGCCCCGGCACCGCGGCCCGCAGGGCGCGCAGGGGGGTGGCGTGGCGGCCGGCGTCGACGTCCATCAGCGCGTGGACCGTGACCAGCTGGACCAGCCCGAAGCCCAGCAGCGTGACGATCGAGCCCGCGGCCAGCACGGTGAAGCCGAGCAGCCCCTCGGCGCCCTCGCCGGTCTGCACGCCGAGCGCGCCGGAGGTGCGCAGGACGAGCGTCTGCAGCAGCCCGATGCCCACGGTGATCGGCAGCAGCACGATGCCGATGCCGCCGAACACGGCGAAGCGCCGCGCGTAGATGCGGCCCGCCGCCGCCAGCACCTGGCCCCAGGCGCGGCGGCGGGCCACCCGCAGCGGGGCGCTCGGCAGCCAGGTGGCGCGCGAGAGCCCCCAGACCGCGAGCGCCGCGAGCACGGCGAGCACGCCCACCACCGGGGCGGGGTCCTCGTTGAACTGGCGGAACCTCTCCGAGCCCCACGCCACCGCGCCGCAGAAGAAGTCGGTCGCGCTCGTGCCGAGCGCGCCGCCGCCGGCGAACGCCAGGCTGCGGTCGCGCCACTCCCCGGTCCACGCGATGGGGTGGGTCCACTGGTCCTTCATGTTCGGGCCGGTGGGGGCGTTGTAGAACGAGGTGTGGCGCTCGCCCCAGCCGCCCTCGAACCCGATCCACGGGTACTGGCGGCGGGCGGCCGACGGGTCGGAGGGGATCGTGCGGATCACGGGGCGCAGCTCGCGGGCGTCGCCCGAGGTGTCGTCGCAGCCGACCCCCTCCTCGGCCGAGCTGCCGATGTACAGCGACGAGCCGAAGTAGTTGGCGTGCGAGCCCGCGGCGGGGTGCACCACCGGGTGGGTGCCGTCCACCAGCTCGAGCTTGTCGTCGCCCCAGTCGGCGCGCTCGCCGCCGCTGTGCTGGCTGTAGCCGACCTCGACCGGGTCCTCGGTCAGCGCCTCGGCGGCGTCGGCGGCGTCCCAGACGATCTGGATCATCTCCCAGTCGCCCTCGTGGGTGTTGTTCCAGTCGTTGAAGACGTAGAAGAACCAGTACTGCAGGGCGATCCTTCCGGGGTGGCCGGGCTCGGTCGCCACGTGGGCGTAGGCGGTGGGCGGGCTGCCCTGGGCGACGCGGCGCCCCCAGCGCTCGTAGTCGCAGCCCGGCGCCAGCGCGTTGCCCGGGAAGTCGAGGTTGTAGCCGTAGCGGCCGCGCTCGATGTCGGCCGCGGCGGGGGCGACCTCGATCAGGTCGCCGCCGCCCCACGCGCCGCGCAGCGCGACGGTGTCCTCGCCGAACAGCACGTCGACGTCGATGGGCTCGTACGGCTCGCCGTGGCCGCACTCCTCCTCCTGCTCGACCAGCCGCACCACCGGCGCGTAGCGCTCCGCCAGCGCGACCTCGTCGGCGTCGTCCCCCTGCGCGAGCGCGCTCGCGCAGGCCACGAGCATCACGACGAGGGCGATCGCGGCGCGCAGCGGGGGGCACATGCGGCCCATCCTCGCCGAGCCGCCCGTGGTGGGGCCAGCCCCACCACGCGGACGCCGGGAGGCGCCGGCGGCGGACGCCGGGGGGCCGCATGGGCGCGCGCGGCGCGCTGATCGATCGTGGTGGCAGCCGTCCACGACCGTCACGGAGACCCCGCATGCCGCCCCCGCCCACGTCCCTGCTCGAGCGCCACGGCCGCCGCATGGCCCGTCGCCGGTGGCTCGTCATCCCGCTCTTCCTGCTGCTGATGGTGGCCGCCGCCATGGGCGCGGGCCGCCTCGGCGACGTGATGACCTCCGAGCAGTCGCTGCCCGGCTCGGAGGCCGAGCGCGCCACGCGGATCGTGCAGCGCGAGTTCTCCGCCGGCGCCGAGACCAACGACGTGCAGCCCGTCTTCCGCCACCCGACGCTGACGGTCGACCACCCGGCGTACCGGGAGGCGGTGACCGCGTCGCTCGAGCGGGCGGCCGCCCTGGTCCCCGGCACGCGGGTGGTCTCCTACTTCGGCACGGGCAGCCGCGACATGGTGGGCCAGGACGGGCACATGACGTTCGCGACCCTGTCGCTGCCGCTCCCGGAGGCCCAGGCCAAGGACCGCGTCGACGACATCCGCGCGGCCATCGGCACGCCGGAGGGCTTCGCGCCCACGCTCGTGGGCGGCGACGTCGCGATGTGGCACGACGTCGAGCCGGTCATCGAGGACGACCTCGCGCGCGCCGAGCTGCTGGTGCTGCCGGTCGCCCTGCTGATCCTGCTGGTCTACTTCGGCAGCGCCGTCAGCGCCCTGCTGCCGCTGCTGATGGCCGGTGTGACGATCACGCTCGCCATGGCCGGCACCTGGCTCGCCGGCCAGGGCATGGACGTCGCCGACCTGGTCACGAACGTGATCACGCTCGTCGGCATCGCGATCGGCATCGACTACTCGCTGCTGGTGGTCTCGCGCTTCCGCGAGGAGATGCGCGCGGGCGCCGACCGCGTGGAGGCCGCCGGCCGCACGATGGCGACCGCCGGCCGGGCGGTGCTGCTGGCGGGCGTGACCGTGGCGATCGGCCTCGCGGTGCTCGTGGCCCTGCCCGTTCCGTTCATGCGCTCGCTGGGCGTGGGCGGCATGCTGGTGCCGGCGTCGGCGGTGCTCGCCGGCCTGACCGTCCTGCCGGCCACCCTCGCGGCGCTCGGCCCGCGCGTCGACGCCCTGCGCGTCTACCCGCGGCGCTGGCGCCTGCGCGAGGGCGCCCTGTGGGGCCCCGTCGCGCGCGCCGTCACCGGCTGGGGCATCCCCGTGGCCGCGATCGCGCTGGTGGCCCTGGTCGCCCTGGCGGGCCAGTCGTCCGGCATGAGCATCCACGAGGACCCGCTCGCCGACGCCCCCGACCTCGAGGCCGTCGAGGCCGGGCGCATCGTGCGCGACGAGCTCGGCGGCAGCCTCACCCCCAACGTCTACGTCATCGACACCGGCCGCGACGGCGGCGTGTACGACCCGGCGACCGTCGCGGCGCTGGCGCGCGTGGCCGACGGCCTGCGCGCCGAGGACGACGTCGTCTCGGGCGTCACCTGGCCGACCGCGACCGACCCGGCGGCGTTCCGCGCCGCCGCCGGCGAGGGCCTGGTCGACGCCGACGGCCGCTACGCCCTGATGCAGGTGGCCCCGCACGGCGACGAGCTGTCGCCGTCGGCGCGGGCGCTCAACGCGCTGATGGCGGCCCGCGAGCCCGACGTGCGGGCGGCCGTGCCGGGCGGCGAGGTGCTGACCACCGGCGCGCCGGCGGTGATCAACGAGTTCACCGACGCGCTCTACGGGCCCTTCCCGTGGCTGGTGGCCGGCGTGCTGGTGCTGACCGTAATCGCGCTGATGCGCGCCTTCCGCTCGTGGCTGGTGCCGCTGGTGGCGGTCGCGCTCTCCGGCCTGTCGCTGCTGGCCACCTACGGCCTGCTGCGCCTGGTCTTCATGGAGGGGGTCGGCTCGGGCCTGCTCGGCATGGACCACGAGGTGCGCGGCATCGCGATCTGGGTGCCGGTGATGCTGTTCGCCTTCCTGTTCGGCATCTCGATGGACTACCAGGTGTTCCTGGTCGAGCGGATGCGCGAGCTGCGCGACGGCGGCGCCCCCAACCTGCGCGCCGTGCGCCAGGGGTTGGCGGGCACCGGCCGGGTGGTCGGCACGGCCGCCGCGATCATGATCGTCGCCTTCGGCGGCTTCGCCGCGGGCACCGACGTGTCGATGAAGGAGTTCGGCTTCGGCCTGGCGGCCGCGGTCGCGATCGACGCGCTGCTGGTGCGCTGCCTGATCGTGCCGGCGGTGATGCGGATGACCGGCGAGCGCAACTGGACCATGCCGGCCCCGCTGGCGCGGATCGTGCGGGTGCGCCCGCGCCCGGCCGCGGCGGCTCGTACGATCGGGGACGCGCGATGACCGCCGTCCGACGCCACCTGATCGAGCCGCTGCGCACCGGCGGCGCCCTGCGGGCGCTCGCCCTGGTGGCGAGCGCGATCCCGCTCGGCACGCTCTGGTTCGTGGTCCTGGTCACCGGCTGGGCGGTCGGCCTGGGCCTGCTGATCACGCTGGTCGGGCTGCCGATCCTGCTCGGTCTGGCGTACGTCGTGCGGGTGGCCGCCGAGGCCGAGCGCCGGCTGCTCGAGGCGCTCACCGGCGAGCGCCTGGCCCGCCGTCCGGTCGTGCGCCACGACGCGCCGCTCACCGCGCGCCTGCGCGGGCTGGCGGGCGACGCCACGATCTGGCGCGAGCAGGCCTACCTGCTGCTGCGGTTCGTGCTCGGCCTGCCGCTGGCGGTCGTGGTGCTCGCCCTGCTGGGGGAGGGCCTGCGCCTGGCCCTGGCGCCGGCCTACTACCGGGCCGGCGGCGACGTCGCCGACGTCGGCGCCTGGAGCGTCGACACCTTCAGCGAGGCCGTGCTGCTCGTGCCGGCCGGCCTGGCGCTGGCGGCCGCGTCGGTGCCGGCGGCGGTGTGGGCGGCGCGCGCGTGGACGGCGCTCGCCCGCGGCCTGCTGGGCGAGGCCGCCCCGGCGGCCGCGGCGCCGCCGGCCGACGGTGGCGCGCGCCCCGGCCGCCGGCCGCCGCGGCCCGTCGGCTCGCGGGGGCTCGCCGTGCACGCGGCGGCGTACGCGATCGTCAACGTCACCCTGGTCCTGATCTGGACGGCCACCACGCCGGGCGGCTACTTCTGGCCCTTCTGGACGCTCGTCCCGCTCGGGGCGATCCTGCTGGCCCACGCCGCCCTGGTCGTCTCGCCGGCCCTCGTGCCCGGCGGGCGGTGGGGCAGGGTGGGCCTGGTGCGCCACGCCGGCGTGGCCGGCGCGCTCGCCCTGCTGCTGATCGCCATCTGGGCCTTCACCACCCCCGGCGGCTACTTCTGGCCGGTCTGGCCGGTGATCGCCCTCGCCGTGCAGGTGGCGATCCACGCCACCCGCGTGTTCGTGGGCACGGGCGCGCGCGAGGACGAGCTCACCGAGCGCATCGACGTGCTCACCTCGACGCGGGCCGGGGCGGTGGACGCCCAGGCCGCCGAGCTGCGGCGCATCGAGCGCGACCTGCACGACGGCGCCCAGGCGCGCCTGGTGGCGCTCGCCATGGACCTGGGGATGGCCCGCGACCGGCTCGCCGCGTCGGGCGACGCGCGGGCCCGCGACCTGGTGGCGGGCGCCCACGAGGAGGCCAAGCGCGCGCTCGTGGAGCTGCGCGACCTGGCGCGCGGCATCCACCCGGCGGTCCTCTCCGACCGGGGCCTCGAGGCGGCGGTCGGCTCGCTGGCCGGCGCCAGCCGCATCCCGGTGCGGGTGGAGGTCGACACCGGCGGTCGGCTCGAGCCGGCCGTCGAGGCGGCCGCCTACTTCACCGTGGCCGAGTCGCTGGCCAACGCCGCCAAGCACTCGGGCGCCCGCGTGGTGGAGGTGGCGATCGGACGCGGCGACGGCGTGCTGCGCGTGCGGGTGAGCGACGACGGCGCCGGCGGCGCCGACCCGCAGGGGGAGGGCCTGACCGGCCTGCGCCGGCGGATCGAGGCCCACGACGGCATCCTGCGGGTGGTGAGCCCGGAGGCCGGCGGGACGACGATCGAGGCGGTGATCCCGTGCGGGTCGTGATCGCGGAGGACCTCGCGCTGCTGCGCGACGGCATCGTGCGCCTGCTGCGCGACAACGGCATGGAGGTGGTCGCGGCGGTCGAGGACGGCGACGCCCTGGTGGCGGCGATCGAGCGCGAGCGGCCGGACGTGGCGGTGGTCGACGTCCGACTGCCGCCCAGCTTCCGCGACGAGGGCCTGCGCGCCGCCATCGAGGCGCGGCGGCGGGTGCCCGGCACGGCGGTGCTGGTGGTGTCGCAGTACGTCGAGCAGACCTACGCGGTCGAGCTGCTGGCGGACGGCGCCGGCGGCATCGGCTACCTGCTGAAGGAGCGGATCGCCGACCCGGCGGAGTTCGTGGAGGCCGTCCGCCGGGTGGCGGCGGGCGGCACCGCGATGGACCCCGAGGTGGTCGCCCAGCTCGTCGCCCGGCGCGGGCCGGCCTCGGCGGTCGGCGACCTCACCCCGCGCGAGCGGCAGGTGCTGGAGCTGATGGCCGAGGGCCGCTCCAACGCGGCGATCGCCCGGGCCCTCGTGGTGACCGAGGGGGCGGTCGAGAAGCACGTCTCGAACATCTTCGGCAAGCTCGGCCTGGCGTCGTCTGAGGGCGCCCACCGGCGGGTGCTCGCGGTGCTCGCCTTCCTGCGCAGCGCCTGAGCGCCGGGCGGCCGGCCCCCTAGAGCAGCTGGCTGACCCGGCGGCCGAAGGCGGTGGCCGAGGGCCAGTAGTCGTCGAGATGGCTCAGCGAGACGCCGCCCCGCGAGCCGGAGGAGTGCACCATCCAGCCGTCGCCCAGGGCGATGCCGGCGTGCTCGATCGTGCCCGTGCGTGCCGCGGGGCCGCCCGAGCCGAAGAAGACCAGGTCGCCCGGCTGCAGGCCGGTGATCGCCACCCGCTCGGCGGGGCGCTCCCACGCCATGGCGTCGGCGGTGCGGCCGCGCAGGCCGGTGCCGACGGCCATCTGGCTCGCCGTGGTGCGGCCCTTGAACGCCCACCAGATGAGCCCCGAGCAGTCGAAGCCGCCGTGCGCCTGCGCGCCCCAGGGCGAGCGGGCGCCCGGCCAGTCGCCGCCCCAGATGTACGGCTGGCCCACCTGCCAGAGGGCGGCCTGGGCCACGGCGAGCTGCTTCGGCGACATTGCCGGCAGCGCGATCTGGCGGTAGCGGCGGAGGCGGGCGGTCTGCCACGAGCCGACCCCGCTGGCGCGGTCGAGCGCGTAGACGACGTCGGCCAGGCGCACGCTCTCGTTGCGGGAGCGCTCGCGGCCGTCCTCGTGGGAGAGGCGGTTGTAGACGAGCCCGAGCTCGCGGGCCAGGATCTCGCTGCCCGCGTGGCGGGGCATCCGGAGGCGGGCGCCGTCGGCGGTGGCCAGGCGCATCAGCGCGCGGCGCTCGGCCTCGAGGCCCAGGGCGCGCACGAACAGCAGGTTGGTGGTCCAGGCGGTGGCGCGCCCGGCCGGGTTCGGGCTGGTGCGCTCGCGGCCGGTCAGGATCGACAGCGCGCGGTCCAGGTCGCCCCGGGTCGCGTCGCGCGAGAGGTCGGCCGTGGCGAGGCCGGGCCAGCGGGCGGCGAGCCGGCGCGCGCTGGGGCGGGCCCACTCGTCGAGGCCGCCGCGCACCTTCCGCGACGCGTGCTCGCGCGCGAGCGCGGCGCGCTCGCCGGACGGCGCCGTCGCCGCCGGCTTGGCGGCCGGCGACGGCGTTGCGGGTGACGCCACCGCCGCGCCGGCCCCCACGGAGGCCAGCGCGACGGCGGTGAGCAGGAGGATCCGTCTCGTCACACCCCCCTTGTCGGCCGTGCGGGGCCCGCTCTTCACCCTTCGGGTCGGCGCATGCCGGTCTGTGCAACATTGGGCACCGAGCACGAGACGGAGGAGACATGGCCGACGAGACCGGACGGCGCGACGCGCAGTGGCGCGAGCGCCTGAGCCCCGAGCAGTACGCCGTCACGCGGGAGGGCGCCACCGAGCGGGCGTTCACCGGCCGCTACTGGGACCACCACGAGGACGGCGTCTACCGCTGCGTCTGCTGCGAGGAGCCGCTCTTCGACTCCAGCACGAAGTTCGACTCGGGCACCGGCTGGCCGAGCTTCACCCAGCCGACCGACCCGGCGCGGGTGGTGGGCCGCGAGGACACCAGCCACGGGATGGTCCGGGTGGAGGCGGTCTGCCACAACTGCGGCGCCCACCTGGGGCACGTGTTCCCGGACGGCCCCGCCCCCACGGGCCTGCGCTACTGCATCAACTCGGCGTCGCTCGACTTCATGGGCCGGGGACCGGGGGGCGACTGATCCTGGGCGTCGCCGGAGGGGCGCTCGCGCTGCTGCTGGCCGCCGCGTCGCAGGGCGGCCCGGCGGCGCCGGCGCCCGCACCGCCGCCCGACGCGAGCGGCCTGAGCGACGCCCAGCTCGCCGGTCAGCGGATGGTGTTCGGCTTCGAGGGCACGGCGGTGCCCGCGGCGCTCGAGCGCCGCATCCGCCGCGGCGAGGCCGGCGCGGTGATCCTGCTGGGCCCCAACGTGCCGACCGTCGCCGCCGCCCGCCGGCTGACCCGCAGCATCCAGGCCATCCCGCGGCCCGCGGCGGTCGACCAGCCGGTGCTGGTGATGATCGACCAGGAGGGCGGACGCGTGCGCCGGCTGGCCGGGCCGCCGGCGGCGTCGGCCGCGGTGATCGGCCGCCGGGGCCCGCGGGCGGCGCGCGCCGCGGGCCGGGCCGCCGGCGCCTGCTGGCCCGCGCGGGGGTCAACGTCGACCTGGCGCCCGTGGCCGACGTCGCCCGCCCCGGCTCCTTCCTGGCCGCCGACGGCCGCGCCTTCGGCAGCTCGCCGGGACGGGTCGCGGCGAGCGCCGTCGCGTTCGCCGGCGGCCTGCGCGAGGCGGGCGTGCTGGCCACGGCCAAGCACTTCCCCGGCATCGGCGCGGCGCGCGTCAGCACCGACGCCGCGCCCGTGCGCATCGCCACGCCGGCGGCGGCCCTGCGGCGTGTCGACCTGCGACCCTTCCGCGCGATGATCGCCCACGGCGTCCCCATGGTGATGCTCGGCACGGCCGTGCACCCCGCCCTCGACCGCCGCGCGCCCGCCGCGCTCTCGCGCCCGGTCGTCACCGGGCTGCTGCGCGAGGAGCTCGGCTTCCGCGGCGTGACCGTGACCGACGCGCTCGACACCCCGGCGCTGCGGCCCTCGGGCGGCACCGGCCCGGTCGCCGTCCGCGCCGTGCGCGCCGGCGCCGACCTCGTGATGCACACCGGCTGGGCCGACGGCGTCACCGCGGCCGGTGCCGTCCGGCGCGAGCTCCGCTCCGGCGGCCTCGACCGCGCGCGCGCCGAGGCGGCGGTGGAGCGGGTGCTCGCGATGCGGGCCGGCCTGCGGTGAGCCTGCGCGACGTCACCTTCGACGAGGCGCTCGAGCTCGTCCGCTCGCACGCCGTGCGCACGGAGGCGGAGGCGGTCGACCTCGACGACCTGCCCGGCCGCCGCCTGGCCCAGGAGATCCGCTCGCGCATCGACGTGCCGGCCTTCACCAACTCGGCGATGGACGGCTTCGCGCTGCGGGCGGCCGACGCCGCCGCCGGGGCGCCCCTGCCCCTCGCGGGCGAGAGCCGGGCGGGCGCCCCGCTCGCGGGCGGGCTGCCGCCGGGCGCGGCCGTCCGCATCTCGACCGGCGCGATCATCCCCGACGGCGCCGACGCCGTGCTGCGCCGCGAGGACGCCGAGGACCTCGGGGACCGGGTGCGCCCGCGCGTGGCCGTGGAGCCCGGCGCGCATGTGCGCCACCGGGGCGAGGGCGGCCGCCGCGGTGACGTCCTGCTGCAGTCGGGCCACCGGGTGCGGGCGCACGAGGTCGCCGCGATCGCCGCGGTCGGCACCGCCCGCGCCCTCTGCGACCGCCGCCCGCGGGTGGTCGTGCTGGCGAGCGGCGACGAGGTGATCGGCCCCGACCGTCCCCTCGGGCCCGGCCAGGTCTACGACGCCAACCGCCCCGGCGTCGCGGCCCAGGCCCGCGCCGCCGGCGCGGACGTGCTCGCCGCCGGCCTCGTCCCGGACCACCGGGCGGCGACGGTCGCCGCGATCGCCGCCGCCCTCGACGCCCCGGTCGCGCCCGACCTGCTCGTCACGACCGGCGGCGTCTCGGTGGGCGACCACGACCACCTGCGCCCGGCGTTCGCCGAGCTCGGGGTGCGGGAGGTCTTCTTCGGCGCCCAGATCCGTCCCGGCCACCCGCTCTGGCTCGGCCGCCGGGGCGAGCAGGTCGTGCTGGGCCTGCCGGGCAACCCGGTCTCGGCGACGGTCTGCTTCCACGCCTTCGCCCGGCCGCTGCTCGGCCACGACGACGCCTGGGATCGCCGCATGCCGCTGGCCGTGACGCACCGCTCGAAGATCCCGCGCACGGAGCTGCTGCGCTGCGCCGAGCGCGACGGCGCGCTCGTCCCGATGGCCCACCAGGGCTCGCACGAGGTCTCCGGCCTGGCCGGGGCGACCCACCTCGCGGTCGTCCCCGCCGAGGCCGAGGTCGTGGATGCGGGGGAGACCGTGCGGAGCCTGCGCCTGACCTGAGCGGGCCGGGTGATCCGCGCCCGGGGGTCGCCCGTATGCGCTGGTGTCCGTCACACCAGCACCGGAGGAACCCCGTGTCAGACCGCATCACGCTCGAGGCGATCGACGCCGACGGCGCCATCCAGGAGGCCGCCCACGCGGTCGATCCCGCGGGCTCCGGCACCCGCGCCGACTTCTTCCGCACGGCCGCGATCGGGGGCGGCGCGCTCGTCGCCGGCGGCATCGCGTTCGGCGGGCTCCCGGCGCTGGCCCTCGGCGCGCCGTCGAAGCGCCAGGACGTCGCGATCCTCAACTACGCGCTGACCCTCGAATACCTCGAGACCGAGTTCTACCGCCAGGCCCGCCGGTCGGCCGGGCTGCGGGGCGAGACCGCCCGCTTCGCCCGGGTCGCGGGCGCGCACGAGGCGGCGCACGTGGCCGCGCTGCGCAGGGTGCTGGGCGGGACGGCGGTCGCCGAGCCGCGGTTCGACTTCGGCGCCACCGTGCACGGCCAGGCCGCCTTCCAGCGGGCCGCGATGGCGATCGAGGACCTCGGCGTGTCCGCGTACGCCGCCCAGGGCCCGCGCCTCAAGCAGGTGCCGGTGATCAGGGCGGCGCTGGCGATCCACAGCGTGGAGGCCCGCCACGCCGCCTGGATCCGCGGCATCGCGGGCCGCAACCCGGCGCCCGCGGCGTTCGATCCCGCCCGCGACATGCAGGCGGTGCTGAAGGTCGCCGGCGGCTTCATCGCCGGCTGAGCCGCGCCCGCCCCCGGGCGCCGGTGACCGCGCCCGGGGGCGGCCCCCCGAGACCGAGGAGGTCCGCACGTGTTCGACATCTCGCCCCTGCAGATCATCATCGTCCTGGCCATCGCGCTGCTGGTGTTCGGCCCGAAGCGCCTGCCCGAGCTGGGCCGCAACCTCGGCCGCGGCATCCGCGACTTCAAGGGCGGCATCACCGGCGAGGAGCCGGCCCCCGCGGGCGGCGGGGACGCGACCGCGGCCGAGCGCATCCCGAGCGCGGAGGAGCTGCTGAAGGAGGCCGCCCGCCCGGAGCCCGCGGGCGCGGACGACCCCGGGCGCGCCCGCGTGCCGGCCTGAGCGCGGTGGGGCCGAGTCTGACCACGCCCCGCGCGCGACCGGGCGAGCGGATGGACGTGACGGAGCACCTGGGCGAGCTGCGGCGGCGGCTGATCGTGGCCGCGCTCGCCCTCGCCATCGCGTTCGCCGGCATGTACGCGGTCCACGACGCCCTGATCGACCTGCTCACCCGGCCGCTGCCCGCCGACGCCGGCCGGCTGGTGACGCTGTCGCCGACCGAGCCCCTGCTCACGACGCTGAAGGTCTCGTTCTGGGCGGCGGTGCTGCTGGCCCTGCCCGTGTGGCTCTACCAGCTCTACGCGTTCGCCGTTCCGGCCGTGGGCGACCAGCGGCGGCGCGTCGCCCTGGCCGTCGTGGCGGCGGTGTCGGCCCTCTTCGCCGCCGGCGTGGCGTTCGGCTACCTGGTGGTGCTGCCGGTGGCGCTCGAGTTCCTGGTCGGCTTCGGCGGCGACGCCTTCGACCCCCAGCTGCGCGCCGGCGACTACCTCGGCTTCGCCACGACCATGCTGCTGGCGTCGGGCCTCATGTTCGAGGTCCCCGCGGCGATGACCGCGCTCTCGCTGATGGGCGTGACCAGCGCCCGCATGTACCGCTCGGGGTGGCGGGTGGCGCTGGTGGCCATCGCCGCCGTCGCGGCGGTCCTGCCGGGCGGCGACCCCGTCAGCATGGCGCTGCTCATGGTGCCCCAGGTCGCCCTGTACGCGGTGGGCGTGGCGCTGTCGGCGCGGTTCGGCCGCGAGCCCGCCTGGCGCGCGGGGTGATCCGCCGGCCGCTGCGGCGCGTATAGCCGGCATGGGCCACGACCCGATCCCCCCGCGCGCGGCCGGCCTCGCCGACGAGGATCTGCTGGCGCTCGCCGGGCGGCGCGACGCGGAGGCGTTCGAGCTGCTCTACGACCGCCACGCCCGGGTGGCATTCTCGCTGGCGTTCCGCCTGCTGGGTGACCGCTCCGCCGCCGAGGACCTCGTGCAGGACGCGTTCCTCGCGCTGTGGCGCGGCGCCGATCGCTACACGCCGGCGCGCGGCAGCGTGCGTACCTGGCTGCTGGCGATGGTCCACCACCGCGGCGTCGACCGGCTGCGCTCGCTGGGGGCGATCGCCCGGCGCCAGGAGGCGCTGCAGCAGGCCGAGCTGCGCCGCGACGACGCGCCCGACGCGGCCGCGCTCGGGATCGGCCGGGCCATCGCGGGGTCGCTGCGCGACGAGCTGGCCGCGCTTCCCCGCGACCAGCACGAGGTGCTGCGGCTCGCCTACTACGGCGGCTTCACGCATCATGAGATCTCGGAGATGCTGCAGCTGCCCCTCGGAACGGTGAAGAGCCGCATGCGCCTCGGCCTGGAGCGGCTGCGGCGCGGGCTCGGGGCGGCGGAGGCGGCGCCGTGACGCGCGAGCACGACGCCGTGCGCGACCTGATCGCCCCGGTCGTGCTCGGCGCGGCCGGGGCCGGCGAGACGGCACGGGTGGAGGCCCACGCCGCCACGTGCGCGGTCTGCCAGGAGGAGCTGGCCGCCCTGCGGGCCGGCGCCGGCGCCCTCGCCGTCGCCGTGCCGCAGCACGATCCGCCCCCGCGGCTGAAGGCGTCGATCATGGCGACGGTGCGGGCGGAGGCCGCGCCGGAGCCGGCCGGAGCCGCCGCCGCCGCGCCGCGCCGGAGCCTCCGGTCCTGGCTCCCCGGCGGCGGCGGGCTGCGCCCGGTCGTCGCCGGCCTGGCCGCGGTCGCCGCGCTGCTGCTGGGCTGGAACGTGGCGCTCCAGGTGGGCGACGACGACGGCGGCGGCGGCGCGGTGACCACGCTGGAGGTGGCGGGGACCTCCTCGGCGCCGGCGATCGGGGGCCGGCTGGTCTGGGTGCCGGGCGAGGACGCCGCCGTGGTCGAGCTCGGCCGCCTGCCGGCGCTCGGCGCCGGCGAGGCCTTCCAGCTGTGGGTGCTGCGCGCGGGCGAGCCGCCGCGCTCGGCCGGCCTGTTCGAGCCGACCGGCCCGGGCGCCGCCCGCGCGGCCGCCTCCGGCCTCGCCGGCGCCGACGGCCTCGCGGTCACCGCCCAGCCGCGCGCCAGCCGCAGCGTCCCGGAGGGGCCGATCCTCGCCCAGGTGGCGCTGGCGGGCGCATAGCGCCTCGCCCGTTCAGTCGCCGGCCAGGCCGAGCTGCTCCAGCATGGGCAGCTGGTCGAAGAACTCGTGCTCGCGCCACAGCCGGCCGTCGCGCACCTCGGCGATGTTGCAGCCGAGGCCCGTCACCGCCCGGCCGGTCGGCGGCGCGTCGCCGAGCGGGCCGGTGTGGGTGCCGCGGTAGCGCACCTCCATGACCGCGACCTCGGGCGACGGCGACCAGCTGCGCAGCTCCTCGATGCGCAGGTCGGGGAAGGCGGTGACGTAGCGCTCCGCGACGTCGATCGCCGCCTGGGGGCCCGGGTGCTCGACGCCGTCGCTCGCGGTGTAGCGGTAGTCGGGATGCAGCAGCTCGCGCAGGGCCTGCATGTCGCCGCGCCCCACGGCCGCGAACATGCGGCGCTGCACGGTGAGGGCGTCGGTGAGCGTGGTGGTCGTGTCGGACATCGGGGCCTCCGTCGGTGAGGGGGTGCGGTGCCCGTCGATCGTCCGTCGGCGACCGCCGCGGGGACATCGGCAGGAACCCCTAACCGGTGGCGCGCTCGGGGCGGAGGTGCCGCACGGCGTAGGCGGCGGCCTCGGCCCGGTTGCGCAGGCCGAGCTTCACGAGCACGTTGTGCACGTGGTGCTCGACCGTCTTGCGGGTGAGGAAGAGGCGCTCGGCGAGCTCGCGGTTCGAGCAGCCCTCGCCCAGCAGCTGGAGCACCTCCAGCTCGCGTCGCGTCAGGACGTCCGTCCCGCGGGGCCCCGTCGCCCCCGGCCGCGCGCCCAGCGCGCGCAGCTGCGCCCGGGCGGCGTCGGCCAGGCGGGCGGCGCCGAGCCCGTCGAACGCCGCCGCCGCCCCCGCGCCTCCGCGATCGCCGCCTCCGGCGACGCGGCTGCGAGCGCGTCCGCCAGCAGGAGGTGGGCCCGGCCGGCCTCCAGCGGCATCTCCAGGCGGTGGAAGGCCTCGAGCGCCCGCTCCAGGTGCGCGGCCGCGGCCGGCCTGCCTGCGGCGGCGGCGATGCGCCCGAGCGCCAGCTCGGCCCGGGCGACGACGACCTCGCAGCCGGCATCGGCGCCGAGCGCCAGCAACGCACGCGCGCGCCGCGCCGCCGCGCGGGCGTCGCCCAGCGCCGTCTCAGCCTCGGCCAGCAGCGCCACGAGCGCGGCGGCCTCCAGGCAGCGGTCGCCCGTCGCGCGCAGTCGACGGCGAAGCGCGGCGGCCGCGCCGGCGGCGTCGCCGCGAGCGAGCAGCACGCCGGCCAGCGCCGCCGCCGACGTCGGGTGGTCCTCGACGCCGGCCAGCAGTCCGGCCGCCTCGTTCACCCGGCCCTGCGCCAGCCGCAGCTCGGCCAGGCGCGCGAGGGCCTCGGCGAAGAGCGCCGGCTCCGCCGCGCGGGCGCTCCGCAACGCCTCCCCGATCGCCTCCTCGGCGTCCTTCCAGCGCCCCGTGGCGACCAGAACGCAGCCGTAGCTGAGGCGGCACGTCGTGTGGACGTGGAAGGACCCGCTGCGGCGGGCGAAGGCCTCCGCCATCCGGATCCACTGGGCCGCCCGGGCGAACTGGGCGGCCGCCGCGCACGCCGTGACCATGCAGCAGCTCGCGAACACCGCCGTGTCCAGCCGCCGCCCCTCGCCGGCGAGCGAGGCCGCCATCGCCTCGTCGAGCAGGGCGAAGCCCTCCGCGACCCGCCCGGCGTCCACGAGCAGCGCGCCGAGCGCGCTCATCGCGCAGAGCTCCAGATCCGGGTCCGGCGGGCTCACCGCCGAGCCCGTCCGCGCGATCGCCAGCGCCTCCTCCGCCAGCGCCCGGCCGCCCGCCAGGTCCCCGGCCTCCCCGCGGTCGTGCGCGCGCGCCAGCGTCGCCCAGCCGCGGAACGGCTCGAGCCGCTCGGCGTCCACCAGCCGCTCCAGGCGGGCCAGCCACCCCCGTGCGGCCACGGCGTTGCCGAAGCAGAGGCGCATCAGGAAGTAGAGCCCGAGCGCGGCCTCCGCCGCGACGGCCGGCTGTGCGGCCGATCGCGCCGACCGGTAGGCGCGCCGGTAGCGCTCGAGCGCGCCCTCGCTGTCGCCGAGCCACAGGAGGGCGTCCGCGAGCCCGAGCTCGGCGGGCGCGCCGCCCTCGTCGAGCGCCCCGGCGAAGGCGTCGCGGGCCGCAGGCCAGTCGCCCGCCTGCGCGGCGGCCGCCCCGGCCGCCAGCGCGGCCTCGACGCTCCCGGCCATGGGCCGATCGTACGACCGCCGGCCCCGTCCGCGCTCCCCCGGTCGGCCCGGCGGGCGGCCGCTACCCTCCCGGCAGCGCGCCGGAGTAGCTCAGTTGGTCAGAGCAGCCGCCTTGTAAGCGGCAGGTCAGGGGTTCGAATCCCCTCTCCGGCTTCCCTCGGAGGGGTGCTCGCTGCAGGCGTTCTTCTCGGACGGACAGTGGATGAGGCAGGGGAGGCGATCCCCGCGAGGGGGGCGTCCGGAGCCAACCGCGGACGAGCCGTCGGCCGGCCCATCGAGTGGTCCCCGGCGCGCCCGTCCGCTCGTTGGCGTGGCGGCGCTGGGCCGCGGGCGGTGACGCCCCCCTGAACCGGGCGCGTGTCATCACGGGGGGCTGGGGGCGGTGGCCCCGCCGGACGCGCGTGACGCCACGACCACTGGTCGCATCCGCCGCGCGTGGTGCCCGGCGCCCGCCCCCGCGGGCGTTCCGCGGCGGCCGGGGCGGCTGACGGGGCGCGCCGCCGCGACCGGGCTATCGGCCCGGTCGATCCCGGGGGTAGCGTTGTCGCGCTGTGAGCGACCACGCCATCGCCGCCCGGGGCGCCGCGGTCCGGGCGCTCCCCGCCGAGACCACGCCGCTCGTCGGTCGCGAGACGGAGGTGGAGGCGGCGGTCGCGCTGCTCGATCGTCCGGATGTCCGGCTGCTGACCCTGACCGGGCCCGGCGGAGTGGGCAAGTCGCGGCTCGCGCTGCGGGTGGCGACGCTCGCGCGGGAGCGCTTCGCCGACGGCATCGCGCTCGTGCCGCTCGACGCGGTCGATGACGGCGCGCTCGTGGTCCAGGCCATCGTGCTCGCCCTCGGCCTCGCGGACGCCGGCGAGCTGACCTCGCCGGAGCGGCTGGAGGCGCATCTGCGCGACCGCGAGCTGCTGCTGCTGCTCGACGGCTTCGAGCACCTGCTGGACGCGGCGCCCGTCCTCTCGCGGCTGCTGGCCGCGTGCCCGGCCCTGAATCTCCTGGTGACGAGCCGGGCGGTGCTGCGCCTGTCGGGCGAGCACGAGTTCCGGGTGCCCCCGCTGGCGCTTCCGGAGCGCGGGCCCGACGCGGACCCGGACCGGATCGCCGGCTCGCCGTCCGTCGCGCTCTTCACCCAGCGCGCCGCGGCCGCGGCGTCGGGCGTCCGCCTGACCGCCGACGACGTGCCGGCCGTCGCCGAGATCTGCTGGCGCCTGGACGGGCTGCCCCTGGCGATCGAGCTGGCGGCGGCGCGCGTCAAGCTGCTCGGCGTCGAGGGCGTGTTGGGCCGGCTCGCGGAGCGGCTCGACCTCCTCACCGGCGGCCCGCGCGACGCACCGGCCCGACAGCGCACGCTGCGGGACGCGATCCGGTGGAGCGACGCCCTCCTCGAGCCGGACGAGCGCCGGCTGCTGCGGCTGCTGTCGGTGTTCGCCGGCGGATGCGACCTGACCGCGGCCGCCGACGTGGCGAGGCGGGTGGATCCCCGGGCGCCCGACGTGCTCGAGACCGTCGCGTCCCTGCTCGACAAGAGCATGGTGGTGCGCTTCGAGGGGCCGGCCGGTGAGGCCCGCATCGGGATGCTCGAGACGATCCGCGAGTACGCGCGCGCCGCCCTGGCGGCCGATGGCGGCGCCGATGACGCCGGGCGGGCCCACGCCGATCACCACCTCGCGCTCGCGCGCGAGGCCGAGGACGCGCTTCGCGGCCCCGACCAGCGCGCGTGGCTGGATCGCATCGAGGCGGAGCTGCCGAACCTGCGCACCGCCCTGCGCTGGCTGCTGGACGCGGCGCGGGCCGAGGACGCGCTCGTGCTCGCCGCATCGCTCGAGCGCTTCTGGTACGTGCGCGGCGACCTGATGGAGGGCGTCCGGTGGCTGGAGCGCGCGCTCGGGCGGGTGGCCGCCGGCACGCCGCTGCGCGCCCGCGGCCTGACCGCCGCGGCGACGCTCGCCCACTACGGGGGCGACCTCGACACCGCCGCCGCGCTCGGCGAGGAGGCCCTCGCGGTGTCCACGACGCTCGGGGACCGGGGCAGCGCGGCCCACGCGCTCACCGCGCTCGGCCTCGTCGCCCGCGCCCGCGGCCGCTACGACGAGGCGCGGACGCGCTACGACCAGTCGACGAGGATCTTCCGTGAGCTCGGCGACCGGCGCGGCCTCGCCGAGGCCGTCGGCCGCAC
This sequence comes from Miltoncostaea marina, assembly GCF_018141525.1. Taxonomy (GTDB): domain Bacteria; phylum Actinomycetota; class Thermoleophilia; order Miltoncostaeales; family Miltoncostaeaceae; genus Miltoncostaea; species Miltoncostaea marina. The sequence continues at coordinate 1,207,432 of NZ_CP064655.1, forward strand.
GGCGACCGCGGCGCTCCACCAGGGCGACTGCACGACCCTTCTCGACAGCGGCCTCGAGGCGACGGCCCTGTACCGCGAGCAGGGCGACCTCGACGGGATCGCGTACGCGGTCAACTCCGTGGCCCTCGGCATGCTCCACCTGGGACGGCTCGAGGAGGCCGAGCCCCGCTTCCGCGAGGCGCTGGCGGCGGCGCGCGGCGTCGGGAACCGGCGATACACCAGCCGCATCCTGGTCGGGATGGGGACGCTCGCCGCCGCGCGATCCGACTGGGCGGCGGCGCGCGCGCAGTTCGAGGAGGCCTCCGCCATCGCCGGCGAGTACGGGGACCGGTGGCTGGTCGCGACGACCTCCCTGCCGAACCTCGCGCGCGTGCACCTGGCCGAGGGCCGGGCCGAGGTCGCGACAGTCGTCCTGGGCGCGGCCGAGGCCGGGCGGGACGCGATCGGGGTGCCGATCCCGGCGCGCGAGGCGGCCCAGCACGACGAGATGGTGGCGGAGGCCCGGACAGCGCTCGGGGAGGCGGCCTTCGCGCGGGCCTGGGCCGCCGGACGCGGCATGGCCCTCGACGAGGCGCTCTCCACCGCCCGTCGCGCGGTGGAGCCGCCGCCGTCGGACGCCGCGCCGCCGGGCGCCGCCGGCCCGCTCACCCGCCGGGAGGCCGAGGTGCTGCGCCTGGTGGCCGGCGGGCTCACCGACGCCCAGGTCGCCGACGCCCTCGTCCTCAGCCGGCGCACCGTCCACGCGCACCTGCGCTCGATCTACCGCAAGCTCGACGTCGGGTCGCGCAGCGCCGCCACCCGCTGGGCGCTGGAGCAGGGCCTCACCTAGGCGCCCCGCGTCGGCCGCGGCGGCGGTCGGCATCGGCACCGCTCGTCACGGCGTTTCGGCAACGCGGTTCGGCAACGCTGCCGATGCGGCCCGGCCGGCTCGCGGCGGATCCTGCCCCCACGGCGGAGGGCCACCGGCACCGGGCCTGGCGGGATCCCCGCCCGACGAGAGGACGGGATCATGATCGAGACCGACACCACACCGACCCCCCTGCGCCTGGAGCCCCCCGGTCCGGGATCGTGGCTGCTGGACGCCGTCCATGCCCCGCGGCCCTACTCGCGCTTCGGTACCGAGATCCACCCCGGGGCCCTGGCCGAGGGGTTCGCCGTCATGGGGCGCCGCTACGGCCTGCTCCTCGACGTCCTCGACTGGCGGATGGTGCAGGGGTTCGCCTACTTCGCGCCGCGTCCCGTGCTGGACGAGGCCGAGCTGCCCCGGCGGTTCGCGGCGGCCGCGGAGGCCGTCGCCCGGCGCGTCTGGCGCGAGGACGTCGAGCGCTGGGAGCGGTGGGCGAAGCCGGCCTCCGTGCGGGCGCACCTCGCCCTCCAGCGCGTCGATCCCGCGCCGCTGTCGACGGACGGGCTGCTGGCGCACCTCCAGCGCGCCCGCGAGCACCAGCGAGCGATGATCGTCCAGCACCACGTCTTCAACGGGGCGGCCCTCATCCCCGTGGGCGACTTCCTCGCGCACGCGGCGGAATGGACCGGCCTCCCGCCCGCCCGCGTCCTGGCGCTCGTGCGCGGCGCGGCGCCCGAGTCCGCCGGCAGCTCCCACGAGCTCGACCGGCTCGTGGCGGCCCTCGCCGCCGACGGCCGGGCGCGGGCGGCGCTGGCGAGCGACGAGGAGCCGGGCGCCCTCCTGGCCCGGCTGCGCGCATGGCCGGGCGGCGTCGGGCACGCCGCGACGGCATACCTCGACCTGGTCGGCTACCGGCTCGTGGACAGCCTCGACATCGGCGACCGCTACGCCCTCGAGGTGCCCGAGGTGATCGTGGGGCGCCTGCGCGTCGCGGTGGCCGGCGGGAGGCCGGTGGGCGGCCCCTCGCAGGAGGAGGTCGCCGGAGTCCGGGACCTCGTCCCGCCCTCCTGTCGGGACGAATTCGACGACCTCCTCGCCGAGGCCCGGCTCACGTACCGGGTGCGCGACGAGCGCGGCAACTTCGGCGAGGTCTGGGCCGGGGGCATCACCCGGCGGGTCGTCCTGGCCGCGGGCGAGCGCCTGGTGCGGGCCGGCGTCCTGGACGAGCCGACCCAGCTCGCGGAGGCCGGGTACGAGGAGATGCGCGACCTGATCTCCGGCCGCGGCGGCCCCACCGCCGACGAGCTGGCGGCGCGCGCCCGCTTCCGGGCGACGCACCGCGCCGCGGACCTGCCGCCGTTCCTCGGCGATCCGCCCCCTCCGCCGCCGCCGCTCGACCGCGTGCCCGCGGCCGCCGCGCGCATGATGCGGGCCCTCGACGCCTCCATCGCGGCGCTGTTCATGCCGTCGGACGCCGAGAGCGAGGCCCGGGTCGTGCGGGGCACCGGCGCCAGCCCCGGCGTGGCCGTCGGCGTCGCCCGCGTGCTGTCCGGGCCCGCCGAGCTCGGCCGGCTGCGCACCGGTGACATCCTCGTGACCGGGTCGACGACCGAGTCGTTCAACATCGCCCTCCCCCTGGTCGGCGCGATCGTGACCGACGCCGGCGGCATCCTCTCCCACGCGGCCATCGTCAGCCGCGAGTACGGCATCCCCGGGGTCGTCGGCACGCGCGACGCGACGGTGCTCATCCCCGACGGCGCGCGCGTGCGCGTGGACGGCGCCGCCGGAGAGGTCGAGGTGCTCTCGTGACCTGGGCACTGCTCGCCGACGCCGCCGAGGCCACGCGCTTCGGCGGCAAGGCCGCCGGCCTCGCGCGGGCGATCCGCGCGGGGCTGCCGGTGCCCGCCGGGGTCGCGGTCGCCTGGCCGGCCGCCGACGCCGTGGGCGCCGGGGACCCCGCCGCCGAGGCGGAGCTACGATCCCTGCCGCTGCTGCGCGAGGCACGCGACGGCCTGGCCGTCCGCTCCTCGGCGGTCGGCGAGGACGGCGGGCGCACGAGCTTCGCCGGTCAGCACGAGACGTTGCTCAACGTGACCTCCGACAGCATCGTCGAGGCGGTCCGGCAGGTGTGGCGCTCGGGGCGCTCGGACGCCGCCCGGGCCTACCGGCGCCGGCTGGGCGTCGGGGGACCGGCCCGCATGGGCGTCGTCGTCCAGCAGCTCGTGCGCGCCGACGTCGCAGGCGTCCTCTTCACCCGCGATCCGATCGACGGCTCCGACGAGCTGCTCGTCGAGTCGAGCTGGGGGTTCGGCGAGGTGGTGGTGAACGGGCGGGTGATCCCCGACCGGCACCGCCTCAGCTCCTCGGGCACCGTGCTGGAGGCGGCCGCGGGGCGCAAGGACGTCGCCCTGCGCGCGACCCCCGGCGGGGGGCGCGCCGAGGTCGCCGTGCACGGGGGCGCCGTGGGCGCCCTCTGCCTGCAGGAGTCGCACCTCGCAGAGCTCCACGAGCTCGCCGTGCGCTGCGAGGCGGCCTTCGGCCCGGGCCAGGACATCGAGTGGGCCCTCGCGGACGGCGCCGTCCACCTGCTCCAGGTCCGCCCCCTCACGACCGTCGGGGGCGCGCGCCGCTGACCGGCCGTCCGGACGCCCGCGAGGCGGTCGTCGCCGTGCGCCCGGACAGCCGGATCGCCGAGCAGCGGCTCGGCGATCCCGGCGAGACGAGCAGCGAGGGCGTCGTCATCGATCCGTGATCGCCGGCGCCGGGGGGTCTCGCCGGCCGCCGAGGCCTCCGGTGTGTCCGCCGCGCGATCCGGCGATCGGCGGCGACGCCCGAGTGATCCCCGAGGCGGCGACGCCCCGAAGTGATGCCCGAGGCGCCGGTGACCTGGGGGCGTCTGCGGGCCGGACTCCGGCGAGACGGCTGCGCCGCCCGCGCCCGCGATCGAACCAGCCGCAGGCGGCCGAGCGTGTCATCGGCCGCGAGAACATCGAGCGGGGTCGCCGCGGCCGACGGCCTCCGCAGCGACCCGATGCGCGCGGCGGCCGGGGCCGGCATCCGCCGCGGTCCGATCGCCGCGACTCGACCGGGGCGATCTCGGCGCCGCCGGCCGACGCGCCGGGGTGGGTCAGGAGCGGCCGCACGTCGCGCCGGCCATCGCGGCGCACCTCGCCGAGGCGGTCGCCCGCGGGCGGGGTGTCCGCCGAGGGGTCCCGTCCGTCCGGCACGGACGGGTGGGCCGATTGCGTCACCAGCCGGCGCGTCCCCTCGCCGCCGACCGGCGCGCTGCGCGTCGCGTCATCCCTTCGGCGCGCGCGCCGTCGGGGCGGCCTGCGTGCGCCCGGAGGCGGCCCCGGAGGCCGCCGGCAGGCGCAGCACGAAGCAGGTGCCCCCGGAGGGCTCGAGCTCGAGGGAGCCGCCCTGCGCCTCGGCGAGCTCCCTGGCGATCGCCAACCCGAGGCCCTCGCCGCCGCTGGTCCAGGCGGCCTCCGAGCCGCGGTGGAAGCGCTCGAAGATCCGGTCGGGGTCGAGCGCCGCCGGGTCGCCGTCGTCGTGGACCCGCATGGTCGCCCAGCCGTCGTCGAGCGCCGTCCCGAGGCGCACGGCGCCTGCCGGCGGCGCGTACTTGAGGGCGTTGGAGAGCAGGTTGACGGCGATCTGGCGCACCGCGTCGGGGTCGCCCGCCGCGCGCGCCGGGCGCGCGTCGACCTCGAGCGCCAGCCCGCGGATCTCGAAGGCGGCCGCCAGGCTCGCGTGCACCTGCGCGGCCACCTCGTCGAGCGCCACGACCCCGACCCGCAGCGGCGACGGCTGCGCCTCCGACTCGGCGAGGCGCTCGATCTGGCCGATCAGGCGGCTGAGGCGCAGGGTCTCGGTGTGGAGCGCCGCGAGCCCGTCGGCGTCGAACGGCACCACGCCGTCCTGCATCGCCTCGATGCGGCCCTGGAGCAGCATGAGCGGCGTGCGCAGCTCGTGCGAGAGGTCGGCGGCCAGCTGGCGGCGGGCGCGTCGCTGGCGCTCGAGGTCGGCGGAGAGGCCGTCGAGCGCCTCCGCCAGCTCGCGCACCTCGGCCGACGCGCCGGGGAGCTCGGGCGTGCGCCCCCCGGCGGCCAGCCCGCGGGCGGCCACCGTCAGCCGCCGGAGCGGCCGCGACAGGCGGCCGGCCACCACGAGGCCTGCGCCGATCGCCACGACGGCGGCGATGGCCGCGGCGAGCAGGTGGCCCTGGTCGAGCTCCTGCCGCAGCTCCTCGTCGGCGGGCGTGTCGCCGTCCGCACCGAGGGCGTACAGCTCCAGCGTCGCCACCCGGCCGCCGCGCGGCCCGTGCACCGGCAGCTCGGACACGCGCCTGAAGTCGAGGCCGTCGCGGTCCAGCTTGGTGGTGTCGATCAGCACCCGCCCGCCCTCGCGCAGCCGGTAGTCGTAGCCGGTCAGCACCAACTCGTGGGACAGGATGTCGAGCGCGTCGGCGCTCCAGCGCCCGCCCGCGGTGGCGTAGGCGGTCTCGGCGAGGGCCACCGCGTCGCGGCCCGCCTGGTCGCTGCGCCGGGCGAGGTAGTCGTCGAACGTGCGGTGGAGGCCCCAGCCGGTCAGGAGGGCGGCCACCAGCACCGCGAGGGCGGCGATGCCGACGAAGGCGGCCACCAGGCGCGCGCGCAGGCCGAGGCGGCCGACGCTCACACGGACTCCTCCAGCCGGTAGCCCACCCCGTAGACGGTCGCCACGTAGCCCGCGGCGCCCGGCAGCGCCTCGTCCATCTTCTTGCGCAGGCGCATCACGTGGACGTCGACGGTGCGCTCGATGCCCTCGACGTCGGGTCCCTGCACCGCCTGCAGGAGGTCGTAGCGCGAGAAGACCCGCCGCGGCTGGCGCGCGAGCGCCGCCAGCAGGCGGAACTCGGCCACCGTGAGCGCCAGCGCGGCGCCGTTGAGGCGGGCCTCGTGGGCGGCGAGGTCGACCTCGAGCCTGCCGCCGTCGATCACGAGCAGGTCCGCCGCGGGCTGGCCCCGGCCGCCGGAGCGGCGCAGGATGGCGCGCACCCGAGCGACGAGCTCTCGCGGCGAGAACGGCTTCACCAGGTAGTCGTCGGCCCCGAGGGCGAGGCCGCGCAGGCGGTCGGCCTCGGCCGACTTGGCGGTCAGCATCAGGATCGGCACGGCCGAGTGGCGGCGCAGGCTGGCGCAGACCTCCTCGCCGGCGATGTCGGGCAGCATGAGGTCGAGCACGACGAGGTCGGCCGGCTGGGTGGCGAGGGCGTCGAGCGCACGGCGGCCGGTGCGCGCGGTGCGCACGGTGAAGCCGTCGCGGCGCAGGTACGCCGAGGCGAGCTCGATGATGCCCGGCTCGTCGTCGACGACGAGGATCGAGGGGCTCATCGGCTCGCCCGGTGGATCGGCCCGCTCATCCGAGCGGCGGGAACCACGTCTGCCGCCAGCGCTGCATCTGCCCGATCTCCTCCGCCTGGGCGGCGATGATCTCATGCGCCATCCGCTCGAGCTCGCCGCGCGGGCCGCCGCGGAGGGCCGCGTCGGCCATCATCAGCGCGCTCGCGTGGTGCGGGATCATCGCCGCCAGGAACGCGCGGTCGAACTCGCGGGCAGGCGTCGCCTCGAGGCCCGACATGTCCATGCTCGCGTGCGGGCCGGAGGCGTCCTCGGTGAGCGGCTCGCCGAACCACTGCTCGCTCCAGGTCCGCATCCGCTCGATCTCCTCCTCCTGCGAGGCGACGATCCGCTCGGCCAGGCGGCGCACCGCCGGACGCTCGGCGCGCTCCAGGGCGAGCTCGGCCATCGCCACCGCCGAGCGGTGGTGCGGCACCATCATCTGCAGGAACGCGCGCTCGCCCAGCCGACCGCCGCCGGCCATGCCCGAGCCCATCCCGCCGTCGGGCCACGAGCCCATCGGCGCCTCCATCCACGCGCCGCCGCCCGCGTGCGGGCCGTCGCCGGGCCCGTGGTCGTCGCCGGCGAGCGCCATGCCGATCCCGAGCCCGGCGGCCAGCGCGACCACGCCCGCCACCCCGAGGATCACCCACAGCCTGCTGGTCATCGCATCCCCCTTCGCGTCGACGCCTCGACCCGAGGAGTACCAGGGGCCTGTTTCGGACCTGTGACGGGGGACGCGGGCCGTCCTTGGCGGTCCGGGCGCCGTCCGACATCGTGGGTGCCGATGCACCGCCCGACACGCAGGCGCCGCGCGCGCCCCGACACGTTCCGCGCCGTCGCGGCCGCGCTGGCGCTGCTCGGCGTGCTGGCCCTCGCCGCCTGCTCCGGCGACGTCGAGACGACGCCGGCGGGCGCCGACGCCGACCCCATCCACGCCCACGGCCTCGGGCTGAACCCGGCGGACGGCGCGCTCTACATCGCGACCCACACGGGCCTGTTCCGGATGGAGCGCGGGTCGGACGACGCCGCCCGCGTCGGCGACCGCCGCCAGGACACGATGGGGTTCACGATCGCGGCCGCCGACCACTTCCTCGGCTCGGGGCACCCGGACCTGCGGGAGGGGCTGCCGCCGCTGCTCGGCCTGATCGGGTCCCGCGACCGCGGCCGCTCCTGGGAGCCGATCTCCCTGCTCGGCGAGGCCGACTTCCACGCCCTGCGCGCCACCGGCACGTTCATTCACGGCTACGACGCGAGCGGCGGCCGGCTGATGATCAGCGAGGACGGCGGCCGGACCTGGCGTGTGCGCCGTCCGCCGCCCCTCCTCGACCTGGTGGTGGACCCGGACGACCCGTCCCGGATCGTCGCGGCGTCGGAGCGTGGGCTGATCGTCTCGGAGGACGACGGGCGCGGCTGGCGCCCGCTCGACGGGCCGCCCGGTCTGCTCGCCTGGCCGCGCCGCGACGCCCTCTACGCGCTGTCGCTCGACGGCGAGCTGCGGGTCAGCCGCGACGGCGGCGCGTCCTGGGCACGCGCCGGCCGCGTCGGCGGCCGCCCGGAGGCGATGACCGTGCCGGCCGCCGACCGCCTGATCGTCGCGCTCGAGCACGGCGCCCTGCGCAGCAGCGCCGACGGCGGGCGGAGCTGGGCCGATGGAGCATGGGCGGGGTCATGAACCGGGTGCGGGCACAGCCGGCCGGCACCCCACGGCGAACGGAGGGGTGATGCGCCACTCGCACACGGCGATGTGGTGGTGCGCGGCGGCGGCGGCGGGGGTCGTCGCGATGCTGGTGGCGCTCGGCGCCGGCGGCTGGGCACTGCTCGGCGCGCTCGGCTGCCTGGTCATGATGGGCGCGATGGTCCTGATGATGTCGCGCGGGATGGGCGACGGCGGCTGAACGGCCGACGGCGGCGGGAGCCGGCGCACGCGGGTCGCCGGGCCCCCCGCCGCCGCCGGTCACGTCGCCGGCACGGGATGCGGCCGCGGCGCGGCGTCCGCCTCCATCGGCGCCGGCCGCAGGTCCACCCGGCGCAGCAGCTGGGCGTTGAGGGCGACGACGATCGTCGAGACGCTCATCAGGATCGCCGCCACGGCGGGCGGCATCGAGACCCCCGCCCATTCCAGGGCGCCGGCGGCGATCGGGATCGCCACGATGTTGTAGCCCGCCGCCCACCAGAGGTTCTGGAGGCTGGTGCGGTACGCGGCCGCCGAGAGCCTGATGGTGCTGACCACCGCGCGCGGGTCGGAGCTCGCCAGGATGAGGCCCGCCGACTCGATGGCGACGTCGGTGCCGGCGCCGATGGCGATGCCGACGTCGGCGCCCGCCAGGGCCGGCGCGTCGTTGACGCCGTCGCCCACCATGGCCACGCTCAGGCCGCGCGCCTGGAGCTCGGCGACCTTCGCGGCCTTGTGCTCGGGGAGCACCTCGGCGAACACCTCGTCGAGGCCGAGGTCGGCGCCGACGGCGTCGGCCACCTCGCGGGCGTCGCCGGTGATCATGACGACCCGTCGGCCCATGGCCTGGAGCTCCTCGACCGCGGCGCGGGCCTCAGGGCGCACCTCGTCCTCGAGGGCCAGGCCGCCGACGATCCGGTCGCCGCGCACGAGGTGGAGCACCGCTGCGCCGCGGTCCCGCCAGCCCTGCGCCCACCCGGCGATCCCCTCCGGCTCGCGGAGGCCGCGCTCGCGCAGCAGGGCCGGCCCGCCGACCGCGTGCGGGACGCCCTCGATGTCGGCCTCGACGCCGCGGCCGGTGATCGAGCGGAAGCCCTCCGCCGTCGCGATCGGCCCGCGCTCGCGCGCCGCCGCCACGATCGCGCGGGCGAGCGGGTGCTCGCTGTCCGACTCCACGCCGGCCGCCAGGCGCAGCACCTCGTCCTCGTCGAGGCCGGCGCCCGCCACGCCCACGACGGCGTGGCGCCCCCTCGTGAGCGTCCCGGTCTTGTCGAACAGGACCGCGTCGACGGTGCGGCTGCGCTCCAGGGCGAGGCGCTCCCGCACGAGGATGCCGTGGCTCGCCGCGCGGGCCGAGGAGATCGACGTGGTCAGGGGGATGGCCAGGCCGAGCGCGTGGGGGCACGAGATGACGAGCACGGTGACCACCCGCACGACCGCGTCGTCGGCGTCGCCGACGGCCAGCCACACCCCGGCGGCGATCACCGCGGCGGCCATCGCCACGTAGAAGAGGAGCGCCGCGGCGCGGTCGGCCAGCACCTGGGCGCGCGAGCGCGACGCCTGCGCATCGGCCACGAGCCGCTGGATGCCGGCGAGGGCGGTGTCCTCGCCGAGGGCATCGACCCGCACGCGGATCGCCGAGTCGGTGGAGACCGTCCCGGCGACCACCCGGTCGCCGGCCGCCTTCGCGACCGGCCGGGACTCGCCGGTGATCATCGACTCGTCCAGCTCGGCGGCGCCGTCGGTGATCTCGCCGTCGGCGGGCACCCGGGCGCCGCTGCGCACCAGCACGACGTCGCCGGCGCGCAGCGCGTCGAGCGCGATCGTCTCGACCCCGCCGTCCGGGCTGACCCGCTCGGCCTCGTCGGGCAGCAGCGCGGCGAGGGCCGCGAGGGCGTCCTGCGCCTGTCCGAGCGCCTTCATCTCCTGCCAGTGCCCCAGCAGCATGATGGTCACCAGCAGCGCCAGCTCCCACCAGAAATCGAGGCCGAACAGGTCCAGCGAGGTGGCCATCGAGGCGACGTAGGCGACGCTGATCGCCATCGCGATCAGCAGCATCATCCCCGGCCGACGCTCGCGGGCCTCGCGCCAGCCGCCCTCGAGGAACGGCCAGCCGCCCCACCAGAAGATCACCGAGCCGAGCACCGGGCCGACCAGCTCGATGCCGGCGACGTCCAGGTCGTAGCCGAACCAGTCCATGACCATGTGGCTCGTGAACACGACCGGGATGCTCAGCAGCAGGCTCCACCAGAACCTGCGGCGGAACATCGCCACGTCGTGGCCGGCGTGCTTGTCGTGGCCGGCGTGCCGGTCGTGCCCGCCGCGGGCGGCGTGCCCGCCGGCGTGGCCCGTCTCGTGCGCGTGATCGGCCTCGGCCGGGTGGTGGGTCGCCACTGATCGCTCCTCCCATGAGCACCGCCTGGACGCCGCCGGCGCTGCCGGAGGCGTCCCGTGATGCCGGCAATATACTCGGGGGGAGTATCTACGTCCAGCGGCGCCGAGCGCCCGCGACGGCCCTCGGGCGCCGTGCCGCGTCCGGTTTCGCGCGGCACGCCGCGGGAACCTGCGGGCCGTGCCGCCCGCCGCATCCGTCCGTCGCGACCGCGCCGGCGCCGCTGAATCCGAACGCCGGATCGCGTGCGTATGGAGGTCCGACAGCCATCGCCGCGCCGCGTACCGCGGGCCCGGCCGGGAGGAGGACCGACGCCGATGGACGGACAGGGGGAGGGGGCACGCTGACCACCGCCGCACGCCCTGAGGGCGCCGTCGTCGCGCCGCCCGGCCGCGCGGCGACGCTCCTCGCGGCCTGCGAGCGGCGGCTCGAGGCGGTCGTCGCGGCGGGGCACCCGGCCGTGGCCGGGCCGGCGCGGGCGACGCTCGCCTCGGGCGGCAAGCGCACGCGCCCGCGCATGGTCCTGGCCTGCGCCGGCCCGGCGCCCGGCCGCGCCCATGGCGTCGTCGCGGCCGCGGCGGCCGTGGAGCTCATGCACATGGCGACGCTCGTGCACGACGACGTCATCGACGGCGCCCCGCTGCGGCGCGGCCGGCCGAGCGTCGTCGGCGCCCACGGCCGCGGTCGCGCGGTCGCGGTCGGCGACGTCCTGATGGCCGCGGCGTTCCGCGAGGCGGCGCGCCTCTGCGACCCCGCGGCGGTGCGGGTGCTCGCGCGCGCGACCGACGAGCTGACCCGCGGCGAGCTGCTGCAGGCGGCGGGCCGCGGCGACGTGGGGCTGGGGGAGGAGATCTACGTGGAGCGCTGCCTGCTCAAGACCGGCGCCCTGCTGGCGGCGGCGTGCCACCTCGGCGCGCTCGCGGGCGGGGCCCCGCCCGAGGCCCGGCGGCGGCTGGCCGCGTTCGGCCGCCACCTCGGCGTGGCCTACCAGATCGTGGACGACGTCCTCGACCTGACCGGCGACGCCGCCGTCACCGGCAAGCCGCGCGGCGCCGACCTGGCCGACGGCACGATGACCCTGCCCGTCATCCTCGCCCTGCGGCTGGACCCCTGGCTGGGCCCGGCCGTGCGCGCCGCCGCCGGCGACGCGGGCGTGCGCGCCCGGCTCTGCGACGAGCTCGCCGCGCACGCCGGCACCCGGGCGGCCGCGGAGCGCGCGGCGGAGCACGCCGACGCGGCGCACGCGGCGCTGGACGACCTGGCGCACGACGCCGACGCCGCGGCGCTGCGCGCGCTGGCGTCGCGGGTGCTCGCGCGCGCGGACGCGGTGGCCGTGAGGGCGGTCGCGTGAGGGTGGTGGTGATCGGCGCCGGGCTCGGCGGCCTGGCCGTGGCGCGGCGCCTGCGGCACGACGGCCACGACGTGACCGTGGTGGAGCGCCAGGAGGCGCCGGGCGGCCGCGCGTACCGCCTGCGCGACGCCGGCTACACCTGGGACACGGGGCCCTCGCTCGTGACCATGCCCTGGGTGCTGGAGGAGGCCTTCGCCGCGGGCGGGCTGGACCTGCGCTCCGAGGTGACGATGCGCCGCCTGGACCCGATGTACCGGATCCGCTGGGCGGGCGACGAGCGGCACTTCGACTTCGCCGACGACGTCGGCCGCCTGGAGGCCGAGGTCGCGCGCTTCTCCCCCCGGGACGCCCGCCGGGTACGGCCCTTCCTCGACGGGCTCGAGCCGGTCTACCGCAGCGTGATCCTCGACGCGGGCCGCCGGCCCTTCCTGCGCGCGGGCGACTTCGCCCGCCTGGTGCCGCGCATGGCGCGCCTGGGGGTACTGCCGCCCCTGCACGCCTACGTCGCCCGGGCGTTCCGCCACCCCCGCGTGCGCGAGGCGTTCTCGTTCCACTCGCTCTTCATCGGCGGCGACCCGTTCCGCGTGCCGGCGCTCTACGCGGCGCTGGTGTACCTGCAGGTCGCCGACGGCGGCTGGTACGTCGACGGCGGCGTCTACGCGCTGGTCGAGGCGCTCGCCCGGGACCTCGACCTGCGCTGCGGCGAGCCGGTGGAGGCGATCGAGTGGTCCGGCGAGCGCGCGACGGGCGTCCGCCTGGCCGGCGGCGGGCGCATCGCCGCCGACGTGGTGATCTCGAACGCCGACGTCCTGCGCACGCCGGCCCTGCTCGGCCGGCCGGCGCCCCGGCGGCGGCTGCGGCCCACGATGTCGTGCTTCCTCGTCTACATGGGCACGCGGCGGCGCTGGCCCGGCCTGCTGCACCACACGCTGCTGGTGGGGCCGGGCTACCGGAGCTTCATCCGCGACGTGACGCGCAGGGGCGTGGTGCCGCGCACGTTCTCGACCTACGTGCACGCGCCGAGCCGCACCGAGGCGGCGATGGCCGCGCCGGGCGGCGACTCGCTGGCGGTGCTGCTGCCGACGCCGAACCTGCGCGGCGGCACCGACTGGACCGCCGCCGCCGACGAGGTGCGCGACGCGCTCGTCGCCGACATGGAGCGCTCGTACGGCCTGCACGGGCTGGCGGCCGACGTCGTGGTGGAGCACCGCATGACCCCGCTCGACTTCGAGCGCCGGCTCGGGGCGGAGTGGGGCAACGCGTTCTCGATCGAGCCCACCCTCGGCCAGTCGGCGTACTTCCGCGTCCCCAACCGCGACCGGCGCATCCGCAACCTCTACTTCGTGGGCGGGGGCACCCATCCGGGCGCCGGCATCCCCGGCGTCCTGCTCGGGGCGGCGATCACCGGCGACCTGGTCGCCGCCGACGCCGCGGCGGCGCCACGGCGCCGCGTGCCGGCGGGCGCCCGGTGAGCGCGTCGTCGCACGCGCTCGCGGCGCCGACGCTCGGCGAGGCCCGCGCCACCACCCGGCGCGTGGCCCGCACCTTCGCGCTCGCCTGCCGCATGCTGCCGGGCGCCGTGCGCGACGACGTGTACATGCTCTACCTGGTGTTCCGCACGCTCGACGACCTCGTGGACGAGCGGCGTGACGACGCCGCCGCCCGGGTCGCCGCCGTCGAGGCCTGGGCGCGCGGCGAGCCGCCGGCGCACGGCGCCCCCACGCCCGAGGTCGCGATCCTGGATCGCATGGCGGCGCGGCACCCGCTGCCGCGGTGGGCGTTCGCCGACTTCTGCGCGGGCATGCGCGCGGACGTGGCGGGCGAGGCGCCCGCCGACGAGGCCGAGGTCGACCGGTACTGCTACCGGGTGGCCGGCACGGTGGGCGTGGTGATGTCGCGGGTGCTCGGCGCCCGCGACCAGGCGCGGGCCGACGCGGCGGCCGTCACCCTGGGGCAGGCGATGCAGCGGACGAACATCCTGCGCGACATCGACGAGGACGCCGCCGGCGGCCGCGTGTACGTGGCCGAGGGCACGCTGCGCCGCTTCGGCGGGCCCGCGGCGCTGGCGCCCGGCGCGCGCGACGCGCTGCTGCGCGACCAGATCGCGCGCGCCGACGCGCTCTACCGGCTGGCCATTCCCGAGATCGCCCAGCTGCGGCGGGGCCGCCGGGCGATCGCCTCCGCGGCGGCGATGTACCGCGAGATCCTGCGCCAGATCGAGCGCGAGGGCTACGGCGCCCGGGCCGGCCGCGCCGTGGTGCCGCGCGGCCGCAGGCTCGTGCTGGCCGCGCGGGCCGGGGCCCTGCTGCGATGAGGGCGCCCCGGCCCTCGCACGCGCTGCTGGCCGCGCTCGGCGCGGCGCAGGTGCGCCACGGCCTGCGCACCCGGGACGCGCCGGCCACGCCCCGCGCCACCCGGGGGATCGTGGCGCTCGCGCTGGCGGCGTCGGTGGCCGAGGCGGCCGAGGCGCGGGGGCCGCGCCGCGGCCCGGCGCTGGTCGCGGCCGCGGGCGCCGTCGGCTTCGCGGCGGAGCTCGCCGGCGTCCGCACCGGGTTCCCGTTCGGCCGCTACCGCTACTCGGAGCGCCTCGGCCCGCGCGTGGGCGGCGTGCCGCTGCTGGCCTCGGCGGCGTGGGCGCTGATGGCGCGCCCCGCCTGGGCGGTCGCCGGCCGGATCACCCGCGCGCCGGCGGGGCGGGTGCCGCTCGCGGCCGCGGCGCTCACCGCGTGGGACGTCTTCCTCGACCCGCGGATGGCCCGCGAGGGCTACTGGACCTGGGAGCGGCGCGGCCGCTACGAGGGCATCCCCGCCACCAACTTCGCCGGCTGGTGGGGGACGGGGCTGGCGCTGTTCGCCGCGTGGGCGGCGGCCGAGCGGCGCGGCCCGCCCGACCGCGACGGCGCCGCGGTGGCCGCGTACCTGTGGACCTGGGCCGGCGAGACGTTCGCCAACGCGGTGCTGTGGCGGCGGCCGGTGTCCGCGCTGGCCGGGTCGGCCGCGATGGGCGCCGTGGCGCTGCCGGCGCTGCTGCGCCGGCGCCGATGAGGGTCGCGGTCGTCGGCGCCGGCGTCGGCGGGCTGGCCTGCGCGGTGCGCCTCGCCCACGCCGGGCACCGGGTGACCGTGCTCGAGGCCGGCCCGGCGCCGGGCGGCAAGGCCGCCCGCGTGGAGCGCGACGGGTTCCGCTGGGACGCCGGCCCCTCGCTCGTGACGATGCCGCACGTGCTCGGCGACCTGTTCCGCGCCACCGGCCGGCCGCTCGAGGACGAGCTGGAGCTGGTGCGGGTGGAGCCGGTCACCCGCTACCGCTTCGCCGACGGCTCCAGCGTGGAGCTGTCGGCCGACGTGCCGCGCGCCGTGGCCGCGCTCGAGCGCTGGTCGCCCGGGGCGGGCGACGACTGGATGGCCTTCCTCGGCACCTGCGCGGCGATGTGGCGCGCCTCGGCGCCCGTGCTGGAGGGGCCGGCTCCGTGGCCGCCCTCCCGCCCCCGGCCCGGCGATCCGCGGCCGTCGCCGTCGTCGCTCGTGCGCGTGCGCCCGTGGTGGACGCTGCGCCAGCTGGCGCGCGCCCACGCCCGCGACCCGCGGCTGCGGATGGTCATCGAGCGCTTCGCGACCTACGCCGGCGCCGACCCGCGGCGGGCGCCCGCGGCGCTGGCGCTCGCCGGGTACGTCGAGCACGCCTTCGGCGCCTGGCATCCGCGCGGGGGCGTGCACGAGATCGTGCTCGCGCTGGCCCGGCGCCTGGAGGCGCTCGGCGGCGAGCTGCGCCTGGGGACGCCGGTGCGGCGGGTGCTGCGCCGGGACCGGCGGGCCCGGGGCGTGCTCACCGACGACGGCGTCGTCCCGGCCGACGCGGTCGTGCTCAACGTCGACGCCGAGCGGGCCCTCGGGCCGCTGCTCGGCCGGCCGCCCCGCCGCCCCCGCGAGCGGTCGCTCTCGGGCCTCGTGACGCTGCTCGGCCTGCGCGGCGCGACGCCCGGCCTGGTGCACCACGAGATCCGCTTCCCCGCCGACTACGACGCCGAGTTCGACGACGTGTTCGCCGGGCGGCCGCCGCGCGAGCCGACGATCTACGTGAGCGCCTCCTGCGCGACCGACCCGGGCGCGGCGCCCCCCGGCCACGAGAACTGGTTCGTGCTGGTCAACGCGCCGGCGGCGGGCGACGCGGCCGACTGGGGGGCGGTCGCCGACGCGGCCATCGCGCGGCTCGGCGTGGCCGACCGGGTGGTGGTGCGCGCCGCCCGGACGCCCGGCGACCTCGACCGCGAGAGCGGCGCGGCCGGCGGCGCGATCTACGGGGCGGCTCCGCACGGGCGGCTCGGCACGCTGCGCCGGCCGGGCAACCGGGTGCGCGGGCTGCGCGGCGCGTGGCTCGTGGGCGGCACCGTCCACCCGGGCGGGGGGCTACCGCTGGTGATGCTCGGCGCCGCGACCGTCGCCCGCGCCGTGGGGCCCGCCCGGTGACGCCGCCTGCAGCGGGTCGGCCCCGTCCCACGTGCCCCACGAGGCGTCGGGGCGGAAGCGCGCGAACAGCTCCTCCGAGTACCAGCGCTCGTCCCGGGTGCGGCGGATCACCGCCATGTGCTCGGGGCCGCCGTAGGCGTAGGCCCGCGCCGCCGCCCACGACCCCCACAGGGAGAAGGTCGCCTGCCGGGCGACCGGCCACTCGCCCATGCCGAGCGACGCGAGCAGGCCGGGGCTGCCCTCGAGGGCCGAGGCCGGCGGGGCGATCGCACGGTAGAAGGCCGCGAGGCGGCGCGGCCTGATGCTCGCCCGCGTCAGCACCGCGACGGCGCCGTCCCAGGGCGGCGGGTCGCCGGGCACGTCGAACCGCCGCCCGCCCCACGCGCCCACGGCGCGCAGCGGGCGCAGCCGCACCCCGTACGTCTCCTGGCCGAGCGCGCGCCAGCGCGCCGCGACCTCGGACCCCTCCATGAAGCGCGCGAGCGCCGACGCGTCGTCCCACACCGCGAACATCGCCCAGCGCCGCAGGTCGGCGCTCAGGGTCATCGTGCGGCCGCGCCCGGTGCCGAGCAGCCGCCAGAAGCGCAGGCCGCGCGTGCGCGCCAGGACCGGGCGGTCGAGCCCCATCCTCGCCAGGCCGTCGCGGGCCGTGGCGGGCCGGTAGCGGGTCAGGTGGAAGGAGGCGACGGGGCCGTGCTCCACGCGCTCGCCCTCGTGGTCGGCTACGCCGTCGGCTGCCTGCAGCTCTCGCCGCGCGTCGCCCGCCGTCACGGCGTCGACCTGCGCCGGGTGGGCGACCGCAACCCGGGGGCCTGGAACGCGCTCGAGCACCTCGGGCCGCGCCGGGCCGCGCCGGCCTTCGTGCTCGACGGGGCGAAGGGGCTGGTCGCGGCCCTGGCGGGCCTCGCGCTCGGCGGCTGGTGGGGCGGCTGGCTCGGGGTGCTCGGCGCGATGCTCGGCCACGCGCTGCCGGTCACGGCGCGGCTGCGCGGGGGCAAGTCGGTGATGGTCTTCGTCGGCGGGGCCACGGCGCTCGTGCCGCTGGCCGCGCTGCTCTGCTGGGCGCTGTTCGCCATCGTGTGGATCCTGCGGTCGTTCGCCTGGGCGGCGCGCGCGGGGACGTTCGCGCTGCCGCTCGCCATCCTCCTCGCCGGGCCGCGCGAGCGCACGCTGCCGGTGCTGTGGCTGATGGGGATCATCGGCCTCCTGTTCGCCTGGAGCCGGCTGCGCCCGCGAAGGCCCGCCCGCGCCAGCGACGGTCGGGCCGCAGGGCGGAGCGCGTCAGCCTCGTGACCGCCAGCGGGTCGGCGAGCGGCGACAGCCAGAAGCCGGGCCCGGGCCGCGCGTAGGCCCCGCGCAGCCCGGCGAGCAGGGCGGCGCGCACCGCCAGCAGCGCCAGGTCGAGCGGGCGCGGCCGCCCGGCGAGCGCGCGCGCCACCGGGAGGGCCATCGTGAGCGCGGTGACGGCGACGTCGGCCGCCCGCCAGGCGGGCGAGGTGACGTCGGCCAGCGCGATGGAGCGCCCCCAGCCCGTCCACGTCTCGCGCGCCGAGCGGTACATGCGCACCGCCAGCAGGTCGCCGGCCGACACGAATGCGACCCGCCAGCCGCGCGCGGCGAGGGCGCGCCCGAGCGCGGCGTCGTCGGTCAGGTGCCCCGCCGCCGCCGCGAAGCCGCCCTCGGCCAGCAGCCGCTCGCGGCGGGCGGCCATGCACTGACCGTTGACGAGCATGCGGGCCGGCCGCGGCGGCCGCTCGGCGTCGCCGGGGCCGAAGCGGTAGACCAGCGTGGCGAGCATCGCGGCGTGGAGGGCCTGCTCGGCGGCGCCCTCGCAGACGAACGCCGCGCCGGCGGTGACCAGGTCGGCGTCGTCGAGGGCGTCGGCGAGCGCCGCCGCCAGGCCCGGGCGCGGGAGCGTGTCGGCGTCGAGGACGACCACCACCTCGCCGCTCGCCGCCTCGAGCCCCTGCTGCAGTGCCCATGGCTTGCCCACCCAGCCGGGCGGCGGGGGCGTCCCCGCCACCACCCGGGCGCCGGCCGCCGCCGCCACCCCGGCCGTGCCGTCCGACGAGCAGTCGTCGACGACGACCACCTCGAGCAGGGCGGGGTCGGCGCGCAGCCCCGCGAGGCACGGACCGATGCGGGCGGCCTCGTCGCGGGCCGGCACCACGACGCTGATGGACGGGCGGGCCCGCCCGGCGGGCGGCGCCGCCAGCGGCGGCCGGCGACGCCGCCCGCGCGCGAGCCGCGCGAGCACGACCGCCCCCGCGGCCGCCTGGGCGGCCGTCAGCGCGCCGGAGCGCGGCGGCGCGCCCCGGCCGCCGTGCGCGCTCACCCTGGAGCCGTCGTCGGCATGCGACACGGAGTGCCCGCCGCGGGAGCCGGGCAATCCCGGTCGCGCCGCGGTTTCGGGCCGGCGGCCGCGGGAACCATGCGCCCGTGGGCGAGACCGACGGTCGCAGCGTGGACCCGGCGCGCGGCGCGGACGCGATGGACGAGGCGACCCTCGACGCGGTCCACCGTGTCGAGGTGGCGGTGGAGTGGATCGAGCGCTCGTTCGGCGCCCTGCTCGACGCCCACCACCACGCCGGCCACGGCCAGGGGCTGCTGCTCGAGGCGGCGGAGCGCCTGCGCGAGGCCGGCCACGGCGAGCTCGCCGACCTGGTGGAGCGGGACGCCGCCCCCCGCGACGCCGCCGCGGGGCGCTGGACGTACCAGATCGTCGACGAGTTCCGCGCCCACCTGCTCGAGCCGTGCCGCCGCGTGGAGGAGCGCGTGCGCGACGAGCTCGCCGGCGGGGTGCGCCACCGGGCGGAGGCCTCGCAGAAGCGCGGCACGGCCGAGGCCTCGTCGCGGACGGAGGTCCGCCTCCCCGCCGAGCGGTAGGGGCGACGCCGGGGCAGGCGCGCTCACTGCCCCGGCGCAGGCGCGGCCGGGACCGCCGGGCCGCACACCCGACAGCCGTGTCCGGTGGGCCGCGGCGAGAGATGCCCGTCCGTCGCCGTCCCCGTCCCGCGGGGCGCGGCGGTCCCGGCCGCCGCGGGCATGAATAGATGAAATACCGTCTGGAATTCCAGGGTTTACGCCTGTAGCCGGTTCCGCGGGAACGTCGGGCCGTCGCGGCGGCGCGACGCCGCCCCGCTGCGGCCTCCCCGAAGGCCCGGGCGCGCCGGCCCCGGATGACCGCGCGGGGGGGCGGCGCGAGGCTGGGGCCATGGCCGGCACGCCGCCCGAGGCCCGCGACGCCCGCCCCGGGCGGCTGCTGCCCTGGATCACCGTCGCGCTCGTGCTGCTGGTGGGCTGGGGCCTGGTCAACCGGTACGCGGCGGCGCCGCCCCGGGCCGAGCTCGACTACCCGGGCTTCGTCGCCCAGGTGCGGGCCGGCAACGTCGAGTCGGTGACCGCCCGGGGCAACGGCATCACCGGGACGCTCCGCCGCCCGGCGGGCGGGCAGGGCTCGGAGGGGTCGCTGCGCGACTTCCGCACCGAGCGGCCGGAGTTCGCCCGCGACGACCTCATGGCGCTGCTGCAGCGCGAACGCGTCGCCGTCGACGTCGAGCCGGCCGCGGAGGCCGGCTCGCCCTGGCTCTCGTTCGTGTCCGGGCTGCTGCCGATCGTCGTGATCGTGCTGCTCATCGGCTGGTTCCTGCGGCGTGGCCCGGCCGCGGGGATGGGGTCCTTCGGGCGCGCCCGGGCGCGCCGCTACGAGCCCACCACGGAGCGCACGACCTTCGCCGACGTGGCGGGCATCGACGAGGCCACGGAGGAGCTGCGGGAGGTCGTCGACTTCCTGCGCGAGCCCGACCGCTACCGGCGGCTGGGGGCCGCGGTGCCCCACGGCGTCCTGCTGTACGGCCCGCCGGGGACGGGCAAGACGCTGCTCGCCCGCGCGGTCGCCGGCGAGGCCGGCGTGCCGTTCGTCTCCCTGTCCGCGTCCGAGTTCGTGGAGATGTTCGTCGGCGTCGGCGCCAGCCGCGTGCGCGACCTGTTCGCGCAGGCGAAGGAGACCGCGCCGGCGATCGTCTTCGTCGACGAGCTCGACGCCGTCGGCCGGGCGCGCGGCCTCGGCGCGGCCCACGGCGGCAGCGACGAGCGCGAGCAGACGCTCAACCAGATCCTCGCCGAGCTCGACGGCTTCACCGGCAACGAGGGGGTCATCGTGCTCGCGGCCACGAACCGCCCCGAGATCCTCGACCCGGCCCTGCTGCGGGCCGGCCGCTTCGACCGGAGGGTGTCCGTCAACCCGCCCGACCGGGTCGGGCGCGAGGCCATCCTCCGCGTGCACACGCGCCACCACCCGCTCGACGCGGACGTCGACCTGGCCGTGCTCGCGGCCTCGACGCCCGGCATGGTCGGCGCCGACCTGCGCATGCTCGCCAACGAGGCCGCGCTCGTCGCGGGCCGCAGGAGGTCCGCCATGGTGTCGCAGCGCGACTTCACCGAGGCGCTCGAGAAGGTCCTGCTCGGCGCGGCCCGCCGCCTGGTCGTCTCGCCCCAGGAGCGCGAGCGGACGGCGTACCACGAGGCCGGGCACGCCCTGCTCGGGATGATCCAGCCCGGCGCCGACCCCGTCCGCAAGATCTCGATCGTGCCGCGCGGCCGGGCGCTCGGCGTGACGCTGCAGGCGCCCGAGGCCGACCGCTACGGCTACAGCGCGGACGAGCTGCGCGGCCGGATCGTGGCGATGCTGGGGGGCAGGGCGGCCGAGGAGCTGGTGTACGGGCAGCTCACGACGGGCGCCGAGGACGACCTCGAGGGGGCCACCGGCCTCGCGCGCCGCATGGTGGAGCGGTGGGGGATGTCGGAGGCGGTCGGGCCGGTGTCGGTCCCCGGCGGCGAGGAGCCGGCCGTGCAGGCCGCGCCCGCCGGCCGGGCCTCCGAGCGGATGCGCGAGCTGGTCGACGCGGAGGTGCGGCGCATCATCGACGACTGCCACGAGGACGCCCTGGTGCTGCTGCGCGACCGCCGCGCGGCGCTCGACTCGCTCGCCGGCGCCCTGCTCGAGCACGAGACGCTCGACGAGGCGGAGGCCTACCGCGCGGCCGGCATCCCGCACCCGCCGCGCCGGGCCACGACGCTGACCGCGGAGTCGGCCGCATCGCCGATCCGGGGCGACCCCGACGACCCGCGGGCGGGCGGGGCGCGAGGCTCGGGGGGACCGGCCGACGAGCGTGACGGGGGTGGAGCGATGGAGCTGCGGGACATGGTGGCGCGCACCGCGTGGCGGGCGGGGTCGAGCGAGGAGGAGGCCGACCGGCTCGTCGAGGCGTTCCTCCTCGAGCTCGGCCGGGCGGCGCTCGGCGGCGAGGTCGTGCACCTCGGCGACCTCGGCACCTTCCGCGGCGCCGTGTTCGCGCCGGGCCGGGCGCTGGCGGGCGCCACGGCGCCGGCCGGCTTCGGCGACGTCGAGGGCTACGACGAGGGCGTCGCGCCGCGCGACTCCTGACGGCGCGGGCGCGCCGGCCCCGGCGCGGGCGCGCCGCCCGCGCCCGGGCCGGTCACCTGCCGGTGCCGAGCGTCTCGAGCGGCGTCAGGGTGCCGTTGCGGCGGGGCGGGGGGTCGCACGCGGGGCCGCGCGCCACCCGCGCGCGCCCGTCGGTCGGGGTGGAGCCCGCCCGTGGCGTACGCCCGCGCGGCCGCCCGCAGCTCGGCCGCCTCGGCGCGGGTGAGCCGCGCGGGCCGCGGGCCCTCGCCGGGCCAGCCGACCCGGTCGGGCAGGCGGACCGCCGCGCGCAGGCGGGCGACCGCCGCGCGGGCGTCGCGGCCGGCCTCGATGTCCTGCACGAGCCGCTCGGCGGCGGGCACCAGCGCCCGGGCGAACACCGCCCGCCCGGCGGGCGGGCCGAGTCGGCGAACGCCCGCCCGGCGCCGCGGGTTGTCCGCAGCGCTACGGGACCGCGGTCGGCGCCGCGGCGCCGGGGGCGGGCCGCGGCAGGCGCCGCCGGCGCAGGGCGTCGGCGGCGTACACCAGCGGCGGGAATGCCGCCAGCATGGCCAGCGACCCGGCGCTCGGCACCGCCGTGCCGAAGAGGGGCTGCAGCGGCGGGAGCCCGACAAGCGCGATCGCGAGGACGACCTCGAGGATGATCCCCCAGACGAGCAGGCGGTTGGAGCGCAGCGGCGGCCGCGTGCGGGCCCCGTCCTCGACCCGCGACGCCATGGCGGTCCCGATCTGGCAGGCGACGATGCCGAGGAAGGTCATCGTCGTGGCGCGCAGGTAGGCCTCGTGGAGCGGCGCGCCGTCGCCGGTCGGGTCGCCCGGGCTCCAGCCGGCGGCGAGCAGCTCGGCGACGAAGCCCGCCATGACGAGCGCCGCCGAGACGATGCCCATGCCGCCCCACGCGCGCCGCAGCAGCGCCCGGTCCACCAGGCGGGCGGTCCGCGCCCGCGGCGGCCGGTCCATGACGTCGCGCTCCGCGCGCTCGCGGCCGAGGGCCAGCGCCGGCACGGTCTCGGTGCCGAGGTCGATCGCCAGCAGCTGCATCACGGTCAGCGGCAGCGGGATCGCCCCGCCCGAGAGCGCGAAGGCCAGGAACGGCAGCACCTCGGGCGGGGCGTGGGCGAAGATGTAGAGGATGAAGCGGCGCACGTTGGCGTAGACGCGACGCCCCTCCTCGATCGCGGCGACGACCGTCGCGAAGTCGTCGTCGGTGAGGATCATCGTGGCCGCCTCGCGGGCCACATCGGTGCCCGAGCGGCCCATGGCCACCCCGATGTCGGCGTGGCGCAGCGCCGGGGCGTCGTTGACCCCGTCGCCGGTCATGGCGACGACCGCCCCGTGGGCGCGCAGGTGCTCGGCGATGCGCAGCTTCGCCTCGGGCTCGGCCCTGGCGAAGATCAGGCCGTCGGGCTGCCGCAGCAGCGCCGAGAGCGCCGCGTCGTCCATGGCCGACAGCTCGGGCCCGGCGACGACGCGGGGCGCGTCGCGCACGATGCCCACCTCGCGCGCGATGGCCGCCGCTGTGACCCCGTTGTCGCCCGTGACGACGACGATCGCGATGCCGGCGCGGCGGCACCGCGCCACGGCGTCCGGCACCGCCGGCCGGGGCGGGTCGTGCATCGCCACGAGCCCGATCAGGCAGAGGTCGCGCTCGGCCGCGTCGGCGGCCGACGGCGCCGCCTCGCCCGCCCCGAGCGGCCGGTCCGCCACCGCGAGCACCCGCAGCCCGCGGGCGGCGAGGCCCTCCACCTGCGCCGACACGGCCGCGCGCTCGGCGGCGCCGAGGGGCCGCTCGGCGTCCTCCGCGTCGGCGATCCGGGTCGCGCGCGCGAGCAGCGCCTCGGGCGCGCCCTTCGCGGTCACGCGCAGCCGGCCGGCGGCGTCCTCGTCGACCGTCGCCATCATCCGCCGGGCGGGGTGGAAGTGGAACAGCCGCCGCCGGCGGGCCTCCCGCGCGACCGGGTCGACGCCGGCGCCGAGGGCGGCCGCCGCCTCGAGCATCGCCACCTCGGTCGGGTCGCCGGTCGCCCCGCCGGGGCTCCCCAGGTCGGCGTTGGCGCAGGCGGCGATGGCCGCGCCGAGCCGCGAGGCGGTGAGCCCGGGGGCCGCCGGGGGTGGCCCGTCGAGCCCGGCCGGCCCGGCGAGGGTCCACGCGGCGACGGGCCGCATGCGGTTGAGGGTGAGCGTGCCGGTCTTGTCGGTGCAGATCACGGTCGCGGCGCCGAGCGTCTCGACGGCCGACAGGCGCTTGACGAGCGCGCCGCGGCGGCTCAGCGTGCGCACGCACACCGCGAGCGCGAGCGTGATGGTGGGCAGGAGCCCCTCGGGCACGTTGGCCACGAGCAGCCCGATCGCGAAGCGCAGGGCGTCGTCGGCCGGCAGCCCCGCCGCGAGCCAGCCCAGCCCGAGGAACGCCGCGCCCATCGCCACGGCCACCAGCGCGATGATCCAGGCCGCCCGCTTCACCTCGCGCTCGAGCGGGCTCATCTCGCGCCGCCCGCGCTGCGAGAGCGCCGCGATGCGGCCGAGCTCCGTGCGCATCCCCGTGGCGCGCACGACCGCCACGGCCTCGCCGGCCGTGCAGAGGGTGCCGCTGAACACGCGCTCCTGCGCCTCGAGGGGCGACGTGTGGCCGTCCTCGCGGTCGGCCGCGCGGGTGACGGGGGCGGCCTCGCCCGTGAGCGCCGACATGTCGACCTCGACCTCGCCGGACACGAGCCGGGCGTCCGCCGACACGCGCTCGCCCTCGGTGAGCAGCAGCACGTCGCCCGGCACGAGGTCGCGCGCGGCGATCGCCCGCACCCGGCCGTCGCGGCGGACCGTCGCCTGCGCCGGCAGGTAGCCGCGCAGGGCGTCCACCGCCCGCTCGGCCTGGCGCTCCTGCGCGAAGGCCACCACCGCGTTCAGCACGACGACCGCGGCGATGGCGAGGGCGAGGACCGGCGTGCCGCTGAGCGCGGCGAGCCCCGCCGCCGCCCAGAGCAGGAGCGCGAGCGGGTGGACGACCTGGTCGAGGATCTCCCGCGGCCACGGCGCCCGCCGGCTGCGCACCAGCTCGTTGGGCCCGTGCGCGGCCAGCCGGCGGGCCGCCTCGGCCGAGCCCAGGCCGGACTCCGACGAGCGCAGGTCGCGGAAGGCCCGCGCGACGGCGGTCAGCCCGGCGCCGGGCGCCGCCGCCCCCGCGTCCGGCTCGTCCGTCGCGCCCGCGCGCCGTCCGGGGCGGGTGGCTCGTGGTGCGGCCGTGACGGTCCTCCTGCGCGTGGTGCCGGGCTCGCCCCCCAGTCTCCGGCCGCCGTGGCGGCGGCCGCATCGGGGCGCATGCGGTGCGCGGTTGCGGTCGACCCCGGAGGCGCCGGGGGCGCGGGATCGCGGCGAGCGGCGCGCGGGCGATGCCGATGCGGGCGGGTGCTCCTCGCCCAGGGGGTGCTCGTGGCCGGGGCGGCGATCTGCCACTTCGGCGTGCGCGGGCCGACCCGGTCGAGCCTCGCCCCGACGCAGCGGAACGCGCGCGACGTGGTGGCCGTGGAGCGGGCCCTCGGCATCGCCCTGGGAGGGCGGGCCCAGGACCTGATCACCGGCCACGGCGCGGCCGTGCGGGCGGTGAACGCGGTGTTCATCTCCGGGCACCGGCCCGTGATCGCCCTCACGCTCGGCTGGCTCCCGGCCACCCGCAGCCGGCCCCTCCGGCCCGCCGCGGTCGTCCCGCCGGTGGCGATGCCCCTCGCGGTCGTGGCGACGGCGGACCGCCACACGCTCGACGTGCTCGCCGGCGGCGTGGTGGCGCCGGACCGCGCGCCCGCTACCCGCGGCCCTCGAGCAGGCCCGCGTCCAGGGCGACCCTGACCAGCCCCGCGCGGGTGGTCACCCGGAGCTTCGTCATCAGGTGGGCGCGGTGGCTCTCGACCGTCCGGGCGCTCACGACGAGGGCCTCGGCGATCTCCTGGTTGGTGTGCCCGAGGGCCAGCAGGCGCAGCACCTCGCGCTCGCGGTCGGTCAGGTCGACCAGCGGCCCGTCCGCGGACGGGCCGGCCAGCGCGGCGCCGAGGGCGGGGTGCACGTAGCGCTCGCCGGCCGCCACGGCGCGGATCGCCCGCACCAGCTCCTCGTCGGCCGCCGACTTGAGCAGGTAGCCGTCGGCGCCGGCGTCGAACGCGCGCCGGACGTCGCGCGCCTGGTCGTGCATGGAGAGGAACAGGATCCTCGTGCCGGGGGCGCGGCGCCGGATCTCCCTGGCGCCCTCCAGCCCGCCCATGCCCGGCATCTCGACGTCCATGACGACCACGTCCGGCCGCAGCCGGGGCAGCGCGCGCACCGCGTCCTCCGCCGTCGCGGCGTCGCCGACCGCCACCACGTCCGCCTCGCGCTCCAGCAGCAGGCGCAGGCCGGCCCGCAGCACGGCGTGGTCGTCGACCAGCAGGATCCGCACCGGCGGGCCGCTCACCGGCGCGCGGGCCGCGCGCCGGACGTCCGCCCGCGGCTCACGTCGTCCCCCGGACGACGAGCAGGGCCCTGCCCGTCGTCCCGCACGACGGACGCAGGCGCCCCTCCGGGCCGCTCTGCAGGACCCGCGTTGCGCGCCCCGCCGTGGCGGGCGACGTCGGTCGGCGACTCCCGCGCCGCGCGCACGAGCGCCGCCCGCACGTCCTCCGGCACGACGAGGTGGAGCCCGGCGACGTCAACGTCGACCGCCGTGCCGGCCCGCCGCCGCTCGCGCGCAGCCTGCCGGGGTCGCCGCCGCGGGCCACCTCGACGCCGCCGCGGTCGCGGGGCCACGAGGCGCGGACGGCCGACCCGCCCTCGTCGCGGACGACGAGGGCCATCGCCCGCGGGCCGGCGGACTCGGCCACCGAGGCCAGCAGCTCCGCGTCGGCTGCGAGCGCGGATCACGCACCCCCGGCGAATCGCCTGCCCACAGTGTCACCCCCGCCCCGAGCATAGGACAGGGCGGCCCGTCAGCGCACCACCCTGCGCCGCGGCGCCCGGCCCGCCGGCTGGCGGGGCTCCGGCAGCGGCGGGGCCGGGGGGATGGGCCGGACGGCGGCCCGCTCGAGCCGGACGGGCTCGCCCCAGTGCTCGATGTCCATCGGGCCGTCGCCCGGATCGAGCCGGTAGCGCGCCTCGCCCGGCAGCACCTCGACGACGAGCCGGCGGCCGCGGAAGACGACCGGGAAGGCGAGCCGCGAGAGGGCCGCCGGCAGCCGGGGCCGGAACGCCAGCCCCGCGGGGGTGCGCCGCAGTCCGGCCAGCCCGGCGATCGCGGCCAGCAGCCCCCCGGCGAGCGAGGCCATGTGGAGGCCGGCGCCGATGTCGCCCGCCAGGTCCTCCAGGTCGCTCAGCGCGGCCTCGCGCAGGTAGTCGTAGGCGAGCTCCGTGTGGCCCACCTCGGCGGCGACGATCGCCTGCATCGAGGCCGACAGCGGGGAGTCGCGCACCGTCAGCTCCTCGTAGTACTCGAAGGCGCGGCGCGCGCCCTCCGCGCCGAAGGCGCCCGGGCAGGTGAAGACGGCCATCACGAGGTCCGCCTGCTTCACGACCTGGCGGCGGTACAGCTCGATGGAGTGCCGCCCCGCGTGCAGCGGGTACTCGTCGGGCGCGGTGCGCGCGAAGTCCCAGCGCTCGAGGTCGGTGGAGCCGGCGCTCTGCTGGTGCACGCCCCGTCGGGCGTCGTAGGGCAGGGCCATCGCCGCCGCCGCCCGCCGCCAGGCGGCCACCTCGTCCGCGTCGACGCCCAGCGCCGCCGCGATCGCGGGGTGTCGCTCGGACGCGTCGGCGGCGAACCGCATGTTGTCGCGGGCCATGAGGTTGGTGTAGGCGTTGTCGTCCTCGAGCGCGGAGTACTCGTCGGGGCCGGTCACGCGCTCGATGTGGAACCGCCCGTCCTCGCCGTGGTGGCCGTACCCGGCCCACAGGCGCGCCGTCTCGACGAGCAGCTCGACGCCCGCCTCGCGCTCGAACTCCTCGTCGAGCGTCACGTCGGCGTAGAGGGCCACCGCCCGCGCGATGTCGGCGTTCAGGTGGAGCGCGGCCGTCGCCGCCGGCCAGTAGTCGGAGCACTCCGCGCCGTCGATCGTGCGCCACGGGAAGACCGCGCCCGACAGGCCCAGCCGGCGCGCGCGCCGGCGCGCCGCGCCGAGCGTCGAGTGCCGCCAGCGCAGCGCGTCGCGCGCGACGTGCGGCTGCGAGTAGGCGAGGACGGGCAGGACGTAGGCCTCCGTGTCCCAGAACACGTGCCCGTCGTGCGCGGGGCCGGTGAGGCCCGTGGCCGCGATCGCCCGGGCGTCGGTCCCGGTCGCCGCCTGCACGAGCTGGAACTGCGCGAAGCGCAGCGCCCGCGCGAGCTCCGGGTCGCCGTCGACGTCGAGCCGCGTGCGCCGCCAGTACGCGTGCAGGTCGTCGGCCTGCATCCGGGCCAGGCCGTCGAAGCCCTCGGCCAGCGCGTTCTGCAGGCTCGCGTCGACCTGGTCGCGCAGCCACTCGACCGACTCGTCCGCCGACCAGTGGTAGGCCAGCAGCTTCACCAGCCGCAGCGGCCTGCCGGGCGTGAGCATCGCGGAGAGCGTCACCCGGCCCAGGTCGGGCTCGCAGGTGGTGCGCGTGAGCGGCGCGGACTCCGACTCGACGACGTGGTCCATGCCGGCCGCCAGCGACAGCCCGCTGCGCGCGGTCGTGTGCGCGAGCACCACGCGCAGGTCGTCGAGGGCGCTGAGGCGCGGGACCAGCACCGGCCCCGCCGCGCCGCGGCCGGCGCCCCCCTCGTCCAGCGGGTTGGCCAGCAGGTTCGACTGCAGCGCGATCCGCGACGGGGCGCCGAGCGCCTCGACCTCGTAGCTGATCGCCGCGACGCTGTGCATGCGCAGCGACACCAGCCGGCGGGTGGTGACGCGCACCGGCCGGCCGGTGCGCGTGGTCCACACCAGCTCGCGCGTGAGCTGCCCGGTGCGCATGTCCAGCGAGCGCTCGTGCCGCTCCAGCCGGCCGCTCGAGACGTCGAGCGGCTCGTCCTCGACCAGCAGGCGGATGAGCTTGCCGTCGGTCACGTTCACGATGAACTGGTCGGCCTCGCGGCAGCGGCGGTCCGGCGCGGCCCGCGCGGGGGGCAGCGTCTCGTGGAAGCCGTTGAGGTACGTGCCGGCGATCGCCCGCGGCTCGCCCTCGTCGAGGTTGCCGCGCAGGCCGAGGTGGCCGTTGGCGAGGGCGAAGACCGACTCGGCGAGGCCCAGGCGGCGCGGGTCGAGCGCCGGCTCGCGGACGATCCAGGGGCCGTCGGCGTCCCAGATCGGCGCCGGGCGGCCCGCGGCGGCGGGGCGGGCGCCCGCCCCGGTCTCGGTCGCGGCCCTCATGGCCCGACGATGCGGCCCCGCCGGTGCGGTTGCCATCCGGGCGGGCCCGCCCGCCGCCGCGCCGGCGCCGCAGCGACGTTGCGGGGACCCCGCGGCGCGCCCCGGTCGCCCTCAGGCGCCGCCCGGGTCGTCCGGCACGGCGAGCAGCTCGGGACCGAGGCGCACGTCGATGCCCTTCGCGGCCAGGCCGCCGGCGAGCTGCCCCACCGCATCCCGCGCGCCGTCGGTCACCCCGGCGACGTAGCCCTCGGCGAGGGCGGCGACCACGGCGTCGACGACCTCGTCAGTCACGCCCGCGTCCGCCAGCAGCTCCTCCGTCCGCTCCACGAGCGGCCGCATGGTGATCGCGGCGGCCAGCCCCGGGTGGACGCACTCGTCGAAGGTCATCGCGGCGTCCGCGGGTCCGGGGTCGTCGTCGGGGTGGGGGCGGGTCATCGAGCTGGTGGCCTCCGGTCGTCCGCGTGCCGTGCGCCTCGCGGCCCTCGATACCCACCGCGCCCCGGACGCCACGCGTCCGTGGCGATCGCATACGGCTTCGTTACACCGCCATCACATCGGGCGCGCCCGCGCCCCGCCGCCGGCGGCGGGGCGCCCGGGGGCGGGGCGCCGGCGGCGGCGCCGTTGTGCCGCCGCGGTGGGCGGGTACGGTGCGCCTGTGAGCCCCACCGCGGCAGAGCCCGAGGCGGCCGGCGCGCTCGAGCGGGCGCGCGACGCGCTGGCGGCGGCGCGCCTCGGGCTCGACGTGGCGGGCTCGGACGAGGGCCGGCGGGTGCGGGACGCGCTGGCGGCACAGATCGACGACTACCTGCTGCCGCGGCTGCGCGCGCGCGACGCGCCCCTGCTGCTGGTGGTGGGGGGCTCGACCGGCGCGGGCAAGTCGACGCTCGTCAACAGCCTGCTCGGCGCGGAGGTGAGCCCGGCCGGCGTGCTCCGCCCCACCACCCGCGCGCCGGTGCTCGCGTTCAACCCGGCCGACCGGCGCTGGTTCGAGGACGACCGCGTCCTGCCGGGGCTGGCCCGGGCGACCGGCGGCCCGGCCGGGGCCGGCGCGCTCCTGCTCGCGCCCTCCGCGGCCCTGCCCGAGGGCCTCGCGCTGCTCGATTCGCCCGACGTCGACTCGGTGCGCGAGGAGAACCGCAGCCTCGCGCGTCAGCTCCTCGCGGCGGCCGACGCCTGGCTGTTCGTCACCTCGGCCGCGCGCTACGCGGACGCGGTGCCGTGGGAGCTGCTGCAGGCCGCCTCCGAGCGGGGCACGGCGCTCGCCCTGGTGCTCGACCGCGTCCCCGACGACGCGGCCGACGAGATCGCCCCCCACCTGCGCGCGATGCTCGCCGAGCGCGGGCTCGGCGGCACCGAGCTGCTCGTCGTGCCGGAGGCCGGGCTGGAGGGCGGGCTGCTGCCGGCGGCCGCCCTGGCGCCGGCGCGCGCCTGGCTCGACGCCCTCGCCGCCGACGCCCGGGCGCGCGCGGCGGTCATCCAGCAGACCCTCGACGGCGCGCTCGCGAGCGTCGGCCCGCGCCTGGAGGCCGTCGAGCGCGCGGTGGCGGAGGAGGGCGCCACGGCCCGCCGGCTGCTCGGCGAGGTCGAGGCCGCGTACGCGCGCGCGCTGGAGGAGGTGGAGCAGGCGCTCGCGAGCGGATCGGTGCTGCGCGGCGAGGTGCTCGCCCGCTGGCACGAGGTCGTCGGCACCGGCGACGTGATGCGCTCGCTCGAGGCGCGCGTCGCCCGGGCGCGGGACCGCGTGCGCGGCGCGCTGACCGGCCGCCGCCCTGCGGAGGAGGTCGCGGCCGCGGTCGAGACGAGCGTCGAGTCGGTCGTCCGCGCGGCCGCCGCCCGCGCCGCCGAGCGGGCGGCGCGGGCGTGGGGCGACGAGCCCGCGGGCCGGTCGCTGGGGGCCGGGGCGGCAGGCCTCGACGCCGCCTCCCCGGGGCTCGGCGAGCGGATCGAGGGCGAGGTGCGCGCCTGGCAGGGCGAGGTGTTCGAGCTCGTCCGCCGCGAGGCCGGCGGCAAGCGGGCCACCGCGCGGCTCGCCTCGCTGGGGGTCAACGGCGCCGGCCTCACGGTGATGCTGGCCGTGTTCCTGCAGACCGGCGGGCTCACCGGCGCGGAGGTCGTGATCGCGGGCGGCACCTCGGCGGTCAGCCAGAAGCTGCTCGAGGCGGTGTTCGGCGACCAGGCGGTGCGCTCGCTGGCGGCGCGCGCCCGCGAGGACCTGCTGGTGCGCGTGCGGCGGCTGCTCGACGGCGAGGCGGCCCGGTTCGCCGCGCTGCTCGAGCCGGCGGTCGCCCCGCCGGAGGCCCTGGCCTCGCTGCTCGAGGCGCGGGCCGCGCTGGTGCGCGCGCGCCTGTGAGCGCCCTCGAGGCCCGGCTGGCGGCGCTCGCCGAGGCGGTCGAGGCGGCCTCGGGGCGGCTCGACGAGGCGGTGGTGGCCCCGGCGCGGGCGGTGCTCGCGAAGGCCGGCGAGCGCCTGCGGCTGGGCCTGAGGTCGACGACCGTCGCGCTGGCCGGGCCGACGGGCGCCGGCAAGTCGTCGCTGTTCAACGCGCTGGCGGGCGACGAGGTGGTCGCGGCCGGCCGCCTGCGGCCGACGACCGCCGCCGCCACCGCCGCCCTGTGGGGCGAGGCCGATCCGGCGCTGCTCGAGTGGCTGGGCGTCGCCCGCCGCCATCGGGTGCCCGCGGACGCCGCCCTCGACGGGCTGGTGCTGGTCGACCTGCCCGACTTCGACTCGGTCGAGACGGCGCACCGCGTCGAGGTCGACCGGCTCGTGGAGCTGGCCGACCTGATCGTCTGGGTCGTCGACCCGCAGAAGTACGCCGACGCCGCCTGGCACGACCGCTACATGCGGCGGCTGGCCTCGCACAGCGGGTCGATGGCCGTCGTGCTGAACCAGGCCGACGTGCTGGCCCCGCCCGCCGCGGCCGCGGCGCGGGGCGACCTCGAGCGCCTGCTGCGGGACGACGGCGCCGACGGCGTCCCGGTGATGACCGCCTCCGTCCGGACGGGGGAGGGGCTCGACGAGCTGCGCCGGCTGCTCGCCGGGCGCGTCGCGGCCCGGGAGGCGGCGGTCGCCCGGCTGGCCGCGGACGCGGGCGCGGCGGCGGCCCGCCTGCGGGCGGCGTGCGGGGCGCCGGCGGAGCGCGCCGCCGGCCGCGACGCCGTGCGGCGGCTGACCGACGCGCTGGCCGACGCCGCCGGCGCACCGGCCGTGGTGGCCGCCGTGGAGGGCTCGCACCGGCGGCGCGGCGCGCTCGCGACCGGCTGGCCGTACCTGCGCTGGGTGCGGCGCCTGCGGCCCGACCCCCTGCGCCGGCTGCGCCTGCCGGAGCAGCCACGGGAGGCGGTCCGCACCTCGCTGCCGCCGCCCTCGCCCGTGACGCTGGCCCCGGTGGAGAACGCCGCCCGCGCGCTCGCCGCCGACGCGGCGGCCGGGCTGCCCGAGCCGTGGCCCGCCCTCGTGCGGGACGCGGCCCTGGCCGCGCGGGACGACCTGCCCGACGCGCTCGACCGCGCGGTGGCCGGCGCGGACCTGGGCGTTGGCGCCCCCGGCTGGTGGCGCCCCGCCGGGTGGCTCCAGTGGCTGCTCGGCTGCGTGGCCGCCGCCGGCGCGCTGTGGCTGCTCGCGCTCGTCCTGCTCGGCGTCCTGCGCATCGAGGACGCGGTGCCGCTGCCGGAGGTGTGGGGCGTCCCCGTGCCCACGGCGCTCCTGCTCGGCGGCGCGGCGGCCGGCCTGCTGCTGGCGCTCGCGGCGCGCATCGTGAACGGCGCGTCGGCGCGCCGGCGCGGGCGGGCGGCGGGCGCGCGGTGCGCCGGCGCGTGGCGACTGTGGCCGAGGCGCTCGTGGTGGCCCCGGCCGAGGCGGAGCTCGCGGCGCACGAGCGGCTGGCGCGCGCGGCGGCGCGGGCGGCCGGCCGGTGATCGTCCCCGAGCGCATCGGCGAGGTGCTCTGGGAGATCCCCGCGTCGGCGCGGGCGGGCATGCGGGTGCCGGCGCGGGTGCTGGCCGACGCCGGGATCATGGAGGCGATCGCCGCCGACCGCTCCCTGGACCAGCTCGCCAACGTGGCGACCCTGCCCGGCATCGTCGGCCCGGCGCTGGCGATGCCCGACATCCACGAGGGCTACGGCTTCCCGGTGGGGACGGTCGCCGCGACCGACGCCCGCGAGGGCGTCGTGTCGCCCGGCGGCGTCGGCTACGACATCAACTGCGGCGTGCGGCTGCTGGCGCTGGGCGTCGGGCGCGCCGAGCTGGGCGCCGCGGTCGGCCCGCTGATGGACGAGATCGCCCGCTCGGTGCCGACCGGCACCGGCCGCGGCGGCGCGGTGGCGCTCGGCCGGGAGGAGCTCGAGCGCGTGCTCGCCCGGGGGTCGCCGGCCGTCGTGCGCGACCTGGGCCTCGGTGACGAGCGCGATCTCGCCCACACCGAGTCGGGCGGCCGGCTGGACGGCGCCGACCCCGCGGCCGTCTCCGAGCGCGCGAGGACCCGGGGCGCCGGTCAGCTCGGCAGCCTCGGCGCCGGCAACCACTTCCTCGAGCTGCAGGTGGTGGAGCGGGTGCTCGACCCGGCGGGCGCGGCGGCGATGGGCCTGCGCGAGGGCGAGGTGACGGCGCTCATCCACAGCGGCTCGCGCGGCCTCGGGCACCAGGTCTGCACCGACGCGGTGCGCCGCATGGAGCCGCTGATCGCCGGGTGGGGGATCCGCCTGCCCGACCGCCAGCTCGCCTGCGCGCCCGCCGGCTCCCCCGAGGGGCGCGAGTACCTGGCGGCGATGGCGTGCGCCGCGAACTTCGCCTGGTCGAACCGGCAGGTGCTGGCGCACCGGGTGCGCGAGGCCGTTCGGCGGGTGCTCGGCGACGCGGCGGCCGCCGGCGTGCGCCAGGTCTACGACGTCGCCCACAACATCGCCAAGCCCGAGGAGCACGGCGGACGGCGCGTGCTGGTGCACCGCAAGGGCGCCACCCGCGCCTTCGGCCCGGGCCGGGCCGGCGAGCTGCCGGAGGACTTCGCGGCGATCGGCCAGCCGGTGTTCGTGCCGGGCTCCATGGGCACGGGCTCGTGGGTGCTGCGCGGGCTGGACGGCGGCGAGGAGCGGTCGCTGGCGAGCGCCTGCCACGGCGCCGGCAGGCTCATGTCGCGCGGCGCCGCCCGCCGCCGCATCGGCGGGCGCGAGCTGCGCCGCGAGCTCGAGGCGGCGGGCATCGCGGTGCGCTGCGCGTCGGCGAAGGGGCTCGCCGAGGAGGCGCCCTTCGCCTACAAGGACGTCGACCGCGTGGTGGCGGTCGTCGAGCGGGCGGGGATCGCGGCGCGGGTCGCGCGGCTGCGCCCGATCGGCGTGCTCAAGGGCTGACCCGGCTCACACGTCGAGCAGCACGGCCGCCCGCCAGCCGCCGGCCGGCTCGCGCTCCAGGGAGAGGCCGTGGTAGGTGGCGGCCTTCACGACGGGGCGGGCGTCCGGGTCGCGGCGGCCCAGCAGCGCGCCCTCCAGCCGGCCGCCCTCCAGCCGGGCGACCTCCAGGCCGTCGGCCACGAAGCCCTCCGTCTCGGCGAGGAAGACGGCCTCGTTGAGCAGCTCGGCGAGCAGCGTGTCGGCGCCCGAGGCCGACAGCGCCACGGGCCGCCGCCCGCGCGGGCCCCCGCCGCCCTCGGTGAGCTCGGCCGCGAGGCCGCCGAGCGCCTCCGCGTAGACGCCCGCCAGCGTCGGGCTGCGCACCCGCATCTCCATCTCGCCGGTGTGCTCGACGAGCTCGACCACCCCGGGATCGTCGCACGCCGGCTTGCGCCCGCGCCGGGGCGGGCCCACCATTGCCGGGCCCGTGTCCCGCCCGTCATCCACGCCCGGCCCCCCGCGCGGCGCGGCGCTGCCCGCGCTCGACGTGGTCTTCCTCGGGACCGGCGCGCGCTCGCCGACGCCGCTGCGCGCCGTGGCCGCGACCGTCGTCATCCGCGGCGGCGAGCGGCTGCTGGTCGACTGCGGCGAGGGCACGCAGCGGCAGCTGATGCGCTCGGTCGCCGGGCTGCGGCGGCTGACCACGATCCTGATCACCCACGGCCACGGCGATCACGTGCTCGGCCTGCCGGGGCTGCTGGCGACGCTCTCCGACGCCCGGCGCGAGCCGCTCGCGGTGCTCGGGCCGCCCGGCCTGCGCGCGCTGATCGACGGTTTCCGCGTCCACTTCGGGCGCCTCGCGTTCCCGATGGAGGTGCGCGAGATGCTCCCCGGCGAGGAGCACGCCGGCGACGGCTACCGCCTCGTCGCGGTGGCGACCCGCCACGGCGTGCCGTCCCTGGCGTGGGCGCTGGCCGAGGACCCGCTGCCGGGCCACCTGATCGACGACCGCCTGGCGGAGCTCGGGGTGCCGGCCGGCCCCGCACGGGCGGCGCTCGCCCGGGGGGAGGAGGTCGTGCTCCCCGGCGGCCGGCGGGTGACGCCGTCCGAGGTGACCGGGGCGCGGCGCCCGGGGCGGCGGCTGGTGCTCTCGGGCGACACCCGTCCCTCGGCCGACGTCGAGGCCGCCGCCGCGGGCGCCGACCTGCTGGTCCACGAGGCGACCTTCCTGGAGCGCGACCGCGAGCTCGCCGCGCGCTCCGGCCACTCGACCGCCTCGCAGGCGGGCGCGCTCGCGGCCCGTGCGGGCGTGCGCATGCTCGCGCTGGTGCACCGCTCGTCCCGGTACGGCGCCGGCGAGGTGCTCGCCGAGGCGCGGCGCGCGTTCCCGGCGGCCGTGGTGCCCGAGGACCTCGACCGCATCAGCGTGCCGTCCCCCGAGCGCGGCGCGCCGCGGCTGGTGCCGGGCGGCGGGCGGACGCGGGAAACCCGCGACCGCGATCCGTGACGGCCCGGAAGCACGGCCTCGGCGCCGCGGCGATCATGGGCCGGGCAGACGTACTCGTCCCTTGGATGACGATCTGCCGGCCCCGCCCGCGGGAGGGCGCGTGGGCCCTCAGGCCGCCGGCGGGCATCCGGCGGCCTGAGTCATCCCCGGGCGCGGCGAGGGGGTATCCGTGGACATCGACGACCTGGTGCGGCGCACGGCCTGGCGGGCGGGCGCGAGCGAGGAGCTGGCCGATCGCCTCATCGAGACGTTCCTGCTCGAGCTGGGCGAGTCGATCGGCCGCGGGGAGCTCGTCGACCTGGGTCCGTTCGGGGCGTTCATCGGCGCGGCGTACCGGCCCGGCGCGGCCGCCGCCCCGGCCGGCGCGGACCGCCGCGGGCGGCGCGCGTAGGCCCCCGCCGCGCGGCGGGGGCCGACGCGCGGGTCAGGCGCCGGGCGGCGACTCGACCACGACGTCCACGGTGACCGGCTCCCGGTTGGCCACCAGGTCGAGCACCGGGCAGTGCCGGTCCACGACGCGGGCCAGCTCCTCGTACCGCTCGCGCGGCTCCGGGCCCACCAGCACGATCCGCTCGCGCACGGCCGTCGGGCCGGGTCGGACGTCGTCGCGCACGCCGAGGAAGCCCGCCAGGTCGATGTCGCCCTCCAGCTCGAAGCGCACGTCGTCGAGGCGCAGGCCCAGGCGCGCCGCCCACACGCGGTAGGTGATCGCCTGGCAGGCGCCGAACGCGGCCAGGACCATCTCGACCGGGTTGGGCCCGAGGTCGGTGCCGGCCAGCTCGGCCGGCTCGTCGAAGTCCACCCGGTGATCGCGCGCGCGGGCCTCGCAGTGCAGGCCCTCACGCGTGCGCCCGTCCACGGCGATGGTCAGCCGCCCCTGCGCCGGGTCGGCGGCGATCGCGTCGACCAGCTGCTCGAGTGTCGTCGGCTCCGATGCGGTGCTCATGGCGCCCTCCCGGTCGCGGTTGCGACCCCAGCGTCCCGCCGCGGCGCGCCGCCCGCCCACCGGGACGCACCCGCCGCCGATGCGGATTCACCGCAGCGGGGTCGCGCGCCGGAGGACGGTCCCGTATAGTCGCCACCGGGAAAGGCGTAATTACCCGAGTGATTACCGGATTTCGGGAGGCGGGATGTCGCGGCGCGCAGGCGGGCAGTGGGCACTGGGGTACCGGGAGCCGCTCAACGGCAACGAGCGGATGAAGCGCGACGACGACGGGCTCAACGTCCGCGAGCGGATCATCTCGAAGTACTCGAAGGAGGGCTTCGACTCGATCTGGCCCGACGACCTGCGCGGCCGCTTCCGCTGGTGGGGCCTCTACACCCAGCGGCGCGCCGGCGCCGAGGGCGACGTGGAGGACCTCGAGGACTCGCACTTCATGCTGCGCGTGCGCATCCCGGGCGGGCGCCTGGAGGCCGGTCAGCTGCGGGCGGTGGGCCGCGTGGCCCAGCGCTACGGCCGCGACTTCGCCGACGTCACCGACCGCCAGAACGTCCAGTTCCACTGGATCCGGATCGAGGACGTGCCGGCCATCTGGGAGGAGCTCGAGGCCGTCGGCCTCAACAGCGCCCAGGCCTGCGGCGACGTGCCGCGCAACGTCATCGGCTGCGCCCTCGCCGGGGTGGCGGCCGACGAGCTGATCGACGCGACGTCCTACATCGAGGAGATCGAGCGCCGCTTCCTGCTCGACCCCCAGTTCTCGAACCTGCCGCGCAAGTTCAAGACCTCCGTCTCGGGCTGCGCCCACCACTGCGGCCAGCACGAGATCAACGACATCTCGTTCGTGGCCGTGGAGCACGGGGGGCGGGTGGGCTTCGACCTCTGGGTGGGCGGCGGCCTCGGGCCGGCGCCGCGCCTGGCGCAGCGGCTCGGCGCCTTCGTGCCGCCCGAGCGGGTGGCCGAGGTCTGGGGCGGCGTCTGCGGCGTCTTCCGCGACTACGGCTACCGGCGCTCCCGCAACTACGCGCGGCTCAAGTTCCTCATCGGCGACTGGGGCCCGGAGCGCTTCCGCGAGGTGCTGGAGCGCGAGTACCTCACGGCGCCGCTCGAGGACGGTCCCGCGCCGGCGCCCTCGCCGGCCGCCCAGAACGACCACGTCGGCGTGGTGCCGCAGGCGGACGGCCGGGTGTACGTGGGCGCCGCGCCGCGCGCCGGCCGCACCTCGGGCAGCGAGCTGGTCCGGGTGGCCGACCTGGCGGACCGCTTCGGCTCCGGCCGGGTGCGCCTG
This sequence comes from Miltoncostaea marina, assembly GCF_018141525.1. GTDB lineage: Bacteria > Actinomycetota > Thermoleophilia > Miltoncostaeales > Miltoncostaeaceae > Miltoncostaea > Miltoncostaea marina. Next base: position 1,245,382 of record NZ_CP064655.1, read on the forward strand.
ACCACCCAGCAGAAGCTCGTGGTGCTCGACGTGGAGCCCGACCGGGCCGACGCCCTCGTGGCGGCCCTCGAGCAGATGGACCTCCAGGCCCGCCCGTCGCTGCTGCGGCGGGGCACCATGGCCTGCACCGGCAGCGAGTTCTGCAAGCTCGCCGTGGTCGAGACCAAGAACCGCGCCGACGCGCTGGTGCGCGAGCTGGAGCGGCGCCTGCCCGACCTCGAGGAGCCGATCCGCATCAACATGAACGGCTGCCCCAACTCGTGCGCCCGCTTCCAGCTCGCCGACATCGGCCTGCTCGGCTCCCGGGTGCCCGGCGCCGACGGCGAGCGGGTGGAGGGCTTCCAGGTGCACCTCGGCGGCCACCTGGGCCCCGACCCCTCGTTCGCCCGCCGGGTGAAGGGCGTGCGGGTGGCCTCGGCGGAGCTCGAGGACTACCTCGAGGGCCTGCTGCGCCGCTTCCTGGAGACGCGCGCCGAGGACGAGCCCTTCCACGCCTGGGCCGCCCGCGCCGAGGACCAGTGGCTGCAGCCCCAGGTGGGCGCGCTCAGCGCATGAGCACGGGCGGGGGCACCGGCACGCGGGCGCAGCCCTTCATGTGCCCGTACTGCGGCGAGGAGGACCTGCGCCCGGCCGACCCGCCGGCCACCCACTGGTGCCCGGCGTGCGACCGGCGGTTCGCGCTGCGGTTCCTGGGCGTCGGCCGGGGGGCGGAATAGGGTCGACCCGCACCCCGGTGGAGGCTCGTCCATGAAGCGACTCGTCTTCTGCTGCGACGGCACCTGGAGCAGGCCCGACCAGGCGTCGCCCACCAACGTCACGAGGTTCCACGCCGCGATCCCCCTGCGCGGCGCGGACGGCGTCGAGCAGGTGCCGGGCTACGGGAAGGGCGTCGGCACCTCGCTCGGCGACCGCCTGCGCGGCGGCGCGTTCGGCTACGGCCTGACGCGCAACGTCAAGGCGGCGTACCGGTTCGTGGTGGAGCACTTCGAGCCCGGCGACGAGATCTTCCTCGTCGGCTTCAGCCGCGGTGCGTACACCGCCCGCAGCACCGCCGGGCTCATCCGCAACAGCGGCGTGCTGCGCCGGGAGCACGCCGGGCGCCTCGACGAGGCGTACGAGCTGTACCGCAGCCGCGAGCGCCACCCGCGCGGCGAGGAGGCCCAGCGCTTCCGCGACGCCCACTCGCACGAGACGCGCATCCGCTTCATCGGCGTCTGGGACACGGTCGGCGCGCTCGGCATCCCGCTCAACGGCCTGCGCCTGATCCACCGGCTCAACCGGCGCTGGCAGTTCCACGACACGAAGCTCAGCACCACGGTCGACCGCGCCCACCAGGCGCTCGCCATCGACGAGGAGCGGGGCCCGTTCGTGCCGACGATGTGGGACCGCCAGCCCGGCGCGGGCGACCAGGTGCTCGAGCAGGTCTGGTTCGCCGGCGACCACTCGGACGTCGGCGGCGGCCACGGCGACCGCGCGCTCGCCGACATCGCCCTGCTGTGGATGGCCGACCGCGCGGCCGCGGCGGGCCTCACCTTCCTGCCCGACGCGTTCACGGCCCTGCGCCCGGGCGCGGACGGGCTCGTCCACCGCTCCCGGCGGGGCTTCTTCGCGCTGGTGCGCCCCCACGTGCGCCGGCCGGGGCGCGAGCCCCTGCCCGGCGCGGGCGACCCCGCGCCGGGCCAGTCGGTCGCCTCGAGCGCGCGCGACCGGATCGCCGCCGGGGGCTACGGCTCCACGGATCTGCGCGCGTTCCTCGACGGGGGCGGCGCCGTCACGCCGGTGCGCCTGGCCGCGGGCCCGCCGCCGGCGGGGCCGGTATGACCGCGACCTCGTCGCCGTCGGCCAGGCGGCGGGCGCCGTCGGCGGGCCGCCCGCCGACGAGCGCCACGTGGCCGACGACCGCGCCCGGCCCGGCCTCGCGGGCGAGGGCGGCGACCAGCTCGGCCACGCGCGCGCCCTCGGGCAGGCGCAGCCGGCGGCGCGGTCCCAGCCGGCCAGCCAGCGGCCCCTCCAGGCGCACGTCGACCCGCACGGGGTTTGTCTACCAGGCGCGAGCGGGGAGAGGACTGAGGGATCCGACCGTGGAGGTGTCCGTGCCCGTGTCCCGACGACTGATCTCCGCCCTCGCCGCCCTCGCCGCCCTCGCGGCCCTCGCGGCCGCGGCCGTGGCGCTGCTGCTGCGCCGCCGCGCGCGCGCCGACCGGGGGCGGCTCGAATGGGAGGGCCCCGGCGAGGGCGCGACGGAGGGCGTCGGCGGCACCGGCGACGACGCGCGCCTGCTCGCCCGGGTGGAGACCGAGCTCTTCCGCGACCCCGCGCTGCCGAAGGGCGACATCGTGCTCGACGCCGTGGGCGGCGTCGTGACCCTCCGCGGCCAGGTGGCGCCCGAGCTGGTGGAGGACGTCGCCGTGCGCGTCGGCGCGGTCGAGGGCGTCGTGCGGGTCGAGAACCTGCTCCACGCGGCCGCCGGGGAGTAGCGCCCTGTCGGTGCTGCGGGTCGTGGGCGAGCTGCCGCTGCCCGTGGCGCCCGAGCGCGCCTGGAGCGTCTGGTCGCGGGTGGAGGACTGGCCGCGCTGGGACTGGATGGGCTCCGCCGACGCGCGCTGGCTGTCGGGGGAGCCCTGGACCGTCGGCGCCCGGCTGCGGGTGGGCCACCGCCCCCGGACCTTCGACGCGACGCTCGTGGTGGCCGACCCGCCGCGCGAGGTGGCGTGGGAGGCGGGCGCGCTCGGCATCCGGGGGCGCCACGCCTTCCGCTTCCTGCCGCGCGAGGGCGGATGCGTGATCCAGACCGCCGAGACGTTCACGGGCCGGGGGGCACGCCTGCTGCGCCCGCTCGTGCGCTGGTTCTGGGGCCGGCAGCTGCGCGCCTTCCGCCGCCACCTCGAGCGGGTGGAGGCCGGGGGGCGCCCTAGCGCCTGAGGGCGAGCGCCTCCAGCCAGCGGGCCCAGCCGTCCACGCCCCGGTCGTCGCGGCCGGCGGCGACGGGGAAGACCTCCATGCCCGCGCACCGCGCGCGCAGCGGCTCGAGCGCCCGGGCCACCTCGACGTCGTCGGCCTCGTCCATGCGGGTGACCACCAGCGCCTGGACGTCGGTGAGCGCCTCGGCGCGCAGCTCCCCCAGCCGGCCGGCGGGCATCACCGCCACCTGGGCGTCCTCGCCGATGGGCGGCGACTCCTCGAGCGTGCCGTCGCGGTCCTCCACCAGGATCAGCTGGGCGTCGCCGAGCCGCTCCACCGCGCGGGCCAGGCCCGCGCGCCAGTGCGCGTGCGGGTCCTCCACGACGGGCGCGCCCATCAGGCGCCGCGGCGCGCCGCCGGCCTCGTCGGCGGACGGTACGGAGGCGTTGGCCTGGACGACCGCCGTCGCCACCCGCGGCAGGCGCGACAGGGCCTGGATGAGCAGCGTGGTCTTGCCCGCGCCCGCCGGGCCGGCCAGGCGCACGATGACCGGCCGCCGATGGCGCCGCCCGATGCCCCGGTCGAGCGCCGCGCGGAGGATCGCCACGGCGTCGGCGCGGGTCACGACGCCCGCCGGCGCCCCCTCGTCCCAGACCACCGCGATCTCGGCCTCGCCCATCAGCGCCTCCATGACGGCGGCCGCGTCGTCGTCGCCCTGCGCCCGGTGCACGCGCTCGGGCCCGAGCAGCACGTGCTCGCCGCCGGGCCCGGGCGTCCAGACGCCGACCACGTCCCCGTCCTCGACCACCGGCAGGTGGCGCACGTCGGCCGCCGCCATCAGGCGGGCGATCTCGCCGGCGGGCTCGTCGCGGCGCACGACGACCGGCCGGGCGCTCATGATGTCGCGGATCCTCATGCGGCCTCCGGCGGCGTCGCGGACGAACGGACGGCGGCCAGGCGGTCCTCGACCAGCCGCCCGAGAAGGATGGCGTAGTCGGCGAGCTGGCGCAGGTTGAGCGACTCGCGGCGCGCCCGCTCGTGCGCCGCGCGGCCCAGCGCGGCCGCCCGGGCCGGGTCGGCGAGCAGCCCGGCCACGGCGCCGGCGAACGCCCCCAGGTCGCGCGGGTCGTCCACCAGCACCCCGTCGAGGCCGTCGGTGATCTGGTCGCGGATGCCGCCCACGGCGCTCGCCACCACGGGCCGGCCCTTGCACATCGCCTCGGTCACCGTCAGCCCGAAGCCCTCGCGCAGGCTCTTCTGCACCACGACCGCCGCGTGGCGCTGGAGCGCGTTGACGATCGCGGCGTTCTCGTCGCCGTCCTCCATCGGCAGGGCGGCCACGTGCACCCGCCGGCGCAGCCGCGCCGGCAGCGCGCGCCACGCGGCGAGCAGCGCGTCCATCACGGCGGGGCCGTCCGGGTCGTCGGCGACGCTCGCGATCGCCGGCCCGGCCAGCACGAGGTCGGCGTCCCCGGCGGCGTCGCCCATGCGGGCGAACCCCTCCATCACCCCGAGGTGGTCCTTCAGGCGGTCCCAGCGCGACACCTGCACCACCAGCGGGCGGCCGGGCGGCGGCGGGCCGCCCTCGCGGACGACGTCCGCCCGCCGGCACACCCGCAGCGGCGATCCGTCGTCGCGGCGGCCGACCGGCGCGGTGGCGCGCCCAGGGCCCGCGAGGAGGCCGGCGGCGGCCAGCACCGCCGGCACGGCGGCGTCGTCCATTGGCGCGTTCTTCGCCGTGAAGGGGTCGATCGAGGGCCGCATCACGTGAACGCGCGCCGGGTCCACGCCGGGCGGCGCGTCGGCGGCGCGCGAGACGATCACCGCGTCGGCCGCCGCGACGTAGGGCAGCAGGAAGCGCCAGCCGCGCGCGGCCTCCGGGTCGCCGGGGTCGTCGCAGCCGATGTGCGAGCGCCACACCACGATGGCGCGCAGACGGCGGGCGGCGGGGGCGAGGCCGGCGGTCTGCGGGTCGTGCAGCAGCACCACGTCGCCGGGCGCCACGAGCCCGGCGAGCGCCGCCGCGTTCTCGGCGAGGACCCCCTCGTACACCTCGCGCTCGGCGGCGCCGAGCGGCCCGCCGTCGCCCGGGTCGCCGTGGAGCAGGTGGTGCAGGCGCTTCGTGACCTCGAAGAAGGCGGGCGTCCCCTCGATCACCAGCCAGCGCGCGTCGGCGCCGGCGCCGCGGGCGTAGCCGACCAGCGGCCGCATCATCTCGGCCACCCCGCCGCCGCGGGCGGAGGAGCTGACCGTCCAGATGACGCGCCCGCGCAGGCGCCGGGCGCCGCCGCGCACCGCGCCCTCGTACCGCGCCTGGTCGGCGTCGTCCAGCAGGCCGGCGAAGCGCTCCAGCAGGTGCACGGGCGCGGGCTCCTCGCGCGGTCGCAGCCGCGAGGCGCCGGGCGGCGGTGGGCGCTCGAGCCGCACGGCCCGATCGTACGCCCCTCGCGCGCGGGGCGGCCGGATGAGATGGTGGCCCGGTGAGCCGGACGGACGCGCAGTCCCTGCTCCTGATGGACGGCCGCACCGTGGCCGTGCGCCCGGCCGCCCCGGGCGACGAGGAGCGGATCGCCGCCCTCTTCGAGGGCCTCTCGCCGCTCTCGCGCGCGATGCGCTTCGGCGCGATGCGCCAGGGGCTCACGTCCGAGGAGGCGCGGGCCATGGCCACCGCCGGCGCCGGCGGCGTCGCCCTGCTCGTGCTGTCGGGCGCGGAGTTCGACCGGCCGGTCGCGCTCGCGCGCTACGACCGCCGCCCGGGCGCGCCCGAGGCCGAGCTCGCGATGGCCGTCGCCGACGCCTGGCAGGGGCGCGGCGTCGGCACCGCGCTGCTCGAGCGCCTGCTGCGCCAGGCGCACGCGGACGGCGTGGACGCGCTCTGGGCGCTCGTCCGCCCGGACAACCGCCGCATGCTCAACATGCTGCGCGACCTCGGCTGCGACCTGGAGCGCGAGCACCGCTCGGGCGAGGTGACCCTGCGGCTGCCCACCTCGGTCGACGACGACCTCGAGGAGGCGTCGATCGGCCGCTTCGCGCGCGCGGCCGCCGCCTCGCTCGAGCCCATGATGCGGCCGCGGTCCATCGCCGTGGTCGGCGACCCCGCCGGGCCCGGCTCCCCGGCGGCGGCGCTGGTGGAGGCGCTCGTCGCGAGCGGCTTCGCCGGCCCGGTCACGTCGGTCGGCCCCGGCGCGGGGGGGGTGGCCGGCGCGCCGGCGGCGCCCTCGCTGGCGGCCCTGCCCGCGCCGGTCGACCTCGTGGTGGCCGCGGTGCCGGCGGGCGACGCGCCGGCCGTGGCCCGCCAGGCCGTCGGCCGCGGGGCGCGGGCCATGATCGTCACGTCGGCCGGGTTCGCCGAGGCCGGCGCGGAGGGCGCGGCCCTCGAGGCCGAGCTGCTGCGCGTGGTGCGCACCGGCGGCATGCGCATGATCGGCCCCAACTGCCTGGGGGTGTCCAGCACCGCCCCGCCCTTCGAGGCGAGCCTGGCGCCGAGCTCGCCCCGTCCCGGCCACATCGCCATCGCCTCGCAGAGCGGCGGCGTCAACGTGGCCGCGCTCGCCTACTACGCCCGCCGCGGGGTGGGCCTGTCGGCGCTGGTGAGCCTCGGCAACAAGGCGGACGTGTCCTCCAACGACATGCTCGCCTGGTGGGAGGGCGACGAGCGCACCCGGGTGGTGCTGCTCTACATGGAGGGCTTCGGCAACCCGCGCCGCTTCGCCCGCCTGGCGCGCCGGGTGAGCCGCACCACGCCGATCGTGGCGCTGAAGGCCGGCCGCGGGCCGGCCGGCCGGCGGGGGACCGGATCGCACACCGCCGCCCTGGCGGCGGCCGAGGCGCCCTCCGACGCGCTCTTCGACCTGGCCGGCGTGGTGCGCGTGACCACCGCCCGCGAGCTGCTCGAGGCGGGCGAGCTGCTGGCCGCGCAGCCGCTGCCGGCGGGCAACCGGGTCGCCGTGCTGACCAACGCGGGCGGCCACGGGGTGCTGGCGGTCGACGCCTGCGAGACGAACGGCCTGGTCGTGCCGCCGCTGTCGCCGCGGCTCGCCGCGGCCCTCGCCCGCGCCGCGCCCGGCATCGCGGGCGCATCCAACCCGGTCGACCTGGGCGCCGGCGCCGCGCCGCGCGAGCTGGCCGAGGCCGGCCGCCTGCTGCGCGACTCGGGCGAGGCGGACGCGCTGGTGGTCGTGGTGGCGCCGGTCCGCGGCCGCGACCAGGCGGCCGCGATGCGCGCCGTCCAGGAGCTCGCAGACGGGTCGCTGCCGATCGTCGGCTGCGCCGGCGGGGAGGAGCCGGGCGCGGTCGCGCCCGACGCGGCGCGTCCGGTGCCGTGGTTCGCCCTGCCCGAGAGCGCCGCCCGGGCGCTCGGCAACGCCGCCCGCGCCGCCGCCGCGGCGCGCCGCCCGGCCGACCCCACGCGCCGGCCGGAGGGCCTCGACCGCGCGGCCGCGCGCGCCGTGCTGGGGCGCACGCCGCCGGGCGGGCAGCTGCCCGACGACGACGTGGCGGAGATGCTCGCCGCGTACGGCATCGCGGTCGGCGCCGCCGGCGCGCCGCGCGAGGCGGGCGTCGACCTGATGGTCGGCGCGGCGGGCGACCCGGTGTTCGGCCCGCTCGTGCTCGCCGGCATCGGGGGCGTCGAGGCCGGCCTGTGGCGCGACCGGGGCGTGGCGCTCGCGCCGGTCGGGCCGGTCACCGCGGCCGAGCTGTGGGGCGGGCTGCGCGGCGCCGAGCTGCTCGATGGCGGGCGGGACGCGCCGGGCGCCGACCGGCAGGCGCTGGCCGACCTCGTCGCCCGGGTCGGGTGGCTGGCGGCCGACCAGCCGCTGCTGGGCGAGCTGGAGTGCGACCCGGTGCGGGCGCCGGCCGGCGGGCGGGCGGTGGTGCTGCGCGCGCGGGCCGCCCGCGCGCCCGAGTCAGGCTGAGCCGGCCCCGGGGCGCTCGCCCGGCACGATCAGCACCGGCCGGTGCGCGCCGTGCAGCAGGCCCATCGCCACGCTGCCGAGCAGGATCCGGCGGGCCGGCGAGCGACCGCGCGAGCCGACCGCGATCACCGCGGCGCCGCGCGCGTCGGCGAGGGCGGCGACGGCCTCGACCACGTCGCCAGCGCCCGGCGCCCGGCCGCCCTCGTCGCCGAGCAGGACGGTCTCCAGGCGGGCCGGGCCGGGCGGCGCCACGTCGGGCGGACCGGCCGGAGCGCCGGGGTCGCGCACGCTCGCCGCGACGAGCTCGCGGGGCGCGAGCAGCTCCGCCGCCGTCGCGAGGGCCCGCCGGGCGCCGTCCGAGCCGTCCCAGGCAACCACCACCGGCCCGTCGCCGCAGGCGGCCCGCACGTCGCTCGTCATCGGGTGGGGCACCACCAGCACCGGGCGGGTGCTGTGGTGCACCAGCAGGTCGGAGACGCTGCCCAGCACGGCGGCGGCGCCGCCGAGGCCCCGCGCGCCGACGACCGCCGCCGCGACCTCGTGGTCGCCGGCGAGGCGGGCGAGGGTGAGCCCCTCGCCGCCGTAGGAGCGGTGCACGAGCGGCGTCGCCTCCCAGCCGGCGGCGCGCGCGAGCGCGACGCCCGAGGCCGCGATGCGCTCGGCCTCGTCGGCGCCCTCGCGCTCGATGAGCGCCTGCAGCTCGTCGAGGGTGGCGGCCCGCCGCCACAGCACCCGCCGCAGCTCGGGGCTCGCGAACGGCGGCACCCACAGGTGCACGACCAGGGCGGAGCGGCCCGGCAGCAGGCGGGCGCCCGCGTCGATCGCGCCGGCCGCCGCGGGCGAGCCGTCGTAGCCGACGAGCAGGTCCGCCCGTGTGCGCCCGTCCGGAATCACCGGCGCAGTATGCCGGATGCACCCGGTCGCCCCACGGGCCGCGCGAGGTTGGCGCGGCATGGCGGGCCCTCCGACGTCGCCCGGCGCGCCGCGCCGCCGCCGGCCCCTCACCCGGGCCGAGATCCTCGGGGCGGCGCTGGCGCTCATCGACGAGCGCGGCCTCCACGCCCTGTCGATGCGCGCGCTCGGGGCGCGGCCGGGGGTGGAGGCGATGGCGCTCTCCCGTCACGTGGCCGGCACGCGCGGCGTGCTCGAGGGGGTGGTCGACATGCTGCTCGCCGAGCCCGGCGCCGGGCCTCGGCCGAGCGGCGGGTGGCGCGAGGTGCTCGCCGGCCGCGCGCGCGGCTGCCGGCGGCTCCTGCGCGCGCACCCGCGGGCCGTCGCGCTGCTGTCGGGGCGCCCCGAGCGCTCCGACGTGGCGGCGCGCGAGGCGAGCGAGTGGCTGCTGCGGCACCTCTGCGCGTGCGCGTTCGGCGAGGATGACGCGGTCCGCGCGGTGCGCCTCGTCAACCGCTGCGTGATGGGCGTCTCGCTGGACGAGCGGCCCGCCGGCGACGACGAGCGCGGGGGAGGGGCTGCCCGACGAGGGCGTACCCGCCGCTGCGCGCGCTGCTCGCCGACATGGCGCGACCCGGCCGCGGCGACGAGGGGCTCTTCGAGCCCGGCATCGAGGCTGCTGGACGGCCTCGAGCGCCGGCTGGGGGCCCTCGCCGCCCGCTGAGCGGAGCGCCCGTGGCGCCGGCCGTGCGGCCGGGGCGGGCGCGCGGGCCTCGGGGCGCCCCCCGGCGCCGGCCGCGTCAGCGGCAGGGGCGCCCGGCGGTCCGGGCCGACCGACCGGCGGGCCCCGGGCGGGCACGGCGCCGACACACTTGCCCGCGCAACCTTTACGCCGTATACTGAACGCACCGTAAGGAGTCCGTCGCACACCGGGCTCCGCGCCGGAGGACCGACACCCCCTCCGGCGACGGCGGCGTGGACACGACACCCCCCGCGCGATCCCGGCCGTGCCGCGGGCCACCGCTTCCCCCGGTCCGCGGCACGGCGGGACACCCCATTCGCGAGGAGCCCAGGAGCGCATGCCGACGGTCGTCGAGGCCCGGACCATCCCGGTCCGCTACGAGAGCTGGCAGGAGTGGCGGGCCACCGTCCGCGAGGCGGCGGCCCGGCGGGCGGAGCCGGTCGCCCGGGTGCCCACCGAGTTCTGCGCGCTCTGCTGGGGCGCGGGCCGGGTGCTGGGGGCCGCGCCCAACGGCGAGGGCCTCGTGCCCGTGCCGTGCGGCTGGTGCGGCGGCGCCGGCCGTCTCCCGGTCGCCCCGCCCGGCCCCTGAGCCGGGGCCGCGCGCCGAGCGGGCGCGTGGCCGCCGCAGGAGCCGCGCCGGGCTCGCACGCGATCGACGCGTGGCGCGTGCGACGATCGGCGCACGGGTCCAGGGGGTTGCCGGACCGTTGAGAACCGCAACCGCAACCGCGACCGCGACGGCCGGCGCGCGCGGGCGCGACGGCGCCGGCCGTGCTCCGCCGCCCCGGCGCACCGCCCGCGGATTGAGCGCGGGCTCGCCGGGGACCGGGCGGGGATTCGCGGCCAGCCCGGGAGCCGGCGGGTCTGCGAGATGCACGGCGCGCGCCGCTGACGAGCGCGGGCGGTCGCGCCGGGCGGCGTGAGGACGCCGCGCGGCGGGCGTCCGCACGACCGCGCTCGCGGGCTCGCTGATCGAGCCGCGGGCGCCGTGGACGTCGCACCCGCCGTCTGTGCGATTGGCGCATGCGGCGCGCGCCAATTGACGCATCGGCCCAGGGGGTTACCGGACCGCTGAATACCGCAAGCGGGGACCCCGCCGGCCGTCGCGGCGGGCCGCCGGGGCGTCCCGGGGCCGGGGAGACGCCAGAGGCCGCCGCGGCGCGAGGGGTCGATCCCCGGCCAGGGTGATTTACCGCTGCACCCGGACGGATGGACGATCGGGACGGGACCGTGTCGTCTCGGACGCCCGCGACCGTGCCGGCCGCCGGCGCCCCCACGCGAGATCGCCGACCGCAATCGAGACCGAGCCAGGGGGAAGCCATGTCGACCACCGAGCAGCCGGGGTCGCAGACCGAGCAGATCCATGCGCCGCGGACCACCGAGCAGCTGATCGCCAGGGCGACCGCTCCCCGCGACATGGGCGACACCCGCCGGTCCGCCCGCGGTCATGGGTACGAGATGCGGGGCCTGTCGTACGTGCCGGAGTCGCGCCTCCACGAGGGCCGCTTCGGCCGCATGTTCCGCCTCCCGCCGTTCATCCCGACGGACGAGCAGATCTCCGCGATCGAGGAGGTGATGCAGGAGCCGGCGCAGTTCGACCCCTCGCTCGACAACGGCGAGATCCCGGCCGGCTACACCTACCTCGGCCAGTTCATCGACCACGACCTCACGTTCGACACGGCGTCGAGCCTCGAGCGACAGAACGACCCCGACGCCCTCACCAACTTCCGCAGCCCCCGGTTCGACCTGGACTCGGTCTACGGACGGGGGCCGGTCGACGACCCGTTCCTCTACGACAAGGGCAGCGGCGGCGCGGCGCTGCTCATCGGGAGCAACGGGCGGGAGGACGACCTGCCGCGCAACGCGCAGGACACCGCCCTGATCGGCGACCCGCGCAACGACGAGAACATCTTCGTCAGCCAGCTGCAGCTCACGATGCTGAAGTTCCACAACGCCGTGCTCGCGATGGTGCGCGGCGACGCCTCCGTGAAGCGCGGCAGCGAGACCGACTTCGAGGCGGCGCAGCGGATCGTGCGCTGGCACTACCAGTGGATCGTCGTGCACGACTTCCTGCGGCGGACGGTCGGCCAGGCGATGCTCGACGACGTGCTGGACCGCAGCGGGCCGGTCCCGACGGTCAGGCGCCGGTTCTACGACTGGCGCAACGGCCCGTTCATGCCGGTCGAGTTCTCGGTGGCGGCCTACCGGTTCGGGCACTCGCAGATCCGCGGCAGGTACCAGCTGAACACGCTCGTCGGCCCGCTGCCGACCTTCAAAGCCGGTCCGGTGGGCGTGGACCCGCTCGGCCACTTCGGCGGCTTCCGCAGGCTGCCGGCCTTCTGGACGATCGAGTGGCCGCGGTTCTTCGACGTCCCCTTCGAGGGCCCCGAGCCGCCGGAGTTCGACGTCCAGCGCACCCGGCTCATCGACACGCGGCTGGCCGGCCCCCTGCGGACGCTGCCCGACGAGATCGGCGGCAACGTGCCCTCGCTCGCGCTGCGGAACCTGACGCGCGGCGCGCGGCTGCTGCTGCCGTCGGGGCAGGACGTCGCCTACCGGATGGGCGTGCGGCCGGTCTCGGAGTCCGACCTGGGCCTGCCGGCCGGCGGTCCGGCTCCGCTCTGGTACTACATCCTGCGGGAGGCCGAGGTGCAGGCGGGCGGCAGGCACCTGGGCGAGGTGGGGGGCCGCATCGTGGCCGAGGTCTTCCTCGGCCTGCTGGAGGCCGACCCGTCGTCGTATCTGCGCAACCAGCCGGACTGGACGCCGTTCCTGCGCTCGGAGACCCCAGGCGACTTCGCGATGCCGGACCTGCTCCGGTTCGCGGGGCACGGTCTCGGGGTCACGAACGTCCCGAACGGCGGCGGGGCGGAGGCGCCCGCCGGGCGGCCGGCCGCACCGGCGCCGCCGCCCGGCGGCTGACGCCACCTGCCCGGGCCGCTCGCGGGGGGCGGCCCGGGCCTCCGGGCCACCCCCCGCCTAGCGGCGCAGGCGGACGGGCACCGGCCGGGCGCGGGCGCTGATCGTGCGCCCGGGGGCCACCCGCACGGTGCGCACGACCCACGGCCGGTCGGCGTAGCGGCCGTGGCGCATGGGCCCGATGCCGCTCCACACGACCACCCGGTACCGGCCCGGGCGCAGGCGCACGAGCCGCCGGTCGGCCCGCGGGAAGAGCGACGCGACCTTCGCGCGGCCGCGGAAGACCTGGACGTTGTAGTAGCGGGCGCGCCGGTCGCGGGGCCAGTCGAGCCGTACCGCGCGCGTCTTGCGGCGGGCGGCGGGGAGCGGGTCGACCACCTCGGCCACGGCGATGCGGGTGGTCATGCTGCGCGCACCGCCGCCGGGGGCGGTCGCCCGCAGGGTGACGCCGTGGACCGCCGCCCGGGCGCCGGCGGGCACGCCCACCGTCACCGTCACCGCGTGCTCCTGGCCGGGGGAGGAGGCGACGGTCGCGGGGTTCGTCGCCGTCGCTGCGCCACGCAGGCTCGTGGAGGCGGAGAAC